>NZ_JBFBBK010000047.1:0-63363 GCF_040682635.1 Streptomyces sp. NPDC051133
GTGGCCGAGCCCGAGCCGTGGGCGGCCCTGCTGCCGGCGCTGGACCCCACGCCGATGGGCTGGCAGCGGCGCGAGTGGTTCCTCGGCCCGCACGGGCCCCGTCTGTTCGACCGGGTGGGCAACATCGGCCCCTCGGTGTGGTGGAACGGCCGCATCGTGGGCGGCTGGGCCCAGGACGCCGGCGGTGAGATCGTCTGCCGCTTCCTGGAGGACGTCGGTGCCGACGCGCGTGCCGCCGTGGACGCGGAGGCCGAGCGGCTGGCCTCCCGGCTGGGCGGCACACGCCTGGCCGCCCGCACCCGGGGCCGTACCTGGCTGGAGGAGGAGCTGGCCGGGAAGTGACGCGGGGCCCGGCCGGGTCCGGCGGTTCCCTCACCGGCCGGGCAGGTCCCGTCGTGCATGCTGTGGTGCATGGCCACGATCCACCCCCGCCCCGATACGCTGGCCGTCGGGGTGCTTCTCGCCGCAGTGGGCGGGTTCCTGGACGCGTACACGTATGTCCGGCACAACGTCTTCGCCAACCTGCAGTCGGGCAACGTCCTGCTGTTCTGTGTGGAGGCCACCGCCCGGCACTGGCGGCGGGCCGTGTTCCTGCTGGTCCCGATCGCGGCCTTCACCGTCGGTGTCCTCCTCGTGCAGGTGCTCGGTGTGGCCCGGGTGGTACGGCTGGTGCGCCGGCCGCTGCGGCTGGTGCTGACGCTGCAGATCGCGGCCCTGTCCGTGATCGCCGCGCTTCCCCCCGGTGTACCGGAACCGGCGACGACGGTCACCGTGTCGTTCGTGGCCGCGTTGCAGTTCGCAACCTTCACCACGCTGCGTGACGCCCCCTACACGACGCTGGCGGAGAGCGGGAATCTGCAGAAGGCCCTGGTCGCCGCGCACCAGTGGGTGGCGTCGCGGGAAGCGGCGGCCGCGCGGCGCGCGGGACGGTATTCCTTGGTCGTCGTCGGGTTCGTGGCCGGCGCGGCGATCGGGGCGGTCACCACCCGCCTGGTCGGTGCCCCGGCGGTCGCGGTGGCCGCCGGGCTGCTCGCCGCCGTTCTGCTGCTGGAGATCCGCGAGACGCGGCAACTGCGGCGCGGGCCGGCACCGAAGCCCTCCCCGGGCCCGTCCCGGTCCGGTCACTGACCCGCCTCGCCACGCCGGAAAACCGCGCCGGAAAGCTCGCCGGACAACCGAGCCGAAAAAATCTTGGGCGGCGTTGTCGAGAATCCGTGACCGGCTCCGTCCCAGGGGTGAACGCGACCACAATGGGCCGCACCCGCAACCAGGAGAACCACGATGGCCAAGTACCTGCTGCTCAAGCACTACCGCGGCGCTCCGGCACCGTGCAACGACGTACCCATGGACCAGTGGACACCGCAGGAGATCTCGGCGCACGTGCGGTACATGCAGGACTTCGCCGCCCGGCTCGAGAAGACCGGCGAGTTCGTCGACGCCCAGGCACTCGCCCCCGAAGGCTCCTGGGTCCGCTACGACGGCGAGGACCGCCCACCGGTCACCGACGGACCGTTCGCCGAGACCAAAGACCTCATCGCCGGCTGGATGGTGATCGACGTCGACAGCCACGAACGCGCCGCCGAACTGGCCGGAGAGCTGTCGGCCGCCCCCGGAGCGGGCGGCCGGCCGATCCATGAGTGGCTCGAGGTACGCCCCTTCCTGGCCGCCCCGCCCACCATCACCGAGTGACTCCCTCCATGGACGAGGCCCTGCTCCGCAGCCTCACCCCGAGCGTCCTCGCGATCCTCGTCCGCCGCGGAGCCGACTTCGCCGCGGCCGAGGACGCCGTACAGGACGCGCTGGTCGAGGCGGTCCGTGTCTGGCCCGACGACCCTCCGCGGGACGCGAAGGGCTGGCTGGTCACCGTGGCCTGGCGTCGGTTCCTCGACGCGACCCGGGCGGACACGGCCCGTCGCCGGCGTGAGGACGTCGTCGACCAGGAGCCGGTGCCCGGGCCCGCGCCCGCGATGGACGACACGCTCCAGCTCTACTTCCTGTGCTCGCACCCGTCGCTGACGCCGTCGTCGGCGGTCGCGCTCACGCTGCGCGCCGTCGGCGGGCTCACCACGCGCCAGATCGCCGAGGCCTATCTGGTGCCGGAGGCGACGATGGCGCAGCGGATCAGCCGGGCCAAGCGCACGGTCTCCGGTGTCCGCTTCGACCGGCCCGGCGACGTGGCCACCGTGCTGCGCGTCCTGTACCTGGTCTTCAACGAGGGTTACTCCGGTGATGTGGACCTCGCCGCCGAGGCCATCCGGCTGACCCGGCAACTGGCGGCGGCGATCGACCATCCCGAGGTGGCGGGGCTGCTCGCCCTCATGCTGCTCCACCACGCCCGGCGCGTCACCCGGACCGCTGCGGACGGCAGTCTGGTGCCGCTCGCCGAGCAGGACCGCGGCCGCTGGGACACCGCCTCGATCGCCGAGGGCGTGGGGATCCTGCAGGCGGCCCTCGCCCGCGACCGGCTGGGCGAGTTCCAGGCCCAGGCCGCCATCGCGGCACTCCACGCCGACGCGCCCACCGCCGGGGAGACCGACTGGGTGCAGATCGTAGAGTGGTACGACGAACTCGTGCGGCTGACCGACAGCCCGGTCGTCCGGCTCAACCGTGCGGTGGCCGTCGGCGAGGCCGACGGACCGCGCGCGGGGCTGACGGCGCTCGCGGCGCTGAAGGACTCCCTGCCCCGCCACGCGGCGGTGGCGGCGTACCTGCACGAGCGTGACGGCGACCTGGCGACGGCGGCACGGCTGTACGCCGAGGCGGCCCACAAGGCGCCCAACCTGGCCGAGCGCGACTATCTGACGCGCCAGGCCGCGCGGCTCAACGCCGAGCGAAACCGAGGGGGATGAGGAAACCGGGGGGCCTGTGCCCTTGCCCACCGCAGCATCGTCACCTCGCTCCGGTCAGGACGCACAGCCGCTTGGTCGGACGGGTGAGGGCGACGTACAGGTCTCTCTCGCCGCTGGGCCCGGCCGCGGCGATCTCCTCGGGCAGGACGACCACGACGGAGTCGAACTCCAGGCCGCGAGCCTCGGAGGCCGGGACGACGCGCGCCCACTCGGTGACCCGGGCCCGGGTCAGCTCGTCGGTCCTGGCGTCCGGGCACAGCACCGCGAGCAGGTCGCCGGGGTGGGCGGCGGCCTGCGCCCGCAGCTCGCCGGTCAGGGCGGTGACGAGCCCGGGTTGTGCGGTCAGGGTGCGTGGCGTCTCGCCGTGGCGGATCGAGCGGCCCGGTCGCCGGCCGGGAGCGATCCGTGCCAGGAGGTCGCCGGTGGCGGCCAGGATCTCGTGGGTGGTGCGGTAGTTGACGGTCAGGGTGTGCACGGTGAAGCGGTCGCCCAGGTGCGGGCCCAGCGCCTCCCGCCAGTCGCGGGCGGTGGACGCGGGGCCCGCCTGGGCGAAGTCGCCCACGACGGTCATGGACCGTGCCGGACAGCGGCGCAGGACCATGCGCCACTGCATGGGGGTCAGCTCCTGGGCCTCGTCGACGACGACATGCCCGAAGACGCGCTCGGGCGGGCCGTCGACCAGGCTCGCCGCCTCGTCCAGGAGAGCCGCGTCCGAGTCGGTCCACCCGGCGCCCGCGGTGCGCAGCAGCAGGGCGTGTTCGGCGGGGGTCAGGTGCGGCAGGTGCGCCGTCATGGTGTGCGGGTCCGTCAGGAGAGCGCTGTGGAGGGCGGCGGGTGTCAGGCGCGGCCACAGCTCCTGGACGGCGTGCTCGACGTGGTCCTCGTCCAGCAGGGCCGCGCGTACCGCGTCCGCGTCGAACTCCTCGTCCGCGTCCGCGGCCGGCGCGTCGCCCAGTCCGAGGGTCCGCAGGTCGGCGTCGACCGCCTGGTCGAGGTCGATCCCGGTGGCCGCCGCCGCTTCCGCGTCGAAGCGTGCCAGGCATCGGCGAACGCGCGCCCCAGCGTCGCGGTGGCCGCGTCGACGAGGTGCCGTTTGAACACCTCACGCGCCGGGTTGTGCGGCAGGCCGCTCGCCGCGGCGGCGTCGCGCGCCCGCGCGACCTCCTCCTGGGGCAGCCGGACCTGCTCCTGTCCCACGCGTACCGTGAAGTCCCCGCCGTGCCCCTGGTGGGAGCGCACCAGCCCGGCCAGTGCCTCGGCCATCGCCGGGCCGCCCTTGAGCCGCGCCGCCTCCGACGGCTCCTGGGCGGCCGGCCGGTGCACCCCGGCGAGTTCCCGACAGGTCGCCAGGACGGCGTCGTTCTCCCCGAGCGAGGGAAGAACCCGGGAGACGTAGTCGAGGAAGCGCGGGTTCGGCCCGACGATCAGCACGCCTCGCTCGGCGACCCGAGGGAACGCGTACAAGAGGTACGCGGCCCGGTGCAGCGCCACCACGGTCTTGCCCGTGCCGGGGCCGCCCTGCACCACCGTCACCCCACGGTCGGCGGACCGCACGATCGCGTCCTGCTCCGTCTGCAAGGTGGCCACCACCGCACCCATGCGCCCGGTCCGCCCCGCCTCCAGCGCCTGTATCAGCGGCCCGTCGCCCACCACGTCGTCGGGGGTCGGGGCGGAGCCGTCCAGGATCTCGTCACTCACCGCGCGCACCACGCGGCCCTCGCAGCGCAGGTGGCGGCGGCGCCGCAGCCCGGTCGGACGCAGCGGCGTCGCCGTGTAGAACGGCCGCGCCGCCTCGGCCCGCCAGTCCACGAGCAGCGGTAGGTCGTGGTCCCGCAGGTGCAGGCCGATCCGTCCGAGGTGCAGCACCGTCCCGTCCGCGCCGTCGACGCGCCCGAAGACGAGCCCCTGCTCGGCACCCTCCAGCCGGCGCGCCAGCCCGGTCAGGCGCCCGGCCTCCACCTCACGCGCGTACACCTCGCCAGGGCTCCCGGGCTTCTGCTCCAGAACGTCCGCCAGTTGGGCACGTGCCTGCGCGAGGCGCTCGTCCAGCACTGCGTACATGCCGTCCACACGGGCCTGCTCGCCCGCCACTTGACGCTCGGCATCACCATCGACCTGCGGAAACAACCGGCCTCCCCTCGATACGGCTCCCCACTATGCAGCCCGAATTCCGAGAAAGTAAGGCTTGACTTACCTGCACGCGTCGGCCGTGGGGCGTCAGAGGGCCACGTCGTCGAACAACACGGACATGTCGGGTTCCGGAGTGCGGCCCAGCATCTGTTCGGCCCAGATCACCTTCCCCCGGGCCAGGTAGCGCGTTCCCCAGGCCTGGGTGAACTGGGAGACGAGGAACAGGCCACGGCCCCCTTCGTCGGTGGTGGCCGCGCGGCGCAGCCGAGGGGAGGTGCTGCTGCCGTCGGACACCTCGCAGACGAGGGTGCGCCCCAGCAGCATCCTGACGCGTACGGGGGGTGCGCCGTAGCGGATCGCGTTGGTGAGGAGTTCGCTGACGATCAGTTCCGTTGCGAAGGCCTGCTCCTCGAGCCCCCAGCCGGCCAGTCGCCGGGTCACCTCGCCGCGGACCCACCCCACGGACGTCGCGTCGTAGGGCACGTCCCAGGTGGCGACGCAGGCCGGGTTGAGCAGGCGGGTCCGTGCCACCAGCAGCGCGGCGTCGTCGCTGGGCTGCTCGGGCAGCATCGTGTCCACGAGCGCCTGGCAGATCTCCTCCGGTGTGTCGCCCGCGCGGGCGACGGTGGAGCGCAGCGTCTCCAGGCTCTCGTCGATGTCACCACCCCGGTGCTCGATCAGGCCGTCGGTGAACAGCACCAGCCGGCTGCCCTCGGCGAGGTCCAGCTCACCGACCTCGAAGGGGACGCTTCCCACTCCCAGGGGCGGGGACAGCGGGAGGTCGGGAAAGGTCACCGTGCCCTGGGGGTCCACGACGGCGGGCGCGATGTGCCCGGCGCGGGACAGGACGCAGTGCCCGTCGACGGGGTCGTAGACGGCGTAGAGGCAGGTGGCTCCGGTGAGCGGAGCGCGGTCGTCGTCGGCGTGGTCCGTCTGCGCGTCCAGCCGGTTCACCATCTCGTCGAGGTGGCCGAGCAGTTCGTCGGGCGCCAGGTCGAGCGAGGAGAAGTTCAGCACGGCGGTGCGCAGCCGTCCCATGGTCACGGCCGCTTGCAGCCCGTGTCCCACGATGTCGCCGACGACCAGGGCGACGCGGAAGCCGGGCAGCGGGATGACGTCGAACCAGTCGCCGCCCACGCCGGACTGTGCCGGCAGGTAGCGTGAGGCGATCTCCAGCGCGTTCTGGTCCGGGAAGCCCAGGGGCAGCAGGTTGCGCTGCAACGTCACGGCCATGGCGTGCTCGCGGGCGTAACGGCGTGCGTTGTCGATCGCCACGGCGGCACGGGCCACCAGTTCCTCGGCCACGGCGGTGTCCTCCGCCTCGAACCGGGGGGAGTCGGCCGCCCGCCAGAAGTTGACCATGCCGAGGGTCACACCGCGCGCCCGGAGCGGCACCGTGATCAGGGAGTGGATGCCGTAGTCCAGCGCCTGCCGTGCCCCCTGTGGATCCTGTGCCCGCCAGTCCCGGGCGGCCCGCAGATCCGGCACCAGGACCGCCTTCCCGTCGTGCAGCGCCGCCGCCATCGGTGTGTCGGCCATGACGAACCGGATCACGTCCCCCACCGGCTGCAGGGGCACCCCGGTCCGCGATTCGCGCAGCGCGGTGCGCCGCATCTGGTGCACGGCTCCGGTGGGCTCCTCACCGTGCAGGACGGACTCGAGGAGCTCCACGGTGACGAAGTCGGCCAGGCGGGGTACGGCCACCTCGGAGAGTTCCTCGGCCGTACGCCGTACGTCGAGCGTGGTGCCGATGCGCATGCCCGCCTCGTAGAGGAAGGAGAGCCGGCCGCGGGCCACCTCGGCCTGGCCGGAGAGGGCCCTCAGTTCCGTGGTGTCACGGAAGGTGGCGACCAGTCCCTGCGCGCCGCCGAAGGGAGCGGTGGGCCGGATGTTCACCGCCAGCAGCCGCTCCCCCGCCGGGATCACCTCGTCGGAGGCCGCCTCGCCCGACGCCAGCAACCGCGTCAGCACGGGGCCCAGCCCCAGTTCCGGCACCGTCCGCCGATCGGCGTCCGCGGGGAGGTCCAGCAGCCGGCGTGCCTCGTCGTTGGCGAGCAGCAGCTGTCCGTCGCCGCCGACGATCAGGACGCCTTCGCGCACCGCGTGCAGCACGGCGTCGTGGTGCTCGTACATCCGGGTCATCTCGGCGGGTCCGAGTCCGCGGGTCTGCCGGAGCAGGCGGCGGCTGACCAGTGCCGTGCTGCCGGTGGCCAGTGCGAGCGCCACCGCCGCCGCGCCGAGCAGCATGGGCAGCTGCTGGTTCAGCACATGGCCCAGCGTGGCGTACTCGATGCCCGCGGTGACCATCCCCACCACGTGCCCGTTCGCATCCGTCACGGGTACGACCGCCCGCACGGCGTCGGTCGGCCGGCCGTGGTACGTCTCCGTGAACGTCTCTCCCCCGGCGGCTCGGCCGACGCCTTCCGCCTTCGTACCGATCAGGGCGGGGTCGGGGTCGGTGAGCCGGACGCCGTCCTTGTCCAGGACCGTGACGAAGTCGACGCCGGAACCTTTCCTCGCCCGCTCCGCCGCCGGCTGGAGCCGAGCGGTGGGATGCGGTGACTGCAGCGCCGGCGCCGTTCCGGGTGCGTTCGCGAACGCTTCGGCCGCGGCCAGTGACTGGTTGGCCGCGTCGCGCTCGCCGTCATGCCGGCCCTGCACCACCAGGGCGGCGGCCGCCAGGACGACCAGGACCAGCACGACGAGGGCCTGGAGCAGGAAGACCTGCGCGGCGAGGGTGCGGACGCTCAGGGACGGCGATGTGAAACGCCCGTGTGAAGGAGCGGGCCGTGACCGACGGAAAGGCCGTGACCACCGTGTGCCGGGCGGCGGTGCCGCTCTGCTCCACGACCGGCGGAAACGTCCGCTCATGTCCCTTTTCTAGCACCCGGGGCCCGTGCACGGCGAGCGGCACGTCCGGCGCCGCGGCTTCTCCCCGCCCCGGCCGTGCGGCACGGAGGCTCTACAGCCGGACGATGATCAAGGCGATGTCGTCGCCTCCTCCGTCGGCCACGCCGAGGCGGGTCAGCAGCGTGTCGGCGAGATCGCCGGGGCCCAGCCGGGCGTGCCGGGCGAGGGTGCCGGCGAGGCGGTGGAGCCCGGCGTCGATGTCCTCGCCCCGGCGCTCGATGAGTCCGTCGGTGTAGAGGACCAGGGTGTCGCCCGGGCTGTAGGGCACCGTGGCCCGGGGGCGCGGGGCCTGGCCGGTGGGGACACCCAGCGGCGGGTCGGTGGCGTGTTCGAGCAGGGCGACCGTTCCGTCCGCCTGGGCCAGCAGGGGCGGTGGATGGCCGGCGCTGCTGTAGGTGATGTGCCGCAGACGGGTGTCTACGACGGCGTTGGCGGCGGTCGTGGCCAGTGCGCCGTCAAAGGCGCCGGCGTAGCGGCTCAGGACGTCCATCGCCCTGCCGGGTTCGCCGAGGGCGAGCACGGCGGCGGACAGGGCGCTGTGGAGCATGCCCATGACGGCGGCGGCCTCCAGGCCGTGGCCGACCACGTCGCCGACGGCGACGGCGAATCTGTCTCCGGAGAGGTCCACGACGTCGTACCAGTCGCCGCAGACGTTGAGCGACCGGGCCGCGGGCATGTACCGCACGGCGATGTCCCGGTGCCCGGCCAGGTCCGGGGAGTGCAGCATCGCTTCCTGGAGGGTGAGGGCGGTGCGGCGTTCCCGGTCGTGGGCTTCGCGGAGCTCCTCGTTGAGGCACTGCAGTTCCTGCGCCCGCGCGTACAGCTCGGACTCCATCCCGGCGGGCTCCCCGCCCGGGTCCTGGGGCCGCGCCCGCCGAGAGCGGGCCAGGACGAACTCGGTCATGTCCTCGACCCGGTGGATGATCAAGGCGACCTCTCCGTCGGGCCCGAGGACCGGCGTGTTGATCGGCGACCACCACTTCTGCCGGAACACCCCCGGGCAGCCGGACACCGGGACGTCGTACTTCTGCACCGCCATCGTGTCCGGTTCCTTCGAGCGCAGCACCCGGCGCAGGGAGGCGCTCAGTTTGCGCGCGCCGTCGGCGTCGGGGTCCGCCGGATTGTCGGGGTGTACCGCGAAGAGGTACCGGCCGATCAGCTCGTCCCGGGTGCGGCCCGTCGCCCGCAGGTACGCCTCGTTGACCTCGACCACCACGAGGCCGGGGTCCAGTACCAGGTAGGGACTGGGCGTCACGGCGAACAGCGCCCGATAGTCGATCCGCGGTGTGGTCACATGCGGTCTCCCGTCCCGTCGGCCGGGTCTCGTCCCTGCAAGTATGCGTCCGGCCCAGAGCGGCGGTCTCTCTGATCGGAGCCGGCGCCCCCGGCTACGGGATCAGTAGGCGGAGTTGACGTTGTCGATGGAGCCGTAGCGGTGTGCGGCGTAGTTGGCGGCGGCGGTGATGTTGGCCACCGGGTCGGTGACGCTGTGCGCGGTGCCGTCGACGTGGTAGGCGTTGAAGGTGGGGTCGATCACCTGGAGCAGGCCCTTGGAGGGGGTGCCCTGCTTGGCGTTGACGTCCCAGTTGTTCTGCGCGGCGGGGTTGCCGCCGGACTCGCGCATGATGTTGCGCTTCAGGCCGTCGTAGCTGCCCGGGATGCCCTTGGACTTCATGATCTGCAGCGCCTGGTTGATCCAGCCGTCGAGGTTGCCCGCGCTGCCGGTGGTCGTCTTGGGGTCGGTGTGGCTGCCCTGGGCGACCTGGTGGACGGCGGTCGTCCGCGGCGCCTCGGCGGCCTGCGCGGAAGCCGGCATCACGACGATGGCAGCGGCGGCGACGCCGGTGGTGGCGAGGCCGGTGAGGGCGATCGCACGAAGTCGGGCAAGGCGGCGGGTACCGGTGATCGCGGTCATGAAGGGGTCTCTCCTGGGGGGACGTCGGTGAGGCCGGCCGGATCGCGGTCGCGGCCCGCAGGGGCGTCAGGGGGCCCCGCGCTGCAGGGGTCAGCAGGCATCCGGCGGTGTACGCCCGGTGCGGCCTGCGGTTCCCGGCAACGGGAAACATGGTTAGCGGCGGCCGGAAGCCGTGGCAAGAATGTGACGTACTACCCAACTACGGAGAAATGTCCGAAATTATCTTGTCCGGGGCTTTCTGGTGCTGTTCAGGGTGGTGCGGTCCTACGACCCGCGATAGGACGTGACATGCCTCTCGTGGGCCGGGTCACCCGCCGGCGCCCCTTCAGCCCTCTCAGCCGCGCGCGGCCACGTACAGGCTCTGCGTGCTGTTGCCGAGCGGGCCCTTCTCGTCGTGCAGGGCCGAGGCGGCCAGGCCGATGCCCGCGCCGTCCACCATCGTCCGGGCGTCCAGACAGACCCACTCGCCCTCGGGATGGCGGTGCAGGCTGACGGTGAGGTCGGCGTTGATGAAGACGTAGCGGCGGAAGTCCAGCTCGGCGCTGACGCCGTTGCCCGAGTCGGCCGCGGTCAGCACCCGGCTGAGCGGTGCGATCCCCTCCCCCGCGACCAGGGGGACCCTCATCCGCATCCAGGCCGTGGCCGGGCCCGGCTCGAGGAACGAACCGGCGGCGAAACGCAGGTCCATCGCGGTGTGGTAGCCCTGGTCCCACGGGACCGGGAAGAACGCCTTCTCGGGCACGTCCCCGGGCCCGGGCACCTGCCAGCCCGGCGAGACCTGCGGTACCGAGTCCGGCACGGCCTTGATCAGGAGCGCCGTCGCCCGCATCACGTCCTGGCCGCCGTCGGATGTCAGTACCGCCTCGACGAGTTCGACACTGCGCCCCGCCCGCAGCACGCGCGTGGCCACGGTCAGCGGCCGGATGGGCACCGGGCGCATGATCTCGTACGTGATCCGGGTGAGCCGCATGTCCGGCCGTGCGCCCGGCCGCTGCTCCACGGCCAGCGCCAGCAGCGCGGCCGGCGGGCCGGCGTGCTGGGAGTCGGCGTCCCAGGGCCCCCGGGTGTACGCGCTGGGGGCGAACCGGTCGGCGGCCACCCGCTCGTAGAAGGCCTCGGCTTGCGACGTCGACATGACTGCCCCTTCCCTGCCTCGCGGACCGCACCACCTTACTAAGCGCTTGTTCAGAGCGCACGCCTCCCGAGAGACAACCGCAGCTCTTCCACCGGAAGCCCGCCCGCTTACGAGGGGATGACTCCCGGCTACGAGGGGATGACTCCCGGCCGGAACGGCTCCACGCCGACGATGTGGCGCACCCGCTCCGGTTCGACCAGGACGTGCACCCGCTGCTCGCCCTCGACCAGCCAGGGGTAGCCGTTCAGGCCGAGGTACTTGCGGGCCAGCCGGTCCATGCCGCGCTCGGCCTCCTCACCCTCCACGAAGCGCACCGCGCGGCCGGAGATCTGCACCCGGTCGTAGGGGTTCTCGGCGTCGGCGTGCGAGAGGTGGACCCGTGGGTCGCCTCGGAGGTTCTCCTCCTTGATCCGGCCCACCGAGGTGTTGAAGACGATCAGCCCGTCCTCCAGTCCCACCCACATCGGCGTGACATGGGGCGCCCCGTCCGGCGTCACCGTGGCCACGTACCAGAAGTTCGGCTCCTCCAGCCGCTTGAGCACCTGCTGGTTCAACTCGGCGGTCATGGGCCCTCCTTGATCGTCACTTTGTCAGTGGGCGCGTGCATGATCGCTACCATGACACACGAGACCGCCGACCGGCTTCGCCAGCTCGCCCATACCCATCTGCCTGAACACACCGCCGAGCGGTGGATCGGACTGCTGCGGCCGAGCCTGCGTCTGCACCGGCACACCGCAGCGGACCCGGCCACCGTCGTGGGCCGGCTCGGCGGCCTGCCTCACCTCCCGAAAGAGGAGCCGTGGCCCGTGTGGGAGGGGCACGGGCCGCTGGCGTTCATCGCCTCACTCGACTGCGGCCTGCTCCCCTCCGCCGACCTCGACATCGCCCTGCCCGCCGACGGGACGCTGGCCTTCTTCTACTTCGACGGACAGCTCGACGACGGTTGCGCGGTCGTCGATCCGGGCGATCCCGACGGCTGGGCGGGCGCGCGGGTGCTGTACATACCCGCACACGTCCCCGTCGCCGAGCGGGCGGCGCCACGGGAGATCAGGCCCTATCCCGAAGTACGGCTGACAGCGCACCTGGAGACGACGGCACCCGAGCCGCAACACCCGGTGGTCTCGCGCGCGTTCGACTCGACGCCCGACGACCACCCGGCGCGCCACCGGGACTTCGAGAGTGCCCTGTGGAACTTCTTCGAAGGCACCGAACACCGTATCGGCGGTTACGCCACCACGGTGCAGGGTGAGGTGGAGCTCGAGGTGGCCCGCGGCGCCCTGGGCAGCCCTGCCTGGGACGACCCCCGCATCGCCGAAGAGGCCCTGCGCTGGGTGCTGCTCGCGCAGTTCGACACGGACGACGACGCCGACATGATGTGGGGGGACTGCGGCGTCCTGTACTGGCTCATCCGCCCGGAAGACCTGGCCCGGCACCGCTTCGACCGGGCGATGCTCACCTGGCAGTGCGGATGACGGGCACCGGCCACCCCGCCACGTTCCGGTCCGCGGCCCCGGGGGGCCCTCGTCAGGCCTGCGCCGCCGTCCGGAGCTCGGCCAGCAGCGCGGGGCCCGTCCAGCTCTTCGCCGCCCCGCCCTCCGCCTCCTTCACGAGGGCCACCAGACGCTGGTTGGCCGGTGCGCGCAGGCCGTGCCGCGAGGCCAGCTCGACGATCTCCCCCTGCAGCGTGTCGATCTCCGTGGGCCTGCCGCGCTGCAGGTCCTCCCACATCGAGGAGCGGGCGTGCGCGTCGATGCGCAGCGTCGAGGCGGCGACCGTGCGGAACAGGGCGTCCGGCAGCCGCAGCACGTACGGGGTGAGCCAGGCCGGCGACGGGCCGATCCGGACGGGGCGTATCCCCGCGGCGCGGTAGGCGGCTAGGGCCTCGGTGTGGCACATCGCCAGGCACAGCCGGTACGGGCGCTGCGCCAGCTGTGTGCGCAGGGGCAGCCCGGACAGGGCGTTGACGGCGTTGTTGAGGTTCATGAGCAGCTTGGCCTGCTGCACCCCGGCGATGTCACCGCGCGCCTCGATCGCCAGGCCCGCCTCCCTGCAGGCGGTCATCAGGCCGGCCGCCTCCGGTGCGTCCTCCACCATCAGCGTGCCCGGCATGCCCTGGTGCACGGTGCCCGGCTCGGACTGAACGACGTTGTACGGCACCATCCCCGCCAGCACCCGGGCCTGAGGGAGAGCGGCACGCAGGGTGGCCGGATTGTGCAGCCCGTTCTGGAAACTGACCACGACCGCACCGGGCTTGAGGTGCGCGGCCAGTTCCCGGGCCGCGGCCCCGGTGGCGGCGGTCTTCACGGTGACCAGCACATAGTCCGCCTCTGCGGCGGCGTCGGGCGTGGTGGCTACGGTCACCCCGTCGGCCGGCAGATGGCGGGGCGGGCGGCCTGAGCTGCTGAGCGTCAGGCCCTTCTCCCGCAGGACGTCCATCGCCCCCGGCCGGCCGATCAACGTGACGTCGGCGCCTGCGGCGGCGAGGCTGCCGCCGAGATGGCAGCCGATGCTGCCCGCGCCGAGGACGGCGAACTTCCCACGGGGCTCGGACATGCGGTTCACTCCCGGAAGGCTTGGTGGAGGGTCCAGCATGGCCGAGGGCGGCGGCGGTGACCAGGGGTGATCGTGTGCTGCGCCGACCGCTGGACCGGCCGCTGCGCGAAGGGGCGCGCGCGAGGGCTACCCGAGGCTGGTCAGGGCGGTTGCGGCTGCCGCGGCGATGAGGCCGGTGGTCTGCAGGCGGGACGAGCGCTCGGTGAGCACGACCCGGGCGAGGAGCACCGTCACCGCGGGGTACAGAGCGGTGAGCACGGCCACGACGGTGAGCTGGCCGCGCCCGGTGGCGGCCAGGAACAGCAGGTTCGCGATCCCGGCGAGGAGACCGGCCACGACGGTGGGCAGCACGGCCGGACGCCAGTCCGCCTCCCTCGGACGCACCCCGAGCGCGAACGGGAGCACGAGCAGCAGTGCTGCGGCCTGGCCGGGCACGAGGGGCCAGGCCCCGGAGGCGGTGCCGGCGCGGTCCAGGGCGATGAAGAGCAGGGCGAATCCGGCGCCGGCGGCCACCCCGTGGGCCAGTCCGGCGCGCCCGTGCCGGTCGGTCCGGGGTTGCCAGGAGACGAGGGCGATCGCGGGGACCGCGATGACGATGCCGGTCATGGCCAGCGGGGAGAGGCGGTCGCCGAGGAAGAGCCCGACGACGGCGGGGATGACGGCGGTGAGTACGGCCGAGCAGGTCGCGGTCACCCGCATCGCTCCGAGGGAGAGGCCGCGGTAGAGGGCCAGGGTGCCCACGGCGCTGCCGAGCCCGCTGACGGCACCCCAGAGCAGTGCGTGGGGGGTGGGGCCGGCTCCGGGAAAGAGCACGACGCCGACGCCCGCGGCGAGAAGCCCGAACGCCTGAACGGCGACGGTCACCGGGCCGGCCGCGAGGCGCCGGCTGCCGAGTCCCGCGGCGAAGTCCGAGGTGCCGTAGGCCAAGGACGCCAGCAGCGCCAAGAGGGCACCCACGGCTATCGCCGCCCCTGTTTCGTGCTGCCGGGGGCGGGTGGCGAGAAGCGTTCTGCCTGAACGAGGAGCATGGCTGTCGTCCACCGAGAGCGGGGTGATGGCCGGAGGACCATCACCCCCTTACAACCCCACCCACCGGGCGCATGTTCCCGGGCCGGCCGACTCCGCGGGCGTCCCCCGGCCCTGCGGATCTTCGGTGTCAGTGGTCTCCCGTACGGTCTGCCCATGGCTGATCAGAGACTTGCCTCGTCCTCGCTGAACGACTTCGCGACCTGGGAGCCCGTGCTGCGGCTTCTGCGGGACCGCGGCGCAAAGGAGCAGGCCGACTCGTCCATACGCGTGGCGGGGCGCATCGGCCGGCGAACCTGGAGCCTGCCCGTGCGGCAAGGGCATGGCGCGCCCGGTCGAGCCGCGCAGGCCGGCGACATGGGGCGGGAGTTCGAGGCGGTGAAGCGGGTCCAGAGCGGGCTCGTCGACGCCGGTCTCGAGGACATCTCGTTCACCGCGCGGATCTCGCCGACCGGAGAGGCCGCGCTGAGCCTGCTCGCACCCAGCCCTGCCGTGGAGTCCGGCATCGGCAGCCCGCACCCGGGCGCGCTCATCCTGGTCGAGGGCGCGGTTCCCGAGCCCTGGCGCCGTCTTCCCGATCCGGTGCCCGGGGCCGTACCGGCCCCTTCGGCGGATCCGGAACTGCTGGAGCGGACGCTGCGTGAGCGGCTGCCCGACGCCGTCGGCGCGACGGACGAGGAGATCTCCGCCGCCGAGGCCCGCCTCGGCATCGCCCTGCCCGAGGAGCTCAAGGCGCTCTACCGGGTGACGCGTTCGCGGTCGGAGGACTGGGCCGACGACTACGACGCGGTGGTACGTCACGTCACGGTGGTCCGCTGTGAACTCTTCCCGTTGAACGACCTGTACATCGCCGACGCCGCGTCCCGCCGCTGTCCCTGGAGGTTCGCGGCGAAGGAAGCGGTCGTCACCCCGCCCGACGCCGCGGTGCAGGGGCTGGTCGGTTCACCCGGCTGGATCGTCTTCGGTGACACCGGGGGTGGCGACCGGCTGGCGCTCGACCTGACACCCGGCCCGCGGGGGCACGTGGGGCAGGTCGTCATCCTCAGCCACGAGGAGAACGTCGGCGCCGGTCTGGTCGCCGACTCGCTGACCGACCTCGTCATGGACCGGCTCAGCAAGCCGACCGGCGGCGGCGCGGGCGGAGACGAGCGGCCGGCCGTGGCGCACGTCAACATCCAGAGCCTGCCCAGCATCGAGGCCGCCGCCCACCCGGGCCTGGAGGTGCTGTCGCTCGGCGTGTGGGAGGCCGAGCCGCTCAGCCTCGCCCCGGTCACCGGGCTGCCCCGGCTGCGGACCCTCGCCGCCTACCCGGGCACGCTGGCCGACCCTCTGGAGATCGCCGGGCTGACCGGCCTGGAGTACCTCGAGCTCGGTCCCCGGGAATGGCGGGTCCTTCTCGACGCCGGTGCCGTCCCGCGGAGCCTGTCGGCCGCCGCCATCACGGTGCAGGGCGAGCAGTCCCCCCTGTCGATCGTGGCCCTCGCCAACGAACTGCTGGCCCTCTGGGACCGGCCGCGGATCATCCGCACCGTCCTCGAAGGCGACCTCGGACCGGCGGCGTAGCGATCGGGGCCGGTCGCCGCACGGGGCCGTGCCCCGCCCACCGATCACACACGGAGCCGGGCCCCGCCCGCGGATCAGCCGATGAGCGAGTGGAACTGGTCGAGGCTGGTCCCGCCACAGTTCGGCCGGCACCGCATAGGGCTCGGGGTCCTCCGGCGCGGAGGCGATGGCACCCGCCACATGGTGCACGGCCGCGGCCGGGCTGCCCCCGCAGTGGGCCATCACCCGCGCGAGCCCCATCGCACCTGCTACCGCTCGATTCGACACGGTCCCGAGGGTATCCCTCGCTCCCGGCCCCGTCCGGTCCCGGGCCTCGGCCTCGAACTTCCCGCCGCCTGCGGGAGGAACACACACTGGGCCGGGCAGGCAGCCAGACATGTCCACCCGTGGTTCACATACAAGAACATCACCCATGTGGGTGTACGTGATGGTGGCCGCCGTGCCAGACTCGCTCAACGTCCCTGCGAGATCGGCTACTTGCTCGGAGGTCTCCATGAGCCTGTCCCGGCGTGCCGTGCTGACGGTGGCGGCCGGCGCCACGGCAACCGCCGCCGCACCGGCGGCCGCAACGACGTCCGGCGGCCGCGAGCCGGTGTCGGGTCCGGCCGCGCTGCGCGCGGCGGCCGACTACGCGGTGGAGAAACTGCGTGCTGTGGCGCCGGGTGTGAGCGCCTTCCCCGTCGGTACGAAGTTCGAGAAGTGGGTGTTCTCCCAGAACGGCGACTGGGTGGGAGGGTTCTGGCCGGGGACGCTGTGGATGGCGTACCTCTACAGCGGGGACGACACGTTCCGCACGCTGGCGCTCGACTCGGCCCGCAAGCTCGCGCCACGCCGGTACGACACCGGCACCCACGACCTCGGCTTCCTCTTCTACCCCTCCTGGGTCACCGCCTGGCGGCTGACCGGCGAGGACAGCTGGCGGGCGGGCGCCATACAGGCAGCCGATTCCCTGACCCGGAGATACAACCCGCGAGGCCGCTTCATCCGGGCCTGGGGAGCGCTCGGCGACCCGCGGAACGCCGGCCGCGTGATCATGGACACGATGATGAACCTCGACCTGCTGACCTTCGCAAGCCGGCAGACGGGCGACGAGACGTACCTGCGCATCGCCGTCGAACACGCCAGGACCGCGCAGCGGGTCTTTCCCCGCCAGGACGGCTCGACACCCCACGTCTTCGACTTCGACCCCGACAGCGGCGCGCCGATCGGCCCGAACACGGTCCAGGGTTACAGCCCCGCCTCCTGCTGGTCCCGCGGGCAGGCCTGGGGCATCTACGGCTTCACCACCCTGTACCGCCGCACCAAGGACGGCCGATTCCTGTCCACGGCACGCAGACTCGCCGACTTCGCCGTCGGAGCGCTGAGCGCGGATCACGTCCCCGTGTGGGACTACCGTGCGCCGCAGCAACCCCACGACGTCAAGGACGCGTCGGCGGGAGCGGCCATGGCCTGCGGGCTGCTCGACCTGTCCGCCGCGACCGGCCGGCCCGAGTACCGGCAGGTCGCCGTGCGAATCCTCACCGCGCTGTCGGAGACCTGCCTGACGAGGAACTCGACCCGCGCGGAAGCCGTCGTCGCCCGCTGCACCCGCAACCGGCCGGCGGAGGACGGGATCGAGATCTCCCTGCCGTACGCCGACTACTACCTGCTGGAAGGCATCCTGCGCGTACTGCGGCCGAAGGACGTCGACCGGGCCATCGACCTGTCGACGGTGTGACGGCCGCCGCGCGTCCGCCCGTCAGGCGTCGGCGCCGGCGCCGACGAGATGTCTCAGCCGGAACAGCGGGCGAGATCCGAGCCGCCCCGGTCGGCGGGGGTCAGGTAGACCTCGGGGAAGTAGCCGGTCCGGCCGTCTTTCCATTTGGCGCCGTACCAGAGGTCGGAGGTGGCACCACCCTTGTTCCTCGCGATCCCGGCGGAGGTGATGTCCTCGTTGGTGAGCTTCTCCCCGCGGGTCCAGCAGAAGACGACCAGTTTGGCGCCGCTCCACATCTCGGTGCCGGCGAGTTTGCAGCCGCGTGCGCCGCAGTGGGAGATGGTCTCGCTGGACAGATAGGCCGGGGTCTTGTCCTCCACGAGCGAGGTGGGGCCGATGGCCACCTTGTTCTGTACGACGACGGAGGCGAAGTCCCGGTGCGGCGGCCGGTCGGGGGCCGAGGCGAGCCAGAACCCGCCGGGGACGCCGACCGCCACCAGCAGGAGCAGGCCCGAGGCGGCCGCGACACGGACGGTGCGGGTGGTGCGGGTTGCTTTGGGGCGGGGGGTGCCGGGCGGCTGCGGAGGCCGTAACTCCTCGCGCGGGTACGGCGCTTCCGGCCGACCCTGCCCTTCGTCGCGCCCCCGCTCCCCCGGCCGCCCCCGCTCCCTCCGGTCCGCCGTCCCGGTACTCCAGGACGGGGCCGGGGCCGGGGCGCCCGTGTCCACGGCGCGGCGTACCTCCGTCCAGAAACGCTGCCAGGCGCCCTGGTCCGCGCCGCACGCGCGCGCGAAGGCGAGAGTGACGGCCAGGGTCGGCAGTCTGCGGCCCGCGGCGGCCTCCTGGAGGGTGCTGACCGAGTAGCCGGAGCGGGCGGCCAGTTGGGCATAGGTCAGACCCGTGCCGGTACGCAGGTCGCGCAGCCAGAAGGCCAGTTCGCGCAGCGGAGTGCCGTCACGGACGAGTCGCTGTTCGGGCCGCGCCATGATTCCCCCCGGATTGAGGCGGCATGCCCGTCATTGTCCTGGTGGGGATGGGCGGTGTCCACCGGTCTCCGGGACCCGGTCAGAGAGGGGCCGGGGACAGGGCGCGCGGGTCGGCCGCGAGCAGCTCGGACCACTGGGCCAGCCGGCTGGTGGGCACGAGCTGGCGGGGCAGACAGCCCGGATCGGTCTCGCTCAGCCGGCGCAGGACCCACCAGGCGATCCGGGCCTGGAGGTCGGCCACGGCGGGCGGGAACTCGGCCGCGAACTCCCGGTCCGCTCCCGCGTCGCGTTCTCTGTGCGGCTCGGGAAGCCGCACCATCAGGTCGTCGGCCCGTGCCCGCTCCCTGACCACCGCGCCCACGGCGTCCAGTGCCCGTTCGGTCTCGGCGCGGCGGGCCGAGCCGTGGTACCGGGCGCGTCCCGCGGTCCTCTCCTGCCGTTTCGCCCACCAGGCGAGCATGGCGGTCGACGGGCGGCAGAATACGATCCGGGCCGGGGTGTGGCGCAGGTGCTCCAGTGCCGCGTCGTCGAGGCCGTCCCGGGCGGAGAAGGCGTAGGGCCGGACCACGGCCACGGCCGGCCACGGCGTTCCGGCCAGGTCCTGCTCCCGGATGTGGGCCGCCACCGAGGTCCAGGCGGTGGTGCGCCCGCCGACGAGGTCGCGCCGTACCGGAACGAGCACCCCGCCCTGCGCCACCTCGGTCAGCGACCGCACCAGGACGTACTGGCGGCCGAGCGCCTGCGCGAGGAGCGCGGCGGCCGTGCCGATCAGTTGCCGCCCGCCCACGAAGAGGACGGTGGGCCGGCTGCCGTCCGGGGCGGTGACCGGGCCGGTGGAGGTACCGGCCACCGGGTCCTGGACGAGCACCTGCGGCGCGCGGCCGTCCGCCGTGCGCAGCCGGTCCCAGAGATCGGTGCCGGGGTCCCCCTGCCAGCTGTGTTCGCCGGCGGAGCGGAGCGCTCTTTCGACGCGGGCCCGCAGCTCCAGGCGGAGCGACCAGTACTCCCGGTCGCGGTGCAGCTTCTCCGCCTCGGGCAGTCCTTCCACGGCGGCCAGCCGGGCCATCCCCTCGGCGTCGTCGTAGGGCAGGGGCGCGTGTCCGGGTCGCAGGGTGAAGTGGGCGACCTCGTGGCTCGGGCAGCGGTACCGGTGGCCGGAGGAGATCCGCAGGACCTGGGCGGCGAAGCGCTCCGCGCCCACGGGATCGTGGAGCAGCGCCTCCACCGCGCGCAGCGGAGCACCGGGCGCGGCACTCGCCGGGGGCTCGGGCAGCTCGGGCGGGAGCAGGTCGAGCGCGCCCAGGACGTCGTGGGCGGGTATCTGCGCGAGCCGGCCGAGTGCCACGCAGAAGCCGGCCGGAACCGCGTTGGTCTTCCCCGACAGATAGTCGCGCGCGGTGCTCTCGGACACGCCGAGCTGTTCCCCGATGACCTTCGGGCCGACCGGGAACCGCCGGCCGCGCAGGGTCGTGAGGCACTGTTCGATGAACTGCCGGGTGGCCTCGGTGTTGTCGAACGGGCGGTGTGCCACGCGGTTCCTCCATCGGTCGGCAGGGCCGTACGGCGCGGGGTGTACGGCGGACGGCAGTGCGCGTTGCGGCGGTACGGCGCGCCGCGCGGTCGAGTTCCCCATGGTGACCCGCCCGGTGCGCCGTGCGGCTGTCCGCGCGGCAACCCGCGGGTATCACGCGCCTTTTCGCTCCGTCGCGCGCCTTGGCCGGGAGGTGCTGTCTGCTACCCCCGTACGCGGCCGGATCAGGCGGACCGCGTACGGACACCGGACAAGGACAGGTGGCATGACAGGCATACCCCGGCGGCTGCGGCGCGCACTGGCGTCGCTCGTCGCGGACGTGAGACAGCAACACAACGTCGAGGCGTACACGGCGTTCCTGGTCGGGCTCGTGGTCACCGCGCTGAGCCTCGCCGACGCGGTCGCGCTCCACTACCAACTGGCCGCCCTGCTGCTGGGCGTGAACGTCCTCGTCTTCACCTCGCGGCGGAGCGCGGCGGATTCGGGTCCGGCGCTGGACCGGGTGCTGTGCGGGCGGGAGGTCTTCCAGCCGTTCGGGGCGCTGCTGCCGGGGGTCGAGGATCTGCGGATCTACGGTCCCACGGCCGCCCATGTCCTGCTGAACAACGCGGACATCCGCAAGCTCGTGCTGGCCAAGGGCGGTTCGGTGCGCTGTGTCGTCCTCGCGCAGGATCCGGCCGCGATCAGCGGCGCGGCGCTGCAGCTCGACGACAGCGTCGACCTCGCCTCCACGCTCGCGGGGTCGGCGGAGATCCTGCGCCGGCTCGCCCGGGAGCAGCCGGGCTTCGAGTTCCGCAGGCTGGCGGTCAATCCGGGGTTCAGCCTGCTGATCGTCAACGCGCACCGCCCGAACGGCTATGCGATCGTCGAGCTGCACGGCTTCCAGGACGACAACATCGCCGACCGGATGCACATCCGGATCTCCCGGTACGAGTCGCCCCGGTGGATGGACTACTGGGTCGAGCGGTACGACGCCCTGTGGAAGGCCGCCCGCCCGGAACCGCCGGGCGAGGAGTCGTGAACGGCCTCACGGCCCACGGATCCGCGGCCGACGGATTCGGGGCACAGGGATTCGAGCCCGACGGATTGGGGGCCTTCGCGGATCTCGTCGCCGGCGCCGGGCCGGGGCACACCGCCTTTCTGACCGGCGCGGGGATATCCATGGACGAGCCGTCGTGCCTGCCGTCCGGGCCCGCTCTGAACCGGCGGGCCTCCCGGTCGTGCCTGGAACCGGACGTGCTGACGGAGATCCAGGCGCTGCACACGGCGTTCGGCTGGTTGCGGCCGCCGGGCTGCCCCCACGACCGGCCCGGGGCGGCCCCCGCCGTCCCGGCCGACCCACGGCTGGAGACCGTGCTGGGCGCCCTGGTGCGGGCCTGCGCGGGCACGCCGGTCCGACCGATGGAACTGCTGGCCGACGTACGGGAGGCCCGCCCCAACGCCGGGCACGACTTCTTCGCCCGGCACCTCGTCGCCGGTGGCCGGCACATCACGGCCAACTTCGACGGCTGCGTCGAACAGCGGTACCGCGAACTGACCGGCGGCCCTCCGCGGGCCGGACTGGTGCAGCACTTCCACCACTCCTTCGTCGGCAACCCGGAAGGCGAGGGGCTCGGCGCGACCCTCGCGAGCATCCAGAGCGGCCTGGACCCGGCCCACGCCGAGCAGCTGCTGGGCACGCTGCGCGAAGTGGGTGTCCTGGTCGTCATCGGCTACTCGGGCAGCGACTTCTTCGACGTCGACGCCACAGTCGAGGCCTGGCGGCCAGGGACGCTGCCGGGGCTGCGCGTGGTGTGGATCCATCACCACACCGAGCCCGGCCATCCCTGGCACGAGGTGTCCCCCGACGACGCGTCGGTGCCCCGGCTGGTGCGGCTGCTGGCGAAGGCCGGCGCCGCCGTCTCGGTGGTGTGCGGGCACACCGCGCGGCTGTATCCGGTGCTGAGAGACCGCTGGGACCTCGGTCCGGAGCCCCGGGCGGGTGGCCCGGCCGACCACCCGGAGCCCCCGGCGGGTGCCCCGGCCGGCCACCCGGAGCCCGGAATCCTGCGGCTGGACCCCGACGACCCGCTGCGCTCCGCCTGTACGTTCGTGCTCTGCCGCGAACTGGGGCTGCACCGGCGACTGGGGCTGATGCTCGCCGACGACACCCGGCTGACCGCCGTGTCCGCCGACGAGCGGTGGTGGGCGCGCTCCGAGTGGCTGTGGGAGCAGGGCCGTTGGCGCGATCTGCGCCGTATGTGGCGCCATGCGACTCCTGGCGGCGCACGCGGCCCGCTGGCCGCCGCCCGCGCCGAACGGATCGGCGCCTGCCTGTGGGTGCAGGGCCGGTTGCTGCCCGCGTACCTGTGGCTGCTCCTGCGACGCCGGCGTTTCCCCCGGGGCGGCGCCGAGTACCTGATGCTCAGCGAGACCGCGGGCCGGGTGGTCGAGCACATGACGTACACCCCGGAACTGCGGCTTCTCGGAGGGCGGTTGGCGGGCCGGCACCGCGCCGACCTCGAGCACCCGTCCCCGGCCGCCGGCGCGTCCCTCTTCGCCACGCGCAGCGACCTCCGGGACAGCCTGGCCCGGATCCACCGCGGGGAGGCGCGCGGGCCGCAGGCCACCGAGGGGCCCGCCGAGACGGTCTTCCAGGCCGGGAACCTGCTGGCCTGGGTGAGCTACCGCCACCGGCGGCTCCGCGACGGGTATCGGCCGCCGCCCGCCCACGCGTCCGAGGCGGAGCTACGCGCGTACGACGGCGAACTGGCCGTGCGGTATCGCGAACTGACCGCCTTCTACACCCTCCTCGGCTCCGTGGCGGGCGCCGCCCGCACCGTGCTGCTGCCCGGCGCCGACCGGGTGTTCGGGCCGCGCGAGTACTGGTGTCACGTCCGGTCGGTCCAGTACGCGCCCTGGCACCGCTTCCGGCTGCTGGCCCGCTACGCGGTGTCCCTCGCCGCCCGCCGAGCCGTCCGCTTCCGTCCGATCTTTCGCCGCACCCGCCGAGGTGGGCGGAGAGGGGAACCGACATGAGTACGCACACGAGGGACCTCCGGGATCCCGCGCAGCCCTGGCGGGGCGGTGTGGTCCTCCCCCTGGCGGACCCTCGTCCCTGGTATCTGCGCTGGGGTGCGGAACCCGCCGGTCCGTCCGCCCGCGCCTGCCATCCGGGCTGCGCGGACCACCCTCGCGGTGACGTCGCGCCGACGGACCTGTTCTGCCCCGAGAACGGCTTCCTGCCGCTGAGCAACGCCTCACCCGGGGTGCGGCGCGTCGTCCTGTCCGCCGTGGCCCTGCTGCTGCCGGCGTCCGTCAACCTGAGCGCGCGCTGGCACAGTGCGATGCCGCTGCTGGTTCCGGCGCTGGGCTGCGCGGCCCTGTTCACGCTGGCGCCCCTGCGGCGCTATCCGACGACGCGTCGGGCAGCGGCCGTCCTGTTGCTGCTCGCCGGCGTGGTCGGCGCGGTGGCCCAGTGGGGCGGTGCCACCGCACGGATGGTCGCGCTGACGTCGGCGCTGGGGGTCGCGGCCCTCCTGTGGGCCTGGTGCGCGGGCCGGATCGCCTGGCACGGCGGCTGGAGCGGCATCGCCCCCCGGACACCGGCGCGCGGGCCCGGTTCGGCGGCCCCGGACGCCCGGAATGCGCGTGACCGGCACGAGGCGTGGATGCTGCCGGGTGCGCTGACCTTCGGTGCGACGGCGGGCGCGCTGCCGGTGCTGATGGTCGAGGCCGCACTGCGGCACGCGCCCGAGGGCTGGCTCTGGGACCCGCCGGAGCCGGTGCGTCTCTGGCTGGCCAGAGCACCGTGGATCGGGGTTCTCGGTGCCGCGCTCACCGCCGTACTCGCCGGATTCCTCCACGGAGCCAGGAACTTCGACCGTACGGTGCCCCCGCTGTTCCCCCGCCTTCGGCCCCTTCCCCTCTTCGAGGTGCCCCGGCCTCGATGGCGGCTGGACCCGGCCACCGGATCGGGGCCGCTCGACCAGCTCGTCGTGATCGTGGGGGCACTGGCCCAGCTCATGCTCACGGCCGCTGTGGCGGTGGGCTGCATCGTCCTCGACATCCTCATCCTCTCGGCGGAACTCGTCCTCCGCGCGCTGGCGGCGCTCGGCAACCTGCTCTGGCGTGGCCTGGTCCGCATGACGCGCCTGCTGCTTTCCGCACTGGGCCGGGCCCTGGAAGTGCTGGGCCAGGCCGCGGTGTTGGGCGGCGGTGCCCTGCTGCGGTCGGTCCGGGTCGCCGTGCTGCCGCCGGCGCTGCTGGGGGTCCAGCTGGTGTGCGCCCGGACGTTCGCCGCCGCCGGCCGCGCCTACCAGGACGGCGGCGCCGTCACCGACCTGACGGCCGCGCTGGTCGCGCCGTCGCTCGGATGCCTGGCGGCGGTGGTGACCTGGTCGCTGTGGTGCGGCGAACGCCTCCGCCGGTGCCTGGGCTCTGCGTCGCGCAGCGGACGGCTCGTCGCCGTCTGGACGGCGGTCGTCGTGCCGGTCACGTCGTGGCTCGTGTGCGCCCCGTACGTGATCGACGGCCATGGCGCGGTCAGGCCCGGCCTGGTCTGCTACGGCAGCACGGCACTGCTGGCCGGGGCACTCGTACTGGGGTTGGTCAACCGACGCCGTGGCACCGGAAAACGGGCCGGCTGAGGGGCTGCGGGACGAGGGCGGATGTTTTCCGGTTTTCCGGGGTTCCTCCGACCTGCGGCGAAGGGCGTTGCGGACGCTGCGCACCGGCCCCTACAACAGGGACCGGAACCTGCGCAGGGCTTTCCGACGACCATAAGCAGCGGACTCACGCAGTGAGGAGAGCCCCATGAACCGGACCGGCATCCGCGTCCACCGCGATCCCGACGAGCCGGAGGAGCACACGGGCAACGCGGCGATCTGCCGGTGACGGCGTACGGCCCGGCGCACTGCGCCGGGCCGTCGCTCACGAGGGCGCCCTGGACGGAACTCGGGCGGTACCGCCGACGGATCAGGCGCCGGGACGGAACCGGAGCGCCGACCAGGTGTCGTCGATGGCGATCTGCCGCACGGGCCGCACGCCCCGCTCGGACAGCGCGGCGGCCAGAGAGTCACGGTTCAGATCGGTGCCGAGCTTCCCGCCCTTCGGGTAGGCCACCCAGGCCAGGGCATCGCGCCGCGCGGCAGCGAGCGCCGCCTGCGCATCCGCCTTGAGGAGGTCGCCGAAGGAGGTCACGAAGGCGAGCACCGCATCGGCCGAGGCCGCGTCCTCCGCGGCCTCGACCTCCGCGGCCTCGACCTCCAGCTCGACGTCGTCGGGCTTGCCCAGGACGACGACACTCTGCCCGGGCTTGATCTGCAGCTTGCTGATGACGGACACCCCCCTGATCCTGCCACCCGAGCCGCGCCGCCGCACACAGCGTGAAAATAGTAGCCATGGCAATAGTAGCCATGTACTGTATCTGCCATGCCCCACCCCGAGAACAAGAAGGAGCAGTCATGACCACCACCGCACCCACGGCCAACGGCCGGGTCATCGCCCTGGCGCACTACGCCGCACGCGCTCTCCTGGAGGGCGTGCTGGTCCGCCACGGCGCCACGTTCCAGCACAGCGTGACGCTCAGGGCCGTCGTGGTCGCGGGCGAGTCCATCGGCCGCGACGAGCTCGCCGCCGACGTCGCCGGCTCGCTGAAGACCGACGTGTCGGTCGTGCGCGACGTGGTCGGGGAACTGACGGTCGCGAAGCTGCTGGAAGAGGACGCCGCGGACGCGTCCCGGGTACGGCTCACGGACGCCGGACGGGACCTGTACGAGAGCACGACCGCCGAAACCGCCGAGATCTCCGCCCGGCTGTACGCCGGCATTCCGGCCGAGGATCTGGCGGTCGCGGGCCGCGTGCTGACGCTGGTCACGGAGCGGGCGAACGCCGAGTTGGCCGGCGCCTGAGGTTCTGTCAGCCGGGACATGACCGGCCGACGCGCCCTGGCCGTCGACGTCCCCGCGTCACGGGCGGGCAGGACGGCCCGGGTGCGGCCGACGCGGCCCGGTCCTCCGGTACGCGGCTGCCGGGGCGCACACCCGCGAGGTCCGCGAGGTCGTCGTACAGCTCCCGCGGCCATCCGGGCCCGGCCCGGTCGTACAGTTCCGCGTCCTCGTCGAGGTCCGGCTCAGCCGGGCCCGGCGGACCTCCTCGGGCCTGTCGTCGCGTCGTGCACGGCCGCTCGTCGGATCACCTCGGCCACCAACCCTTCCGGCAGACCCAACAAGCTCAAGGATTCGGGTAGTTCGCGGCCGGGCAGGGCTGCGGATCGTGCCGCCTCGCGCAGATACGCCTCTGCCCCGGACGGGTTCCCGTCGGTCCGGGCGATCCTGGCGAGGCCGACCAGGGTGCGGACGCGGTTGCCGATGCCCTTCACCCAGTGCGGGTCGAGCCGCTCCAGCGCCTGGGTGTACAGCCGCTGTGCCGTGGCCATGTCCCCGTCCTGGAGCGCGATGTCCGCGAGCCCGCGCCGGGCCGCCGCCAGCGCGCGCTCGCTGCCGGCCCTGCGGGCGTACCCGGCGGCCCGTTCGTAGGCGGTGCGGGCCGCCTCGGGGTCCCCGGGCATGCGCAGGTCGCCGCGGTTGACCAGGAGGTCGGCGCAGTCCTCCAGGGCGCCGAGTTCCTCGGTGAGACCCAGCGCCTCGTCGATGAGCCCGGCGGCCTCCGTGGCCGCGCCCCGTGCACCGGCCAGCCCGGCCAGCGCGTCCAGGGCCAGCGCGGCGCCCCAGCGCTCACCCAGCGCCCGGAACGTCGTCGCCGCCGTCCAAAAGCCCTGCTCGGCCGCGGGGAGGTCGCCCTCGCCGAACGGGCCGTAGGCGGCGACGTAGTGCGCGGCAGCCCTGGTCCAGGCGTCGGGGCGGTCGCGCTGGGCGGAGACGAGGGCGTGTGCGGCGGGCGCGTCGCCGTCGGCCGCCTGATGCATCATCCACGGCAGCAGCCCGGCGGGCCACCGGCCGGCGTCCGCCTTCGACCAGGCCGCGGTCAGCGCCCGTCCCGCGGTCCCACGGTGGCGGCGCCACGCGTCGCGCCCGTCCGGCCCGGACGCGGCCAGCAGCACGCACAGGGCGTACTCCTCGCCCAGCCCGTCCGGTACGTCGTCTCCCAGGGCGCGCAGTACGGCGCGGGCCTGGTCCGCGAAAGCGTCGGCGGCGCCCCGGATCCACAGGTACGTCGAGGCCGCGCCGAGCAGTGCCAGCGCGGTCGTCCACTCGGCCGCGTGGACCGCCCGGCGGACGGCCGCCAGCAGTTCGGGCTGTTCCGCGGACAGGGCTGCCAGCCGGTGGAGTTGGTCATGGCCCCGCAGCGACGCCTCGCCGTCACGCATGAGTGCGAGGAGGGCATGGGCGTGGGCCGTGTTCGCCTCACCCTCCTCCCCCGCCTCGGCTAGCCGCTCGGCGGCGTAGGCGCGGATCGTGGCCAGCATGCGGTAGCGGCCCGCCGACCGCTCCAGCAGGGACTTGTCGGCCAGGGCCGCCAGGGTGTCCTCGTCGGTGGCGCACACGCGGCACGCGGTCTCCGTGGTCGCGCCCGCCGCGAAGACGGAGAAGCGGCGGGCCGCCTGCTGCTCGGACGGGTCCAGCAGGTCCCAGCTCCAGGCGACCACCGACCGCAGGGTCCGGTGCCGGGTGTCGGCCGTCCGGCTGCCCTGCCCGGCCACGGCCAGCCGGTCGTGCAACCGGTCGGTCAGCTCCCGCAGGCTCAGCGTGCGCAGCCGGGCCGCGGCCAGCTCGATGGCCAGCGGCAGGTCGTCCAGCGCGGCGCAGACCCGGCGCACCGCCTCCGGGTCGGGCACGAAGGCGCGCCGTACCGCGCGGGCCCGGTCGGTGAACAGCGCGACGGCCGCACCGTCGTCGAGGGGTCGTACGGGGTGCAGGTGCTCGCCGATGACTCCCAGCGGCTCACGGCTCGTGGCCAGTACGCGCAGTCCGGGGCCGGCGGCGAGCAGGCGGGCCGCCAGGACGGCGGCCTCCTCCACCAGGTGTTCGCAGTTGTCGAGGACCAGCAGCAGGGTCCGGCCGGACAGGGCGGCCGTCAGCCGGTCGAGTGCGCCCTGGCCGCCGGCGTCGGCCGCGTGCAGCCCTCGCTCGCGCAGCCCGAGCGCGCCGAGCAGGGTCTGCGGCAGGGGGCGCGGGTCGTGCAGCGGGCCGAGTTCCGCGAAGCACACCTCGCCGCCCTCCGCCGCGGCGACCGCGGCGGCCAGCCGGGTCTTGCCGACCCCGCCGGGTCCGGTGAGCGTGACCAGCCGGGCCGTGCGCAGCAGGACGGTGAGCTCGGCGACCTCGCCGGAGCGGCCGACGAAGGAGGTCAGCGGGGCGGGCGGTGCGGCCGGGGCGGGCGTGGGGTCACCGGCCAGCAACTCCCGGTGCAGCGAGGTGAGTTCCGTCGACGGGTCGGCGCCCAGTTCGTCCGCGAGGTGGCGCCGTACCTGCTCGTACACGAGCAGGGCCTCGGCCTGGCCGCCGTCGGCGAACAGGGCGCGCATGAGCAGGGCGGCGAACCGCTCGCGCAGCGGGTACCGGCCGACGAGTTCACGTAACTCCGGTACTGCCGCTCGGTGTTCGCCGAGTGCCAGCGCGGCCTCTATGCGGTCCTCCAGGGCCGTCAGCCGCAGCTCCTCCAGCCGTACGGCTGCCGCGCGTCCCTGCTCGACGTCCGCGAGATCGGCCAGCGCGGGCCCCCGCCACAGCCCAAGTGCTCCCCGCAGCACGGTCAGTGCCCTTTCCGCATCCCCCTCCCGCAGCGCGCTCCGCCCCTGAGCGGCCAGGCGCTCGAAGCGGCCCGCGTCCACGTCGTCCGGGTCGGCGAGGAGGCGGTATCCGGCTCCGGTCCGCTCGATGACGGCCACCCCGGTCAGCGCCGCACGCAGGCGGGACACCTGCGACTGCAGGGCGTGCGCGGAGGGGGTGCCGTCCGGGCCCGCCGCCTCCGCCAGCCGGTCGACGGAGACGGCCTCCCCCGGCCGGATCAGCAGCAGGGTGAGCAGGGCTCGACGGGCGGGACCACCGAGCGGCACCGGTACGCCGCCGTCGCCGCACACCTGCGTCCCGCCGAGGATTCGAAAGCGCATGCGGCCGATTATGCGGGTGGAACAGGACGGTTGGGGCGATCACCTGGGGGCGAGCGGGCCGAGCCACGTGCCGCCGGACACGTCGATCGTCTGGCCGGTGACCCAGCGGCCCTGCGGACCCGCGAGGAACCCGACGACGTCCGCCACGTCCTCGGGTTCGCCGAGCCGCCCCAGCGCGGTGATCGCCTCCAGGCCGGCCACCACCTCCGGGATCGCGGTGTACCCGGCGGTGAGGTCGGTGCGCACCGCGCCCGGCGCGACCGTGTTCACGGTGATGCCGCGACCGCCCAGTTCGTTGGCCAGCGACGGGGCCAACGACTCCAGGGCGGCCTTGGTGACGGTGTAGCCGATCTGCGTGGAGACGGCGAACCTGCTGGCAGTGGAACCCATGTTGATGATCCGCCCGCCGTCGTTGAGCAGCGCGAGCGCCCGGCGGATCACGAAGAACGGGGTGGTGACGTTGACCGCGAGCAGCCGCTCCCACTCCTCCTCGCAGACGTCGGCGATCGAACTGGTGGAGGAGATCCCCGCGTTGTTCACCAGGATGTCCAGCCCACGGCCGCCCAGGCCGTCGCTCAGCTGCTCGAACAGCGCGTCGACGGCGCCGACTTCGCCGAACGTGGCACTGATCGAGAAGGCCCGCCCGCCGGCCTTCTCGATCAGTGCCACGGTCCGGGTGGCCGCCTCCGCGTTCCGCCCGTAATGCACGGCGACCGTCGCGCCGTCGGCGGCGAGCCGCAGCGCCACCGCGCGTCCGATCCCTCGCGAACCGCCGGTCACCAGCGCGGTCTTCCCGGTCAGAGCACCCATCGTCGACTCCCTCGGTGGAAGCCGGTCCCGCTGCTGGAACCGGCGATGGGTCCACCTTCGGCGCCGGCCCTCACCGACCGCTCACCGCGCGCTCACCGACGTCCGCGCCGGCCTGCCGGCCGGTCAGGTGCCGCAGACGCGCTGGGCCTGGGAGGCCGTGGCGTCGCGCTGCGTCCGGGCGTCCGAGAGCGCCTGCAGCTCGGAACGGTCCGGGTGCCCTCCGTCGGCGATCCTGTCCTGCAGTTCCTTCTTGTAGGCCTCGTAGTCGTGCTCCGCCGTGTCGGCGGCCGCCACAGCGCCCGCGCATGCGTCGTCACGGCTGCTGGGTGTGGCGTGGGCAGCCGAGGGCAGTGCCAGGAAGAGTGCGGCACCGACCGCGATCGCCGGCAGACGTGTGAACACCATGTTCGACCTCCGTCGGGAGACGGCGCCGGGTCAGGACGAGAGGAGGACCCGGCGGCTGCTGTCGCTGGAGTCGACGCACTCCAGGTAGGGGTTCGGGTCGCCCTGGCGCTCCTGGCACTTCCAGGTGGTACCGCCCGCGGGGACCGTGGCGGGTACGCCTCCCTTGGCGGAGGCCGCCTTGGTGTAGGCGCTCGCCACCTCCAGGGTGGTGCTGCAGGACTCTCCCGGGTCGCCCCAGACCGCGAGCCCTGTCGCCTTGTCCGACCCGCAGTACCGGGGCTTGTCCGTGGCGGGCGGCGTATCGGCGAACGCGTGCGCCGGGGCCCAGAGGCTCAGTGCGGCCGCGCTCATCAGCGCTGCGGCCGCTCCCCTTCCGATCAACTGCATCGCATACCTCCCTAGCAGCGACGACGGACAGCGAGCCGGGTGCCGAGTACCCAGTCCCTCCGTGCGCATCAGGCCCGGCCCGTCCCAGGATCCGGCCGCCCGTTTCATTCCTTTGGACGCTTCGCACGTGACGAATCGCGGACTGCCGGGAGTTTCATCCGAAAGGGCGCGGGAGGACCGGCCGAATGGCCCATCGAGAGGGAAGCGTGCGTGCTCGGGCCGGTCCGCGTCCGTCGGGCCCTGCGACGGGCGTCAGACCCCGATGGACACCATCACGATCAGGACGACCAGGAGCAGGAGAACGTAGGCGGCGGAGTGGACACGGTCCGGGACGCGGCCGGTGAGCCGCCTCGCGACGGCGATGGTGGGCAGCGATCCGAGGAGCAGGGCGGCGCCCGCGGCGAGATCGACGTAGCCGAGGTGTGCGCCGGCGGGTGCGGCGGCGGTGGGGGCGAAGGCGTAGACGAGGGTCCCGGCCACGGCGACGGGGACGGTGAGGGGGTTGGCCATGGCGGTCGCCTCGGCCATCGCAAGGCCCCTGCGGCGCAGGAGCGGAACCGTCATGACGCTCCCGCCCACGCCCAGCGCGGCGGCCACCAGGCCGATGCCCATGCCTCCGAGGGTCGTCGTGCCCCGGCCCAGCGGCCGGGGACACGACTGGTGCGCCACGGCGAGGAAGCCCTTCCGCAGCAGGCTGTCGGTGATCGTCACCAGCAGGTAGGCGGCGAACAGCAGGCGCAGCGCCGTACCGCCCACCAAGGTGGCGGCGAAGGACCCGGCGGCCGCGCCGAGGGTGATGTACGCCGCCAGCGGCCAGACGTACGCGCGGTGCAGCCGGCCCTGGCGCCACTGCGCCAGCGCCGCCGCGACGGCGTTGACGGCCATGACGGCTGCCGAGGTCGCCACGGCGACGTGCATGGCGTCGGCCGCGGCCGCCTCACGCGCCGTGACGCTCAGGACGCCGTAGACGACGGGGACCGTGATGAAGCCCCCTCCGAAGCCGAAGAGCACGGTGGTGATGCCGGTCAGGCATCCGAAGAACAGGAGGGTGGGTAACGAGGTCAGCACTGCTCCGACGCTAGGGATCACGAGGTCTGGCGGGCAATCGATGATGTGCCATCTTCCTACGCGTAGCGGACAGGCCGGGCGAGGACCCCGTAACCTCGCGGCATGCGCAATGTCCCGGTCGCTGAGGTGGACGACCTCGATCGTGCCGTGCTGGCCATCGGCACCAACTACCCCACCGACCACCTGCTCGTGTGGCACGAGCACCGCCGGGCCCAGGTCCTGTACGCGGCGACCGGCGTCATGCGGGTCGAGACGACGGACGGCACCTGGACGATTCCGACCGCCCGTGCGGTGCTGGTCCCGCCCAGGACCCGGCACCAGGTCGCCATGACGGGCGTCAGCACCCGCAGCCTCTACATCGAACCCGCCGCCGTGCCGTGGTTCCCCTCCCGCTGTCAGGCGGTCGACGTCTCCGCCCTGCTCCGCGCGCTGATCCTGGAAGCCGTCGAGATGGAGCCGCGCTATGCCGAGCCCAGCCGCGACGCGGCGGTCGCGGCCCTCGTCCTCCACGAGCTCAGGACCCTCACGCCGCTGCCGCTCGACGTACCGCTGCCGTCCGACCCGCGGCTGCGCGGCCTCTGCGAGGCTTTCCTGCGGCAGCCGGACATCCATGACCCGCCCGCGCGTTGGTGCGCGGCCCTCGACATCAGCGAACGCACCCTCGCCCGCCTGTTCCAGCGCGAGACCGGCCTGAGCTTCTCGCGGTGGCGGCAACGCGCCTGTGTCCTGCACTCCCTGCAGCACCTCGCCGCGGGCACGCCGGTCACGCGCATCGCCGCGCGGCTGGGCTACGACAACCCCGCCGCCTACACGGCGGCGTTCGGCAAGCTCCTGGGCCGACCGCCGACGGCGTACCGGAGCCCGTGACGGGGTTGAGGCGTTGCCAGGCCCGGCGGGGCTGAGGCACCCGACCGGAGCGGGCACAGGATGTCGGGTGCGGCAGGCTTGGTCCTTCCTAACGTTGGTGATCGAAAGGGAAGGAGGCCGGGGTTGCTGGATCGGCTGAACCAGGCCATGGACCACATCGAGGGTCACCTCGACCAGCACATCGAGGTGTCCGAGCTGGCCCGGATCACGGTCACGTCCGAGTACCACTTCCGGCGGCTGTTCTCGTCGCTGGCGGGGATGCCGCTGTCGGAGTACGTCCGACGCCGGCGGCTCACCGTGGCGGGAGCCGACGTGCTGGCCGGGAAACCGTCCTTGCTGGAGATCGCGATGCGCTACGGCTACACCTCGGGAGAGGCCTTCGCCCGGGCGTTCCGCGCCGTGCACGGTGTCGGTCCCGGCGAGGCCAGGCGTACCGGCGCGGCCCTGAACTCGCAGCCCCGGCTGTCCTTCCGCCTCATCGTCGAAGGGAACAGCACCATGCGGTATCGCATCGTGGAGAAGGAAGCATTCCGGATCGTCGGCAAGAAGGCCCGCGTCCCGCTGATCCACCAGGGCGTCAACCCGCACATCGCCGATCATGTCCGGAGCATCCCGCCGGAGACGATGCTGCGGATCGCCGGCCTCTCGGACCAGGACCCCCAGGGCGTGGTGTCGGCGACCGTGCGCCTGTCGGACGGCTTCGAGGAGGGCAGTGAACTCGACTACTACCACGCGGTGGTGTCCACTGCCGCCGAGTCACCCGCGGACCTCGACGTGCTGGACTGCCCGGCGGGCACGTGGGCCGTGTTCGAGAACACCGGGCCGTTCCCGCAGGCGCTGCAGCAGATGTGGGGGGACGTGGCCGCCCAGTGGATCCCGTCCAACCCGTACGAGTACCGTCCGGGGCCGGAGATCCTGCGCACTCGCCCCTCTCAGGACGACCCGGCGCAGTCCGACGCGCAGCTGTGGATCCCGGTGACCCGCACCTCGGTCTGAGCCCGGCGCCAGGTGCCGTTCCGGGGGCGAGGCGCCCGGCCCCGGATCGCGCAACCGTAGGCGCTCCGTCAGCTTGAACCGAGCGCGTCCTCGATGAGGTCGGCGGCGCGTGAGGTGCCGCCCTCCGTCTGTGCGTCGGTGCGCAGCCGTGCCGAGCGGCGGGCGACCTCGGCGTCATCGGCCAGCTCGTGGAGGGCCGTTCGCAGGGCTTCGGCGGTGGCGTCCGGGGTGTCGATGCGGCGGGCCACGCCGAGTTCCACGAGCCGGTCGGCGTTCATGGGCACGTCGTTTTCCGGCGGCCGCCCTCCGGAGGCGTCCCGCGCACGTCGACTCGCCCGGTCCGCAGTCCCGCACGCGTGTCAGCCCTGCGCCGGCTCCGGGGCCGCGGCCTCCAGTTCCGCGATGGTGCCCGACATGATCGTCCGCACGTGCTCGGTGATGTGCTCCGCGGGCCAGTCCCACCAGGCCACCGCCAGCAGCCGGGCGATGTCGCGGTCGTCGTAGCGGGTGCGGATGAGGCGGGCCGGGTTGCCGCCGACGATGCCGTAGTCGGGTACGTCGCCGGTGACCACGGCGCCGGTGCCGATGATCGCGCCGTGCCCGATCCGTACCCCGGGCAGCACCATCGCGCCGTGGCCGAACCAGACGTCGTTGCCGACGACGGTGTCCCCCCGGTTCGGCAGACCGGTGAGCAGGTCGAAGTGTTCCGACCATGAGCCGCCCATGGTGGGGAAGGGGAAGGTCGAGGGGCCGTCCATGCGGTGGTTGGCGCCGTTCATGAGGAACCGCACGCCCGTGCCCAGCGCACAGAACCTGCCGATGATCAGCTTCTCCGGCCCGTAGTGGTAGAGCACGTTACGGGTCTCGAACGCCGTCGCGTCGTCCGGATCGTCGTAGTACGAGTACGCGCCGACCTCGATCAGCGGGGACTTCACCAGCGGCTTGAGCAGTACCACTCGCGGCTGTTCGGGCATGGGGTGGAGGACCGTGGGGTCGGCAGGCACGGGCATGGTGTGCTTCCTCGGCGGTTGCGTGGTCGGTGACCGGCCCATGATCGCGCCACCGCGGTGCGCCGGACACCGTTTTACCACCTCCGCGTCGACGTGCCCGGTCTGCGGCCGGACGACGAGCGGTGACCGGATCCCCGTCCGACCGGAGCCCGAACTGCCCGGCCACGTCTGGGACTCAGCTCCAGGAGCCCGCCGCCGCTGTCTCGCTCACGAAGGTCTCGAAGGTCCTGGGCGGCCGGCCCAGGGCCTGTTCGACGCCGTCGCCGAGCGTGGCGCCCTCGCCGTTGCCGACGGCGACGAGGAGTTCCGTGAGCAGCCGGGCGACGTCGGGTGAGGCGCCGGCGGCGACCTGGCGTTCGACGAAGGCCTCGGGACCGACGTCGATGTGACGGATCGTCCGGCCGGTGGCCCGGGCGATGAGTCCGGCCGCTTCGCCGAAGCTGACCGCCCGTGGGCCGGTCAGGTCGTAGACCCGGCCGCTGTGGCCGTCTTCGGTCAGCGCCGCGACGGCGACCGCGGCGATGTCCTCGGCGTCGACGAACGGTGTGCGCCCGTCACCGGTGGGCAGCGCCAGGGTTCCGGCGAGGATCCCGGGCCGCCACGGGCCCTCGCTGAAGTTCTGCGCGAACCACTGCGGGCGCAGCACGGTCCAGTCGGCACCGCTGCCGCGCACGGCCTGTTCGGCGGCATGCAGCGGATGGCCGTCCTCACCCGCGCGCGGGGCGGACAGCAGCACCAGGCGGCGTACTCCCGCGGCGACCGCCTCGGTCACCAGCCGGGGGATGCGCGATGGGTGGTCCGTGCTCGCCGACAGGCTGGGTTCCACGAGGTAGGCGGCGGTGACGCCGTCGAACGCGGGTGTCCAGCCGGTCGGGTCGTCGAGGTCGAGGTGGAGGTCGCCGCCCGCACGGGACGCCGTACGGACCGGCAGGCCGGCGGCCTTCAGACGCCGGGCGACGCGGCTGCCGGTCTTGCCGGTGCCGCCGAGGACGAGGATGGTCTTCATGGCGTCCAGACAACCGCAGGGGCGCCTGGACGATCCATGGGAGAACGTCGCCTCTCCCTTTGTGATCGTCTAGCGTGGGGCGGGTGGACGTCCTGAGCGATCTGCTGCACCGGGCCCGGGCCAGGAACACGTACGTCAGGCAGCTCATCCGGCGTCCCCCGTGGTCGCTGGCCTTCACCGACCCGCCCCCGCTCACGGTCGTGACCACGCTCGCCGGCACCGCGTCCGTGCGGATCGACGGCGCGGGGACGGCGCCGGTACGGCTCGCGGCGGGCGACATCGTCCTCGTCACCGGCCCCGGTGGCCACACGGTCGCGGACGACCCCTCCACCCCGCCGCAGGTGGTGATCCACGGGCGGCGGAAGAGTGTCGTCGGCGGGGCGGCCGAAGCGGCGGACACCCGGCGGAACCTGGCGCCCCGCACCTACGGCGACGGTCTTCCCGGGGCCACGGTCATGCTCCGCGCCGCCTACGACCTGCGCGGCCACGTCGGCGACCGCCTGCTGGGCGTGCTGCCGCCGCTGGCCGTCGTACCCGCCGGTCCGACGACCCGGGCGGCGCTGGATCTGCTCGCCGCGGAGGCCGCCCGGGACGAACCCGGCCAGGACGCCGTGCTGGACCGGCTGCTGGACCTCGTGCTCGTGCTGGCGTTGCGCGCCTGGTGGGCGAGAGCGGAGACCGCGCCCGCCTGGTACCGGGCGCTGGCCGATCCGGCGATCGGCGAGGCGCTGCACCTGCTGCACGAGGATCCCGCGCGCCGGTGGACGGTCGCCGAACTGGCCGCCGGGGTCGGCATGTCCCGTGCAGCGTTCGCCGCCCGTTTCACCTCCCTGGTCGGTGAACCCCCGCTCACGTACCTCACCGGCTGGCGGATGACGGTGGCAGCGGACCTGCTGCGGGACGCCGAGGCGACCGTCGCAGCCGTGGCACACGAGGTGGGGTACGAGGACCCCTTCGCCTTCAGCGTGGCGTTCAAGCGCACCCGGGGCGTCAGCCCCTCGGTCTGGCGCCGGCAGACGCGCTGATCCCGGCGCGAAGGGACTCGGTCCTTCGCGGCAGTGGACGATCACCGCCCGGGACGCGGAGGACTGTTCTGACGCGGCGTCAGATCGTGGGCTCGGCCCAGATGTCGGGCGGGACGACCCCTGCCGACCGGCCGTACGGGTCGAGCAGGCGGCCCAGGAGCTTGTCGTGGCGCAGGGTGATGACGCGGTCGACGATGTCGAGACCGGGGTGGGTGGTGGCGAGGTGGGTCTCCAGGCGCAGGGCGTCGTCCACGGAGTGCAGGCTGGCCTGGAGGACGAGGTTGTGGGGGCCGGTGACGGCGGCGCAGTTACGGGTCTCGGGCAGGCGGACCAGGGCATGGCCGACGGCGGGCAGGTCGGTGGGCGGGACCTTGGCCCAGAAGGTGAGGGCGACCGGCCAGCCCCCGAGGGGGCGGGCGAAGTCGCAGCGGAAGCGCAGGACGTCGAGTCGTACCAGCTGTTCGATGCGGCGTTTGACGGTGGACAGGCTGACACCCAGGGCGGTGGAGAGGGCCTGGTAGGAGGCGCGCCCGTCGCGGGCCAGCCGGGCGAGGAGGGCACGGTCGAACAGGGTGATGTCGCCGGGGCCCTGACGGGGCGGCCGGGTGACGGGCGACGTGGTGAGCCGGGCGCGCTGGCCGGGAGCGAGGGCGGCGATGCGCCAGCGGCCCCCCTCGGTGAACGTGTGGGTGACGATCCGGACGTCGACGGCGGTGATGCCGGGGACGTGCGGGAGCAGGTCGAGGGTGTAGCGGGACAGGGCGGACAGGTCGCGCGTGGCGACGGTGGCGAGGATGTCGTGGCCGCCCGCGGAGCGTTCGAGGGTGAGCATGTGAGGATGGCCGCTGAGGGCCCGCGCGACCGTGGCGGTGGCGCCCGGGGTGCAGTCGATCTGGGCGAACGCGAGGCATATCCGTTCGAGCAGGCGCGGGCCGGGCGAGAGACCGACCCAGGCCGTGCCGTGCTCGGTGAGACGGTTGAAGCGGCGGGCGACGGTGACCGGATCCAGCCCGAGTGCGCGGCCGAGGTCGGTCCACGAGGCCCTCGGCCGCAGCTGCAGCGCGTTGATCAGGGCGAGATCGTCCTCGCTCAGCGGTTTCGCATCTTCCTGCATCAGCCGGCCCGTCCTGGCGAGAATCCTGCGTTCTTCCCCTCCCCCGTGGTTAGTCTCGCACCGTAGGGCTCCAGGAGCTCGTACTGGGCGGGCCGCAGGCAGGAGGACCGGATCGTGGCGTTCGCCGACTATCAGAACGAGATCTACTTCCATGGGCTGCACGGGGTGGTGCCGCGGCTGCCGATGACGTACGCCGAGCTGGAGCCGCCGGCCCACGCGGCGATGCCCCCGTCGGTGCGGTCGTACGTCGCCGGTGGCGCCGGGGACGAGTACACCCAGCGGGCCAACGTCACCGCCTTCGAGCAGTGGGGTCTCGTGCCGCGCATGCTGGTGGGGGCTCGTGAGCGGGACCTGTCGGTCGACCTGTTCGGCACGCACCTGGCCTCGCCGCTGTTCATGGCCCCGATCGGCGTGATCGGGCTGTGCGCCCAGGACGGCCACGGCGACCTCGCCACCGCGCGCGCCGCCGCCCGCACGGGCGTGCCGATGGTCGCCTCGACCCTGACCGTGGACCCGATGGAGGAGGTCGTCCCCGAGCTCGGTGACACCCCCGGCTTCTTCCAGCTCTACACCCCCACCGACCGGGAGCTGGCCGAGAGCCTGGTCCACCGGGCCGAGCGGGCCGGTTTCCAGGGCATCGTGGTCACCCTCGACACCTGGATCACCGGCTGGCGTCCCCGCGACCTGTCCGTCAGCAACTTCCCCCAGCTGCGCGGGCACTGCCTGACCAACTACACCAGCGACCCGGTCTTCCGCTCTCGTCTCGCCAAGTCCCCGGAGGACGATCCGGCGGCCGCGGTGATGCTCTGGGCCCAGATCTTCGGCAACCCCCTCACCTGGGACGACCTGCCCTGGCTGCGGTCCCTCACCGACCTGCCGCTGATCCTCAAGGGCCTGTGTCACCCCGACGACGTCCGCCGCGCCAAGGACGCCGGCGTGGACGGCATCTACTGCTCCAATCACGGCGGCCGGCAGGCCAACGGCGGACTGCCCGCCCTGAACTGCCTGCCCGGCGTGGTCGAGGCCGCCGGGGACCTGCCCGTCCTGTTCGACTCCGGTGTCCGCACCGGCGCCGACGTCATCAAGGCTCTCGCCCTGGGCGCGACCGCCGTCGGCATCGGCCGCCCCTACGCCTACGGCCTGGCCCTCGACGGCACCGACGGCATCGTCCACGTCCTGCGCTCCCTGCTCGCCGAGGCGGACCTCCTCATGGCCGTCGACGGCTACCCCACGCTCGCGGACCTCACGCCCGACGCCCTCCAGCGCGTCCGCTGACACACAGCATCAGCGTCCCGTCAGGGGCGCCGGTACGCACACGGGCGGGCCGGTGTTCGCGGCCGTCGACGGCGGCATGAGCGACACCCCGCGCCCGGCCCTGTACGGCGTCCGGTACGCGCCTCGTCCGGTCGGCCGGCCCGGTACGGCGGACCAGGTCCGGGTGACCGTGGTGGGCCCGGCACCGCGAGGCGGGCACGCGCTGGCCACCGGCGTCGAACTCCCCGCCGACATAAGGACGGTGAGCTGCTCGTCGCGAGTCACTGGAGGACATCCGCAGCCGCGTCGTCGGCCTGTGACCGGGCTTCGACCCCTCGTCCCGCTTCCCCAGCGGCCCTGGCACGGGCCCGGCGGACGGTGCGTGCGGACGTTCGTGTCACTCCTGTGCTTCCGCCTGGGCTTCCTCCGTGCCGGGCCGGCCCGGCGGGCGGCGGCCGTGCGGCTGCTGAGGTTCGGGGAGTGCGTGGGCGGCCGGCATCGGGCGGTCCACCGGTTCCTCGGCGGTCACGGTCAGTGGTTCGCCGTGGTGCAGCACCTCCAGCGGTGCGCCGTCGAGCAGTCGGTAGCGGGCGTGGGTCCGACCGATGTCCACCTTCAGTCTGCGTCCGCGCACCGCCACGGTGAACGCCACCCTGGACAGCGCTTCGGGCAGCCGCGGCGCGAACCCCAGCAGGTCCGGCTTTCCGTCGTCACCGAGGTGTCGGCGCAGGCCTCCGAAGCCGACGACCAGGGCGATCCAGGTCCCGGCGAGGGAGGCGATGTGCAGCCCGTCGCGGGTGTTGTGCTCCAGGTCGTCCAGATCCATCAGCGCGGCCTCGCCAAGGTAGGCGTAGGCCAGCCGCAGGTGCCCGGTCTCGGCGGCGAGCACCGCCTGGCAGCACGCCGAGAGGGAGGAGTCGCGGACGGTGAGCGTCTCGTAGTAGGCGAAGTTGCGGGCCTTCTCCTCGTCGGTGAACGCGTAGGGGCAGGCCAGCATGGCCAGGACCACGTCGGCCTGTTTGACCACTTGTTTGCGGTACAGGTCGAAGTAGGGGTAGTGCAGCATCAGTGGGTAGTTCTCGGGCGGAGTGCCCTCGAAGTCCCAGCGCTGGAAGTGCGTGTATCCGGCCGATTGTTCGTGCACGCCGAGGGTCTCGTTGTACGGGATCGCCATGCGGGCCGCCGCGTCCCGCCAGGCGGCGGCCTCCTCGTCGTCCACGCCCAGTTCCTCGGCGCGCTCCCGGTAGAGCGTGGCCGCGTCCGCCGCGGCGCGCAGGTTCTGCCGTGCCAGCAGATTGGTGTACAGGTTGTCCCGGGCGATGGCGCTGTACTCGTCGGGCCCCGTGACCCCGTCGATGTGGAACACGCCCTCCGCGTCGTGGTGGCCGAGGGAGCGCCACAGCCGGGCGGTGTCCACGAGGAGGTCGAGTCCCTCACGGCGTCCGAACTCCTCGTCGCCCGTCATCATGACGTAGCGGACCGCGCTCATGGCGATGTCGGCGTTGATGTGGAAGGCGGCCGTGCCGGCCGGCCAGTAGGCGGAACATTCGGCGCCGTCGATCGTCCGCCAGGGGAACACCGCTCCCGACAGCCCCAGTTGGCGCGCGCGTTCCCGGGCCGCCGGCAGCGTCCGGTGCCGCCATCGCAGCGGCGAGGCGACGGTCTCCGGCGCGGTGAAGGTCAGCACCGGCAGGACGTAGGACTCGGTGTCCCAGAAGGAGTGTCCGTCGTATCCGGTTCCGGTCAGTCCCTTCGCGGGGATCGCCCGGTTCTCCCCGCGGGCCGCCGCCTGGAGTACGTGGAAGAGGGCGAACCGCACCGCCTGCTGGATCTGCGCGTCGCCCTCGACCTCGACGTCCGCGCCGGCCCAGAACCGGTCCAGGTAGGCCCGTTGAGCCGCGACCAGGCCGTCCCAGCCGGTGCTGACCGCGGCGGCCACCGCGCCGTCCACCTGGTCGTGCACGGCCGGCAGTGAACGCTGTCCCGACCAGCCGTAGGCCACGAACTTGACCAGCCGCAGCGGCTGCCCGGGGACCAGGTCCGCGGTCACCGTCAGACGGCTGACGTCGGGCTCGCACTGCGCCGTCCAGCGGGTGCTCTCGGGCCCCTCGACGAGATGGTCGGCCGCCGCTCCCACCCGCAGCACGCTCTGGCCGGTGCAGTGCACGAGCCGCAACCGGGTGTCCTGCGCGAAGGCCTCCTCGGCCACCAGCGGGGACTCGGTCGCCGCGGCGACGCGCGGATCGCCCTCGATGCGGGGCAGTTGCTCGTTGGCGACGAGTTCGGACTGCACGGCGACCGTGGCCGGTCCGTCGACCGCCTCGACCTCGTACACGATGGCGGCCACCGCGCGCTGGGTGAACGACACGAGCCGCTGTGAGGTGATCCGGACCGTACGGCCGCCGGGCGAGGTCCATCGCGCGGTGCGGCTGAGGATGCCGGAGCGGAAGTCGAGGACCCGCTCGTGCGCCAGCAGCCGGCCGTAGCGCAGATCGCACGGGTGGTCGTCGACCAGCAGCCGGATGATCTTGCCGTCGGTGACGTTGATCATCGTCTGGCCGGACTCGGGATATCCGTAGCCCGCTTCCGCGTACGGCAGCGGATGCCGCTCGTAGACGCCGTTGAGGTAGGCGCCGGGCAGTCCGTGCGGTTCCCCCTCGTCCAGGTTTCCACGCCATCCGATGTGCCCGTTGGACAGGGCGAACACCGATTCGCTCTGCGCGAGCACGTCCACGTTCAGCTCGGTCTCGCGCAGGCACCACGGCTCGACCGTGAAGCTGGGATGGGTGATCACCGCGACTCCAGAAGTTCGGCCAGGTCGCGGACCACCACGTCCGCGCCGTGGGCCCGTAGCTGCTCCGCCTGGCCGACCCGGTCGACCCCTACGACCAGGCCGAACCGTCCCGCGTGCCCCGCTTCGACCCCGGCGAGCGCGTCCTCGAACACCGCGGCCCGGCCGGGCTCCACCGCCAGAACGCGCGCGCCCTCCAGGTAGGTGTCCGGTGCGGGTTTGCCGCGCAGCCCGCGTTCGTGCGCCACCACGCCGTCGATCCGCTCGTCGAACAATTCCTCGATGCCGGCCGCCACCAGGACGTCCCGGCAGTTCGCGCTGGAGGACACCACCGCGGTGCGCAGTCCGGCTTCCCGCACGGCGTGCACGAAGCGGACCGAACCCTCGTAGGGCTCGACCCCTTCGTCACGGATCCGCCGCAGCACCAGGTTGTTCTTCCGGGTGCCCAGCCCGTTCACGGTCTCCGCCTCCGGCGGGTCGTCCGCCGCTCCCTCGGGCAGGTGCACCCCGCGTGCGGCGAGGAACGTGCGCACGCCGTCCTCGCGGGGCCGCCCGTCCACGTACTCGTCGTAGTCCTCGACCGCGTCGAAGGGCACGAACGCGGTGCCTTCGCGTGCCGCCCGGTCGCGGAGATAGTCGTCGAACATCTCCTTCCAGGCGGCCGCGTGCACCTTCGCGGTCTGGGTGAGCACGCCGTCGAGGTCGAACAGGCAGGCACGGACGTGAGCAGGTAGCCCCAGCATGCCGTCGAGGCTAGGAGCCGTCCGCGGCCGACGGCGGGGCGACACCCTCCGGCACGTGTGAAGGCACCCGGTCGGGCCAGGCGATCCACGCAGCGATCTCTACCCGTGGGTGGAGTTGCGGGGGCTCTTGTCCATCGACCCCTGGTTGGTGGTGCCTGCTACCGGCCACGGAGCAGTCTGGAGGCATGGGATCTCTCCACTCGGCACTCGTTCTGCTCACCGTCGCCTGCGTCGCGGTCTTCGGCGCCGCATGGGTCGCGGGGGCCGTCTACTTCGGCGTCAGGAGTCAGGACGGGCTGCGCGGCTGGATACACGGACTGCGCCGTTCCTGGCCCCGCCGCGTGCTGCTGATCGCGGGCGCTTACGCGTTCTCCGCTCTGATCGGCCGCTCTCAGGGGTTCTGGCGTCACCTGGAGTACTGGCAGCCGGGGCTCGCGGTGGCAGGCGCCCTGCTCGCCGTCGCCTCCACCGCGCTGCTGCTGTGGGCCCGCTGGGTTCTGGGCACCATGTGGGCCAGCGTGCCGCTGGTCCAGGAGCACCACGAACTGCGGACGGACGGCCCCTACCGGCTGGTGCGCCATCCCATCTACACGGGCCTGCTGGGCCTGATCGTCGGTGCCATGCCGGCCTGCGGCTTCGGCGTCTGGATCGCTCTCCTGGCAGTCGCCGTCCCCTGGCTGCTGCGGCGGGTCCGGGTGGAGGACGACCTGATGGCGGGACGCTTCGGTGCGGCTTACGAGGCCTACCGCGCCGGCGTCCCCGCACTGATCCCCTGGACGGGGCCCGGCCGGGTGGGCCTGCACCGTGGATCACAGCAGCGCGGGTGACAGCGACATGGGTGACAGCAGCGTGAGGATGTGACCGCCGGGCCGTGCGGCGCGATGCGGCCCGCCCGCCGCGTCACGCCGGACGCGGTCGGGCGGGCCGTGGCATGCCCCGTCGTACCGTCAGATCGGCGTGCCGCTGTCTCCCGGGCGGATGCGTCCGCGCCATCCTCCGCTCTCGCCGCCGGCCTGCTCGATGTACTGCTTGAAGCGCTTCATGTCGCCCTTGACCCGCCGGTCGATCGTGCCCAGCATGTCCGCGGCCTTCTCCGTGGCTCCGCTGGGGTCGACGTCCATGACGAGTTCCACCCTGGTGTGCATGTCGTCCACGCGCTCGAAGCGGACCGAGCCCTTCTGGCTGGTGTCACCGGTGGTGGTGCGCCATGTGATGCGCTCGTCGGGAAGCTGGTCGACGATCTCCGTGTCGAACTCCCTCCGGATTCCGCCGATCTTGGTGGTCCAGTGGTTGTGGCGGTCGTCCAGTTGCCTGACCTCCTCGACGCCCTCCATGAAGTTCGGGAAGTCCTCGAACTGGGTCCACTGGTTGTAGGCGGTGTGGAGCGGGACGTCGACTTCCACTGTTTCCTTGACGATGCTCATCAGTGTGCCTCCGTAGCGTCGGTCCGATGCGGGGCCCGAGTACCCGGGGAGGCTCCGGTTACCACCCACGAGGTGGCTCCCGCCGAGCGATGCGGGTGCACGTTCCGGAAGCGAACAGCACACTGGTGCAAGCGCCGAGCTCGCCTTCCAGCACCGGTCGCGGCATTCCGTGCACAAACCCGAGGAAAGGCGTGTCATGAAGATCGCAGTGATCGGCGGTACCGGGCTGATCGGGTCGCAGGTGGTCAAGGACCTGACCGCCGCCGGACACGAGGCGGTACCGCACTCGCAGTCCACCGGCGTCGACATCATCAGCGGCCGTGGACTGGACGAGGCGGTGACCGGAGCCGACGTCGTCGTCAACGTGACGAACTCCCCCACCTTCGACGACGCCTCGCTCGCCTTCTTCCAGACCTCCATGGACAACCTGCTCGCCGCGGCCCACAAGGGCGGCGTCGGTCACTTCGTCATCCTCTCGATCGTCGGCGTGGACCAGGTACCGCAGCTGGACTACTACCGGGCCAAAGCGCTCCAGGAGAAGATCCTCGCCGCCGGCCCGATCCCCTACTCGATCGTCCGGGCCACGCAGTTCATGGACTTCATCGACGCCGTCCTGTCCTGGACCGCCGACGGCGACACCGTCCGGCTGCCCGCCACACCCATCCAGCCGATCGCCTCCCAGGACGTCGCCCACGCCGTCGCCGAGGTCGCCGCGGGCACCCCGCTGAACGGCATCCACGACATCGCCGGCCCCGAGGTCTTCCCCCTGGACGAACTGGGCCGCATCACCCTGTCCCACCACGGCGACGACCGCACCGTCGTCACCGACCCCACCGCCGGCATGTTCGCCGCCGTCAAGGGCGACGTCCTCACCGACAAGAACGCCCACCTCGCCCCCACCCGCTACACCGACTGGCTCTCCTCCTGACATCCGCGGCACGGGGCCGTACGGGCCGGGCAGTCCGCGGGAGGGCTCCCGTCCGCCGTAGGCCGTGGTGTGTGCCCGTGCCCCGGCCGGGGAACTTGGTTCGCCCGGGCGCGGGCGGGCGCGGCCGGGTGAGAGGAGCGCAGGTGACAGCGTCGACGCCGGCGACGGGCGGTCGGACACCGGGCGCTCAGGAGGCCGGGGACGAGCCGGATCCCCGCCGGTGGCGGGCCCTGTGGGTCACCCTGGTGGCCGGCTTCATGAGCCTGCTGGACGTCACGATCGTGGCGGTCGCCCTGCCCACCATCCAGCGTGACCTGCACGCCTCTGCCGCGCAGGTGCAGTGGGTGGTGTCCGGGTACGCCCTCACCTTCGCCCTCGCGCTCGTCACCGCCGGGCGCCTCGGTGACGCCCTGGACCGGCGCCGGATCTTTCTGCTCGCCCTCACCGGCTTCGTGCTCTGCAGCGCGGCCTGTGGCGCGGCTCCCGGCATCACGCTGCTGGTGACGGCCCGCCTCGCCCAGGGCCTGGCGGCCGGCTTCATGGCACCGCAGAACTCCGCGCTCATCCAGCAGATGTTCCGGGGCGCCGAACGAGGTCGTGCGTTCGGCTTCTTCGGTGCCACCGTCGGCATCTCCTCCGCCGCCGGCCCGATCACCGGCGGCGCCATCCTCGCCCTGGCCTCCGGCGCCCAGGGCTGGCGGTGGATCTTCTACGTCAACGTCCCCATCGGCGTTCTCGCCGTCCTGCTCGGCCGCCGTCTGCTGCCGCACACCAGGCGCTCCGGCCGGGGACACGTGGACGTGCCCGGCATCCTGCTCCTCGGAACCGGGGTCCTCGCGGTGATGTACCCGCTGGTCCAGGCCGATTCCGGCGGCCTGGCCCACGTGTGGTGGCTGTTCCTCGTCGGCGTCGCGGTGCTGGCCGCCTTCACCCAGTGGCAGCGCCGCCTCGTCGCCCGCGGCGCCCAGCCGCTGCTCGATCCGCGTCTGTTCACCACCGTGCGCGGCTACGCCGTCGGTGCCGGCGTCGGCACGCTGTACTTCATCGGCTTCAGCGGCGTCTGGCTGGTCTTCGCGCTCTTCTATCAGCGCGGCCTCGGCTTCTCCCCGCTCCGCTCCGGTCTGGCCGTGACCCCCTTCGCCCTCGGCTCGGCCGGCGCGGCCGTGATATCCGGCCGGCTGGTGGACCGGTTCGGCCGGCTGCTCACCGTGTGGGGGCTCACGGGCGTGATCGCCGGCCTGGGCGGAACGGCGCTGCTGCTGCGCCTCGCGCCTCTCGGTGTCGCTCCCTGGGCCGCCGCCCCGGTGCTGTTCCTGGGCGGCATCGGCGGCGGCTTCGTGGTGGCTCCCAACATCACCATGACCCTGCGCGACGTGCCGGTGCGCATGGCGGGCGCGGCGGGCGGCGCCCTGCAGACCGGGCAACGGCTCGGCGCCGCGGTGGGCACCGCCGCCCTGCCCGGCCTCTTCTACCTGGTGCTCAGCGGGAGCCACGACTACCGCGGCGCCCTCGCCACCGCGATCGGTGCCGCCCTCGTCGGCATGGTGGCGTCCCTGGCCCTCGCCACGTTCGACTGGCTCCGCGACCGGCGCACACGCCCACCGCACGAGAGGTGCCCGGACGAGGTGGCCAACAACCCGGTGCACGCCCGCCAGACCTGACCACAGCGCGAGACGGCGACGCGGACGGCGCGGCGATCAGGTCTGCGGCGCGTCGAACGGCAGGTCGCGGCGGAAGACGACCATCGCTGCTCCCGGCCCGTCGTAGTCGTCGACGACCTCCGAGTCGAAGCCGAGCCTGCGATGGAACGCGATCGAGCCGGTGTTGCCGACCGAGGTGATCGCCTTCAGCCGCCGCGCGCCCTGCCGGTGCGCGACGTCGGCGAACTCCGCGTACAGGCGGCGTCCGAGACCGGTGCCGCGGGCATCGTCCCGGGTGGCGATCAGGTGGACGTATCCGGTACCGGTCGGGGTGACGAACCCGACGAGGTATCCCCGGATTCCGTCCTCGGCGCGCGCGACCAGGCAGGTCTCGCCGAACTCCTGCACCAGGGCCGGCAGGTGCAGTGAGCGGAGGTCGCGGTCCCCCCAGTACCGGGGGTGGTCGGCGAGGAGCTGGTGCATGTCCGTGATGTCGGCCGGTGTGATCCGTGTGCGCATGAGGACGATCATGGCAGGTCCGGCAAGGGATGTACGGATCGGGCGAGTTGGGACGCTCAAGGGTGCGCGTCCCCGATGCCGGGGGCGCACACCGTGCTGTCACCGGAGTGCTCAGCCGAACAGGCCGGACGCGTCGTCCTCCCGCACCACGCACAGGGCCCAGATGATGAATCCGGAGAACGCGATCATCACGATCGACCAGACCGGGTAATACGGCAGGGACAGGAAGTTGGCGATGATGATCAGCGCGGCGATGGCCACCCCGCTGACGCGCGCCCACGGTGCGATCTTGAGGAGTCCGATACTCACGGCGAAGGCGACGACGCCCAGCGCCAAATGCACCCAGCCCCAGCCCGTGAGGTCGAACCGGAAGACGTAGCTGCGTGTCGTGAGGAAGACGTCGTCCTGGGCGATCGCCATGACGCCGCGGAAGAAGTTCAGCACCCCGGCGAGCATCAGCATGACTGCTCCGAAGGCCGTCAGGCCGGTCGCCCACTGCTGCTTGGCGGTGCCCGCGGGCGCGCGTGTGGCGGTCATCGTGCTACCTCGTTCCTCTCCGTACGTGGTGCTCGAAGGTGATGCTCAGCGCGGGGAGGCCGACGGTACGGCTCCGGTGTTCTCGGTGCGTTCGGGCTTGCCGCCGCCCGCGAGGACCAGTTCCTTCGCCCGCCGGAACTCGTCGTCGGTGATGTCGCCGCGGGACCGCATCTCGGAGAGCTTCGCCAGTTCGTCGGCACTGGTGCGGGGCGGACCCGGCTGGGCGGTCTGGCGGATGTAGTCGTCGACGGCCTTCTGCTGCGCGCGGGCCTGTTCGACCTCGCGGCGGCCCATGTCCTTGCCGCGCGCGATCAGGTAGACGAAGACGCCCAGGAACGGCAGCACGACGACGCACACGGTCCAGGCCGCCTTCCCCCAGCCGCCCAGGTTGTCGTCGCGGAAGATGTCGACGACGACCCGGAAGAGCAGCACGAACCACATGATCCACAGGAAGAACACCAGCATGGACCAGAAGACGCTCAGCGCCGGATAGTCGTACGCGAGGTAGGTCGGTGCGCTCATGTCGCTTCCTCCGTCCCAGGTGTGTGCACCCGGTAGTCGTTGCGTGCATTCTCAGCGTGGCGGGCCGGCAACCGGGCCGCCTCACCCGGCGCGGGTGAACGGCGCTCAGGGGGCCGACGGACGCGGTGCGTCGGCGGCGGCCGGTCCCGTCGCGGCCGCCAGGACCGCCGTGACCACCAGGACCACGAGGACCAGGCAGAGGACGAGTGCCACCACACCGACCGTGGGGTGATTCCACAGGACGAGGGCCAGGGCGCCCGCCGCGATGACGACACCGGTGGTCCACGACCGGTGGGCGGCCAGCCACTGGCCGCCGTGGCCGGTGCGCACGCCGTGGCGGCTCAGCTCCCGCCCCGCCGCCGAGGTGCCCCGCTGCGCCGTCGAGCGCACGGCGCGCGCCGCCCGGCTCGGCCCGTACAGGAAGGCAGCCAGCGCCGTGATCACGGCGACGACGATCAGCGTACGGACGCTGTCGCGCAGGAAGCGGACGAAGGTGTCGTAGATCGCGGCGGCGGCGTCGGGCGGCAGGGTGGCCGGGGGCACCGAGTCGAGGTAGACGCGCCGTGCGACGACCAGTGCCACGAGCAGCACGATCATCATGAGGCCGATGCCGACGGAGATGACCATCAGCATCACCCGGTGCCCGGGAGCGGCCCACACGGCCGCGGCGGCCACCGCGAGGGTCACGATGGGCAGCCACGTGCCGAGGATGTCGAGCAGCCGCATCAGGTCCTGCGCCTTGGTGAGCTTGTCGGTGCGGAACAGCGTGATCGAGCGGTCGACCTGCGGGATGGCGGAGGCCTTCTGGAAGCCGGCGTCGACCAGGCGCGACTTCACCTGGTCGATCACCACGCCGATGTCCAGCTGGACGGTGTCGCCCTGGGCCCGCAGAGCTCCCTGCCCCTCGCCGGTGAGCATGCCCACCACCGAGGACTGCGCCCGCCGGTTGGCCGCCACCCAGGCCTCCTCGAAGACGTCGCTGGTGACCACGCGGTCGACGACGCGGTGGACGACCGTCTGCACGGCGGAACGCAGCGGACCGGTCAGCGACTTCGAGGCGTCGACCACGCGCGGCGGCGCCCCGTTGTCGGCGAGCAGCTTGGTGAGCGAGGCGGTCACCGCCTGGACGTCCACCTGGGACACCACGCGATCGGTCAGCCGGTTCGCCACGGCGTCCTGGACGGCTGGTTCCGAGGCGAGCGGTGCGACGGTCTGCACGTACCGGTCGGTGTCGGCGACCGTGTCGTGGACCCAGACGGCGACGACGGCCAGGGGTGCGAGAACGAGCGTCAGCACCAGGAGCACCGAGGCGGCCGTGCGGCGCAGGCGCCGGTGGCGTACCCGCGAGGCCCGGCGCAGCCGCTCGTACTCGGCGTGTTCCTCGGGGGTCAGGACATGACCGGGAGGCGGGGGTTCGCCCGCAGGGGTCGGTCCGGAGGCGGTGCCCGAAGCCATGGTTCCTCCTTGGGCATGTGCACCGCTGTGGTCGGCGGTGTCGCAGGGCAGGGCGGTGACGGCTCCTCGTGGCCCTCGTGCTCCTCGTGCTCCTCGACGTGCTCGTCGTATTCGGCGTGCCCGTCGTCCTCGGCGTGGCTCGTCAGAGGCTTCGGCGGCCGGTCCGAGCGGCTTGGGGCCCCGTCGGGAACCTGCTCACGTCCGGTGCGTACGCCCCGGGCCCGCGTGACTCGGTCATGGCTCCTCCTCACGCGGTCGCGGGGCCCGTCGCCGGACGGCCGACGGGGCCGGTTGTGGGGACCTCACCGAGCCAGCGTCGCGCGGCCGGCCGCGGACTGCGTCACCCTTGGCGGGTGATCCGCGCGCCGGCCCGGGGCGATGAGGTGGAAGCTGCGGGCAGGCGACAGGCCTGCGACCGAAGCCGGACGAAGAGACACACGATGAAGGATCCAGTGGCTGCCCGGACCGAGCGCACCCCGCCGGATGACGCGCCGTTTCGCGGACGGCCGGGGCGACGGGCGACGGCCCTGTCCATCGCACGGACCCTGGGCACCGCGATCGGTCTGGTCACCGCCTACTACCTGTTGCCCTTGAACCGGCCCGCCACGGTCGGTACCTCGCTGATCCTGCTGGGCGGTCTGCTGGCGGTGGTCCTCGTCTTCGCGTGGGAGGCGTGGACCATCATGCGTTCGCCCCACCCCCGGCTGAAGGCCGTCGAAGCCGTGGCCATCACCGTGTGCGCGTATCTGGTCCTCTTCGCGAGCACCTACTACCTGATCGAACGCGCGCTCCCCGGTTCCTTCAGCGAGCACATGACCAGAACGGACGCGCTGTACTTCACGGTCACGACCTTCAGCACCGTGGGCTTCGGCGACATCACCGCACTGTCCCAGGCGGGCAGGATCGTCGTGACCTTGCAGATGGTCGGCGGCCTGCTGCTCGTGGGCGTCGCCGTGCGGGTGCTCTCGGCGGCGGTCCGGGCGGGTCTGCGGCGGCAGGGACGCGAGCCGCCGCAGTGAGGGGGCCGCATCACTCCGGTACTTGGCGCATCTCCAGGACTCGCAACCCCAGCGACTGGCAGCGGGCGAGCAGCCCGTACAGCTGAGCCTCGTCGACCACCGGTCCGAACAGGACGGTGTGACCGGACATCACGACGTGCTCCAGCTCAGGGAACGCCTTGGTCAACGTCTCTGTCATCCGTCCGTCGACGCGAATCTCGTAGCGCATGAGCTGCTCTTCCCACGTCGCTCGGGGGCATCGTGCCAGTCCCTGTCCGTGCGATCCTCCTCTTCCGGCCCGCCGCCCGGCTTCACCCGGGGAAGGTGATACCGGAGCGCGGCGCCGGCGGACGCCCGGCCGTCACAGCAGTCCCAGCTCACGCGCCCGGCGGACGGCGTCGTGACGTCGGTTCACACCGAGCTTGCGGTAGGCACTCTTGAGATGGGTCTTGACGGTGTTGACCGACACGTACAGGTCGGTGGCGATCTCCTGCGTCGACATCATCTGGGCCAGCCGTCGCAGGACGTCGCGTTCGCGTCCGCTCAGTTCTTCGACGACCGGCAACGGCGGCTGCTCCTCGGCCCGTGCCGCGCCGGCCGAGGACGGCGTTCCGGGGGTCAGCCAGCCCTCGGCCAGTCCGCGCAGCGGCACGGTGCCGAGCAGCGGCCGCAGCCATGGTCCGGCTTCGCGGAAGGGGCGCCGCAGCCGTTCGCGCCGTGCCTCCCGGAGCGCCTGGGCGACGAGTCTGCGCTGGGTGGCGAGGTCCCCGGCTTCGCCTGCCACCTGGGCCCGCACCAGCGTGGCCCGGACGGTGACGGCGGGGCCGACGTGGCCCTCCTGTCGCACTCGGTCGAGCAGGTCGACCGCGGCGCCGGTCCTGCCCACGGCCAGCTCCGCCTGTGCGGCTTCCACCAGACACACCGGCTCATGGCCAAAGTCCTCGCGCAGCAGCTCGACGGCCAGCTCCGGCCGGCCCTCGGCGAGGTGCGCGGCGGCCGCCACCGACGCCGTGTGGGCCCCGGCCCAGGGGGACGCCGTATCGGCCCTGACGGGCCCGTCCACCGCTTCGAGCGCGGCCCGCGTCTCGCCGCGTGCCACCAGGACGCGCCCGGTGACGATGGCCCGCCCCGCCTGGGCCACGGGGTCGGGCAGCGGGTGCCGCGCGTCGATCGCGGCGTCGAGGAGCACCTGGGCCCGGTCCAGTTCGTCGCGGTCCACGGCGACGGCGGCCAGGACCAGCGATCCCAGCCCCGGTCCGGGCGCCGGGGCGGGGCCGCGGCGGTCCGTCGTGGTCACGGCGGCCAGAGCCTCCCGCTCGGCCCGGTCGGGCCAGCCCCTCAGGTAGTCGATGAGGGCGAGGTGGCCCAGACACTCCTCACGCAGCTGTGCCGTCGACGGCTCCCGGCCGGAGTCGACGACCGCGGTCAGGGCCTCCCGCGCCGCCCCGAAGCGGCCCGCCCACAAACGGGTGGAGCCGAGATGGGTGAGGAGGAGGGCGACGAGTTCCGGGTGCTCCTCCAGGCGCCGGCCCGGCACCTCGCGTCGAAGGATCTCGGCGGCCCGGGCCGCCGACTCCGCCCGTCCCGGCGAACCCGTCAGCCGCGCGGCCAGGGCTTCCAGGAGGGCACAGCTCAGCCGGGCGGCGGCCAGGCCGGGGGCATCGTCCCCGCGGTCCTCGGCCGACTCGCTCTGCCGTGCCAGGGTCGAAGCGGCCCGGGCCAGGCGAGGCAGGCCGCGTTCGACGTCGCACCGGGAGAGGTCCCTGGCCGCACGGACGAGGTCGGTGGCGGGGCTCATGGGCTGGGGCCCCATGCGGGAGAACAGCTCGTCCCGGCCGTCGGAGTTCAGGCCGGTGAAGATCTCCCCTATGGCGAGATCGCCGACGAGGGCGTCGGCGGCGGCCTCCCAGTCGTCCGCGGCGGCGGCGTGGCCGAGCGTCTCGTCGAGGGACCCCGAGCTGCGCAGCCAGAGCGCCGCCCGGCGGTGGAGCTCGGCTTCCAGTCCGGGGCAGCGCGCCCGCAGGTGAGCATGGAGGATCTCCCCGAACAGCGGGTGCAGACGGAACCAGGCATGCCCGAGGTGCTCGACGAACGCGTTCTCGCGGTGCAGGCCGGACAGGATGCGTTCGGCGTCGCTGCGGCCGGTCAGGGCGTCGGCCAGGTCCGGGCAGACGCGTTCGAGGATGCTGACCCGCAGCAGCAGGTCCTGCGTCTCGTCCCCCTGCCGCTCGAGCACCTCGGCCAGCAGGAAGTCGGCGATCGTCGTGCGGTCGGCCTCGAACTCCTTGAGGAACATCTGCGGGTCCGTCTCCCCCTGCGCGGCCAGAGCGCACAGCCGCAGTCCGGCTGCCCAGCCCCGGGTGCGCTCCACCAGCGCGCGGACGTCACCGGCGGGGAGGTGCAGGCCGTGCAGCGTCAACAGGGAGGCCGCCTCGTCGGGGGTGAAGGCCAGCTCCGCGTTCCTGATCTCCGTGATGGCCCCGGCCGTACGGTAGCGGTGCAGCGGAAGCAGCGGCTCGGTGCGCGTGACGAGGATCAGGCGCATGCCGTGTCCGGCGTGCTGGAGGACGAAGGCGAGCTGGTCCGCGGTCTCCGGGTCGGTCACGCGGTCGAACTCGTCGATGACCAGGGTCGCCGGAACGTCCCGGGAGCTGAGTTCGGCGGCGAGCCGTGTGAGGAGCCCGTCGTCCACCCGGCCGGCCTCGGCGGGGAACCCGACGTCGGTGGACAGGGGCACGCCGGACAGGCGCAGCGCATGGAGCAGGTACGCCCAGAAGGTGCCGCCTCCCTTGTCCGCCACCTGTGCGGTGAGCCAGGCGACGTGCCCGCCCAGTGTCGCGGCCCAGTCGGCGACCAGCAGCGTCTTGCCCGCCCCCGCGGCTCCGTCGACCACGGTCAGCGGTGTCAGAAGTGCCTCGTCGAGGTGTTCGGCCAGCCGGTTCCGGCGCAGGAACGTGCCGGGACGGGTCGGGATGGCGAACTGCGTCCGCAGAAACGGGTCTCCTCGGGGATCCGCAGCGGGTGGTCTCGGAGCCGGTCCGTTCTCGTCCAGCGCACTCATGGTGTTCACCACCACTGATGAGGTAGGTCGCGGGGGCAACTATCCCCTCGTCGTCAAGCGTGAGCCCTGGTCGCCGTTCGGCACATGGGCCACTGGTCCCTGCGTACGGCGCAAGAGGGGCCGGGGGGCCGCGTCACTGGTTCTTCGCCGACGGGCCGCGTCACTGGTTCTTCGCCGACGGGCCGCGTCACTGCTTCGTCTCGGAGCGCACGATCACGACCGGGCAGGTCGCGTGCTGTGACACGTGCTGGCTGACGGAACCGAGCAGTGCGCGGGCGAACCCGCCCCTCCCCCGGCTGCCGACGACCACGGCCTCGGCTCCCTCCGCGGCCCGCAGCAGCACGTCGGCCGGGTTGCCGTGCACCACGTGCGTCCGGACCGAGCCGGCCTCGTCCGCTCCGAGCACGTCGGTCAGCTCCTGCCGCATGCGCTGGCGGGTCTCTTCCTCGTCGACGTCCATGTCCACGGCGGGCGCGGACCAGCCGTACAGGCCGGGCAGCTCCCACACGGCGACCGCGTCCACGACGCCGCCGACGAGGCCGGCGTACCGGACGGCCCAGCGCAGGGCCACGTACGAGGACGGCGACCCGTCGACACCGACCACGACCCGCGGCCCGGAGACGTCCCTGTCCATGCGTTCCACCTCTCCTGCCGCGTTCGGCCCGCCCGGCCGGACTCCTCTTCGTTCCACGCTGAGCGCCCGGTCGCCACACCGCCACAGGAGGAGCATCCGGCGGCGGGGCGGAGTATCCTCCGCGCCGGCGTCCCCACAGCGCACGCCTGTCCGGCGTCGCTGCTCAGTGAGCGGACGCGGATGGACACGGCCCGCCACGGTGATCGACGATCCCGGCATGATCCGTGCCGCAACCGTGAACGACATCGCGGAGATCCGCGCCATGATCCGCGAACTCGCCGAGTACGAACGTGCCGCCGAGCAGGCCCGGGCGACCGAGGAGCAGCTCCGCGAGGCGCTGTTCGGCGAACGTCCCGCCGCCTTCGCGTTGATCGCCGAGGACGACGAGACGGGCGAGACGGTCGGCTACGCCGTGTGGTTCCAGCACTTTTCGACGTGGACCGGCACGGGTGGCATGCACCTGGAGGACCTCTACGTTCGGCCGCACGCCCGGAGCGGGGGCCATGGCAAGGCCCTGTTCGCCTCGCTCGCCGCGATCTGCGAGCGCAGCGGCTACGAGCGCTTCGAATGGTGGGTCCTGGCCTGGAACGAGCCCGCGATCGGCTTCTACACATCGCTCGGAGCGGAGCTGCTGGAGGAATGGACGGTGTGCCGCGTGAGCGGTGACGCCCTCAAGAAGCTGGCGGCGCGGGCACCGGCCGGCTGACCCGGCCGGGCGCCGTGCGCGGGCGCCCGGCCGGGGGCGGCCCCGGTTACAGGTAGGGGCGGGTGATCAGCTCGATGGCGTGACCGGCGGGGTCCTTGAAGTAGACCCCGCGGCCGCCGTGTTCGTCGTTGATCTCGCCAGGGCGTCGCATCTGCGGATCGGCCCAGTGCTCGATGCCGTGATCGCAAAGCCGCCGGTACGCCCGGTCGAACAGCTCGTCGTCGACCAGGAACGCGTAGTGCTGCATCTGGATCTCCACCGGCGGCTCGGCGAACTGGAGCAGTACGCCGTCGGTGAGCTGGATGTTGGTGAAGGGACCCCAGGACGGCGCTTCCGGCAGCTCCAGCAGCTCCCGGAAGAAGCGGGCCGATGCGTTGCGGTCCTTGGCGGCGATGATGGTGTGGTTGAACGTGGCTGTCATTCGGTGGGCCTCAAGAGGGTTCGGCACGAAAACGGACTCGTCGTGGTGCACGAGCACGGGGGGTCCGCGTGCCGAACCGAGGGGGTGCCCTGCGCGCACCCGCTGTCCGGTCAGCCCTCCACCGGATAGCCGATCCGTGTGTGGCGTAGCGCCGGTCCGGTGTTCATGACGAGCAACCGTACGTGCTGCGCAGTGACATGACAACCCGTCACCCGGAGGGCGGTGCGGCCATGCGCATGGGCGAACTGGCCGATCGCATCGGCCTGAAGGACAGCACCGTCACACGCCTGGTGGGCCGTCTGGAGACGCTGGGGCTGGCGGAGCGCACCTCTGTCGCCGGCGACGGACGGGCCGTGACCGCCGTCATCACCGAGACCGGCCGGCACCGGTACGCGGAGGCCACACCCACCTACCGCGCGGCGCTGGGCACGGCCCTGCACGCCGCCCGCGCCAACATCTGTCTCGCCGACCTCGCCGCCTGGGTACGCACCGGGCAGTCGGCGGCCGGTGACACGGACAGTCCGAGGGGGACGTGACATGGCTCCGCACACAGGCACCGCCGTCGAGCACTACGACCGGCTGCTCGCCGAGCACTACACCTGGATGCTCGGCGGCGACGTCCGGCAACTCGCCGACCGCCAGAGCGACTTCCTCACCGGTCTCGGCCTGGCCGGGCCTGCCGAGGGGGTGACCGCCGTCGACCTCGGGTGCGGCCCGGGGGCGCAGACGCTGGCGCTGGCCCGTCTCGGCTACGACCCGGTGATCGCCGTGGACACCAGCCGCAGGCTGCTGGACGAACTCACGCAGCACGCACGGGGGTTCGCCGCGATCCGGCCGGTCCACGGCGACCTGCGCAGCGTGCTGCCCGAGGTCGCCGAGCCCGGCAGCGTGGGAGCCGTCGTGTGCATGGGGGACACCCTGCCCCACCTGCCGGCCAGGTCGGACGTCCCGCCCCTGCTCGGCCACGTCGCCCGTGCTCTCGCCCCGGGCGGGCACTTCGTCGTCACCTACCGTGACCTCACCCGGGAGCTCCGGGGGACCGAGCGCTTCATCCCGGTGCGCAGCGACGACGACCGGCTGCTCACCTGCTTCCTCGAGTACCGGGACGAGGAGACGGTGACGGTCCACGACCTCTTCCACCTGCGTACCGGCGGCTCCTGGGAGCTTCGTGCGGGCAGCTACCCGAAGCTGCGGATCGCCCCCGCGTGGCTGGCCGAGCAGTGCCGGGCGGCAGGCCTGCGGATCGTCCGGGACACCACGGGACCGGGCGGCATGCAGGTCCTGCACGCGGTCACATCGTGAGAACGCGACGCCGGGAGAAGGTGGTGACGACCCGATGAGCCTCGTCCGCGTCAACGGCGCCCTGCTCGCCCACGACGATCACGGCCCGCGCGACGGCACGCCCGTACTGCTCGTCCACGGCCATCCGTTCAACCGGACGCTGTAGCGGCGGAGGTTCACTGTGACACGAGGCTGTCGACCCGGCGGTGCGATCCTCGCCTCGACGGTCGCACGCGCCGGCGACTGCACGAGCGGTACGGTTCTGCCATGTCCCGATCAGCAGACAGCGGCCCCTCCCCCACCTCGGTCACCGCGGACGACCTCGGGCTCGCCGTGCGGCTCGCTGTGACAGTCCTCCGGGAGGCTCCCCCTGCCGCATGGGAGGGCAAGGCGGGTTCGCTGGAGTGGGACTGCTGGGAGACGGTCGAGCACCTCAGCGACGACCTCTTCGCCTACGCCGCCCAACTCGGGCCCAGCACACCCCCCTTGGACGGTGAGGTGCCGTTCGTGTGGGAGAGCCGGCGGCCCGGCGGACCGGCGAACGCCATTCACGCCGACCGTGCGGCGGGGCCCGCAGGGCTGTTGCAGGTGCTGGAGGCGAGTGGCGCGCTGCTGGTCGCCATGGTGCGCACGACGCCGTCGCAGACCCGCGCCCACCACGCGTTCGGCGTCTCGGATCCCGAGGGCTTCGCCGCGATGGGGATCGTGGAGACGCTGGTGCACACGCACGATCTGGCGCAGGGGCTCGGGCTCGCCTGGCACCCGCCCGCCGACCTGTGCGCGCGCGTGCTGGCCCGGCTGTTTCCGGACGCGCCGGACTCGACGGAACCCTGGCCCACACTGTTGTGGGCCACGGGACGCGCCGAACTGCCCGGCCGGGCTCGCCTGGCCTCCTGGCGCTGGGACGGCAGGCCCCGGACGTAGTCACTCCTGGGGGCGGGTGGGGCCGATCCCGGCCGGAGGCCCGGCCGAACCACCCGAGCGACCCGGCAAGATCCGAAGGAGAGCGCCTGGTGCTCCCGCTCTCCGCACTCGGCGGGGCGGAGCACGCTGCTCGGGGTCACCTCGGCAGGGCCGTCCAGGCGCAGGCAGGCGTCGCCGGGCGTGCCGCCCTCGGGCTGGTACTCGACCGAGGCGACACAGACCGCGCCGCCCCCCTGGACCTCCGTTGAAACCGGCGAACGGATCCAGCGCCGGGAAACCGCCGAGCAGGCCGACGGCGGAGTCGTGGGCCGGGGGGTAGGCGTCCGGCCGCTCGGCGATCTCCGGCAGGAACGGTGCCGCGGTGACCGCCGCGGGGAGGACGGCGGCCATGTGCCCGTGCATGATGCCGGTGTGCTGCGGCCGGGACATGGCGTCGGCGACCTGGACCTGGTTGCGGGCGGTGGCCCGGGCCCGCAGCGGCGCCACCGGGTCCGGTGGCCGCCGGCCGTCCGGGAACCTGTCCGCGGCCCAGGGAACCTCGAGCACCGGTGTGGGGACGGCGGCCCGGTCCACCGCCGCTGTCCGTTCGGTCAGCATTCCCGGATCTTGGCACAGGGTGCTTCTCCGGACGCTGCTGAAGCCCTGGGCCCACGCCCGGTCGGACGCCCGCCGGTTTGCCTCACGACCAGCCAGGTCAGCCATCGCACATGATCCCCTCCCAGGTCGACGAGACGCTGCCCGAGCTGGCCCCCTTCGTCCACGCCGTGCAGGGCCGGCGGCCCGACGACGGCACGTGGTGCGAGGCGTGGACGGTGCGGGACGTCCTGGTCCACCAGACGGGCAACGCCGAGGAACTGGCCCGCGTGCTCAAGGCGTTCCTCGCGGGAAGTCCGGTCCAGACCAGGGGGTTCGAGCGGGAGGACCCCTACCGGCGGATGTCCGACTCCGACCTCTGGGCGGCGTTCATGGACCGCTGCGCACAGCTCACCGAGATCGCGGCGGCCGCCGCACAGGACCTGTCCGCGGACACGGAGGTGATGTGGACCGGCCGGTCCGTGAAGGTCCCCTTCTTCGCGGAGCACATGCGCGAGGAGCTGATCCTGCACCGCTGGGACCTGACCGGCGACGACCGGACGGCCGTGCAGGCCCTCAACGAGCCGTGGATGACCGAACACAGCGTGGTGTCGGTCGGCCGGCCGCTGCTGGAGCGAGGCCGCACCGGGCTGGGTCTGGGGCCCGGCGAACGCGTCGAGGGCCGCCTGCGCACGCCGGGCGCGGACGACGTCGTGGTCACCGCCGACGCCGGCGGCACCAGCATCCGTCTCGCCGCCCCCGAGGGACCGGCCACGATCGAGAGCGATCCCGCGGTACGCGTCCTGCTGCTGTGGGGACGCCGCCCCGCAGACCCGTCACGCTGGCACAGCGACGCCGGCCCGGAGACCTTGCGCAGGGTGCGGGCCCTCCTGGGCGGCTACTGAGGCACACCGGGTGCGCACCGCGGCGGGCAGGTGATCGTCGGCTGTCCGGAGCGGACGGCGACGGCCGCGATGTCGTCCTCGAGCCTGCCGCCGCTGTAGTCGATCAGGTCCTGGTGCAGCCGGTCCAGCAGCTCGCGCGGCGGTGCCGGGCCGAGCTCCCGCATCCAGTCCGGCAGCGGGAAGAACGCGCCGCTGCGGTCCCTGGTCTCCGTGACGCCGTCGGTGTAGAGCAGCAGCTGGTCGCCGGGGGCGAAGTCGAAGGTCTCGACGGTGTAGTCGTCGCCGAGGAGTGCCGCGAGGTTCAGTGGCGGTGACGGCTCGGCCACCTCCAGGGTCTGGACCTTCCCGTGCTGCACCAGCAGCGGCGGCGGGTGCCCGCAGTTGAGGATCCTCACCTGCCCGCCGGTGCACGGGATCTCGGCGATCAGAGCGGTGGCGAAGTGCTCGGGCTCGTCCGGGTCGAGGAGCCCGACGCTGTAGCGGCCGATGCTGGTCTCCAGGCGCTGGATGATGCTGGTCAGGTCGGGCTGGTCGTAGGCGTTCTCCCGGAAGCAGTTGATCACCGCCGAGGCCGCCCCGACCGCCGACAACCCCTTGCCGCGCACGTCGCCGATGAGGAGCCGCACGCCGTACTGCGTGTCGGCGACCTCGTAGAAGTCGCCGCCGATGCGGGCCTGCTCCTGCGCCGCCAGGTACAGGGACTCGATCTCGACGTCCTGGATGCGAGGCGGCAGCGGGCGCAGCAGCACCTTCTGGGCGGCGTCGGCGACGAGGCGGACCTGGAAGAGCATCTCCTCGCGCTGCAGGCGCACACGGCTCGTATAGGCCGCCACCAGGGTGACGACGACGATCGCGGCGGCCGTGAAGGGCGTCCCCAGATCGGGGTAGACGAGGCTGAGCCCGATCATGACCAGCAGACAGAATGCCCCCAGCAGGATCGTGGGAATCACGGGCCACATCGCGGCGGCGAGCGCGGGGGCGGCGGGCAGGAGACGGCTGAACGCGATCTGCCGGGGGGTGGCGAACGCCAGGCCGGCGACGAGCACCGCGAGGACCATGGGGGACAGCAGTACGGTCTGGCGTCGGCCACCGTACGGAGCTCGGTGACGACGTGGATGCCGCCCTGCCCCGATCACAAAAGTATCTTAACGGGCGAATTGGACTTCGCGCTGCGCGTCCGGCTCTCCGGAACGATGCGCCGGCCGACCTCGCTGCGGTCATGTGTTCGACGCGATGAAACGTCTGTGTCACCCGCCACGGGTTGCCATGGACCTAGGGTGGTGCATGTGTCGGAAGGGTACGAGTCGCTTCACAGACCGACGACGGTGCGGCCTGCCGAACCCCGTCGCACACCCGCGCCGGGCGTCGGCGCACCGTCCGGGCTGAGCGCCCTGCGCGCGGCGGTGACCCGGATCGGCACCACGCTCGACGAGGACACCACGTACGCGGAGCTGACCCGGGAGGCCGCCCGGCAGGTGGGAGGCGCCGCGGCCGTGCTGCTCAGCGGGCATCGCGGCAGCTCGCGGTACGGGGCCGTCGTCGGGAACCCGGCACTGCTGCCCGATGCCTGGTGGGCCGCGGCCGGGCCCCGGCAGGCCGCGGGGCCGGCGGACGGCGGCTTCGCCCCTCCGGTGACCGGGCTCGCCGGTCTCGCGGTCCGTGTGCCGCTCGCCGCGGCGGGCCGCTGCTACGGCGTGCTGGTCAGCGCCCGCGGGGAGGCGCCGTACACGCACGAGGAGGCGGAGCTGCTGACGCTCCTCGCCGAACACGCCGCCGCCCACGTCCGGCACGCCCGCGAGCACGACGCGGTGACCGGCATCGTCGGGAAGCTGCAGCGCGCCCTGCTGTCGCAGCCCGGCCGTCCGCATCCCAATCTGGAGGTGGCCACCCGCTATCTCCCGGTCGGGCAGAGTGCCCTGGTGGGCGGGGACTGGTGCGAGACGGTCCGGCTCCACTTCGGCCGTACGCTGCTCGTGGTCGGCGACGTGATGGGGCACGGCCTGGAGGCCGCCGTCGACATGGCCGCCTACCGCTCGTCCCTGCGGTACATCGCCTCCGCCGACCTGCCCCCGCACCGCGTGCTGCGCCAGCTCGACGAGCTGGCCGCCGACGAGCCGGACCGCAGGCCCGCCACCTGTCTGATCGCCCAGGTCGACCCCAATCGGGGGCAGGTGACCTTCGCGAGCGCCGGCCATCTGCCTCCGGCCGTCCTGGACGGGCAGGGCCGCGCGTCACTGCTGGCGGTGCCGGTCGGCCCGCCGTTGGGCACCGGGCTGGGCGGCTACGAACCGGCGACCTGCCGGCTGGATCCGTCCCAGGCTCTGGTGCTCTTCACCGACGGCCTCGTCGAGCGGCGCGGCGAGGACATCGACCATTCCCTGCGGCGGCTGACCGAGGTCGACTTCCGGGCCGCCCTGGGCCTGGAGGACGTCCTCGACACGGTGCTCGCCCGCCTCGACGCCCGGCACGCCGAGGACGACGTCGCGGTGCTGGCCGCGCGCCTGCGCCAGCGTGAGCAGGACCGGAGCGCCGGAGCGATCACAGCGTCTTGACCTGGCCGCCGTCGATCGTGAACTCGGCTCCCGTGATGTTTCCGGCGAGCGGGGAGGCGAGGAAGAGAGCCAGATCGGCGACTTCGTGCGCTTCGGTGACCCGTCCGGTGGAGATGCCCATGCTCTGCGGCACCACCACGTCGATGGCTTCCTGCGCGGTCGTGCCGGCCTGGGCCGCCGTGGCCTCGGCGAAGCCGCCCGGCGCGGTCCAGAACGGGGTGCGGACCGGCCCCGGGGCGATCGCGTTGACCCGGACACCCCGCGGGGCGAACTCCTCGGAGAGTGACTTGGTGAGGCTGGTCAGCGCGGCCTTGGCGGCCGAGTAGTCCACGACCATGGGGAAGGGCAGGCGCGCGTTGATGGAGGTGATGTTGACGAGGGAGCCCCCGCCCGCGCCCAGGAGGTGGGGCAGTGCCGCGCGGCTGGTCCGGACCGCACTGAACAGGGTCATGTCGAAGATCCGCTGCCATTCGGCGTCGTCGACGTCCAGGAAGCTCGGCCGGGGCGTCGCGGAACCGACGTTGTTGACCAGGACGTCGATCCTGCCGTGCCGGTCGACGGCGGCCCGGACGAGGGCCTCGGGCCCGTCCGCGGTGGCCAGGTCGACCGGAACCGCGGTGACGCCGTACAGCTCGCGGAGCCCGTCGAGCTCGGGGGTGCTGCTCCGGCTGCCGGCGACGACGTGTGCGCCTTCGCGGGCGAACGCGTCGGCGATGGCCAGGCCGATGCCCTTGCTCGCTCCCGTGACGACGGCGACCTTGTCCTTGAGCTGCAGGTCCATGGCAGTCCTTGTCCGGGCCGGCCCCCGCTGGGCCGGCCCCCCGGACTCACGGTAGACACAGCTTCCGGCTCATGCCTTTCGGCGGGACCGGGTGGCGCCGAAACCCGTCTCGTGGTCCCAGACGTGTGTGCACGTGGGGCACTGCAGGTGGAGCAGGCTGCCGGTGTTCGACAGCAGGTAGCGCCAGTGCCGGGTGCACCTGCGCGAGCTCTCGCAGGTGGCGCAGCCCCGGTGGTCCGCGCAGTTGGGGCAGGTCACCCAGGCGCGGCGGCCGATGTCCGCGTGCGGATCAAGCGGCAGCACGGCCGTCTCCGCGCTTCGGGAGGACACCGGCCGCGACGAGCTCGTCGTAGATCCGCTGCTGTTCGTCGTCCAGGCCGGAGTAGAGCAGGTCGTAGGCCTCCTCCTCGCCGCGCAGCGCCGCGACCGGGTCCCAGTCGGGGCCGACGGCCGCCATGACGTGGGTGCGCCGGAGCATCTCGTGGGCGGTGAGGTCGACGGAGAACTCGACCGGCTCGGCAGGAAGGCTGGGGTCAGAGGAGGACATATCACCGAACGTAGGTACGCCTTCCCCGCCACGGCAAGCCACTGCCGCTTCCCCTGTCCGAGCTGCTGGGGGCCGGCACAAGAATTCTTCGGCGCGAGCTGCCGGAGGACCCGCGTCCGTGGCTCTTCGGCAC
>NZ_JBFBBK010000048.1:0-49745 GCF_040682635.1 Streptomyces sp. NPDC051133
GTTGATTTTTGGCACGCTGTTGAGTTCTCAAGGAACGGTCGCTTCCTTTGTACTCACCCTCTCGGGCTTTCCTCCGGGCTTCCCTTCGGTGTTTCCGACTCTATCAGATCTTTTCTCGATCCGATTTCCTCGGTGCTTTCCAGGTTTCCGCTCTCGCGGTTTCCTTTCCGACGGTTCCGACTTTATCAGAAGTTCTGAGTCGGCTTTCCCGCCCCGCCCGGTCACATGTGTCCAGCGCGTGAAGTGCTGGGGTTCCCGGTTGGGCGGAGCCGTAAACGTACTGGAGCGGGGCGCCCCGATGCAAATCGAGGTGCCCCGCTCGGGTCATACGCCGACGGGTCGTCAGACCTCCACGACCACCGGCAGGATCATCGGCCTGCGGCGATAGCTGTCCGAGACCCACTTGCCGAGGGTGCGGCGGATGAGCTGCTGGAGCTGGTGGGGCTCCACGACACCGTCCTGCGCGGACCGCTCCAGCGCTTCCGTGATCTTCGGGAGGACGTCGGCGAAGGCCGAGTCCTCGATGCCGGAACCGCGGGCCTGTACGTGCGGGCCGCCGGTGATCTTGCCGGTGGACGAGTCCACGACCACGAAGACCGAGATGATGCCCTCGTCGCCGAGGATCTTGCGGTCCTTGAGCGCCGGCTCGCCGACGTCACCGACGGAGAGGCCGTCGACGTAGACGTAACCCGCCTGGACCTTTCCGGAGATCTTGGCCTTGCCCTCGACCAGGTCCACCGCCACGCCGTCCTCGGCGATGACGATCCGGTCGTGCGGGACGCCCGTGAGGGCACCCAGCTCGGCGTTGGCGCGCAGGTGGCGCCATTCGCCGTGGACCGGCATCAGGTTCTTCGGGCGGCAGATGTTGTAGAAGTACAGCAACTCGCCCGCGGACGCGTGGCCGGAAACATGCACCTTGGCGTTGCCCTTGTGGACGACGTTGGCGCCCCAGCGGGTCAGGCCGTTGATCACGCGGTAGACCGCGTTCTCGTTCCCGGGGATGAGGGACGACGCCAGGATGACCGTGTCGCCGTCGACGATCCGGATCTGGTGGTCCCTGTTGGCCATCCTCGACAGCGCGGCCATCGGCTCGCCCTGGGAGCCCGTGCAGACCAGGACCACCTCGTGGTCGGGCAGGTCGTCCAGCGTCCTGACGTCGACCACCAGGCCCGGCGGGACCTTCAGGTAGCCGAGGTCGCGGGCGATGCCCATGTTGCGGACCATGGAGCGGCCGACGAAGGCGACCCGGCGGCCGTACTCGTGGGCGGCGTCCAGGATCTGCTGGATGCGGTGGACGTGGCTGGCGAAGCTCGCCACGATGATCCGCTTGCGGGCGTTCGCGAAGACCTGCCGCAGGACGTTGGAGATGTCCCGCTCGTGCGGGGTGAAGCCCGGGACCTCGGCGTTCGTGGAGTCGGTGAGGAGGAGGTCGATGCCCTCCTCGCTCAGCCGTGCGAAGGCGTGCAGGTCGGTGAGGCGGTTGTCCAGCGGGAGCTGGTCCATCTTGAAGTCGCCGGTGTGGACGACCATGCCGGCGGGCGTGCGGATGGCGACGGCGAGGGCGTCCGGGATGGAGTGGTTGACGGCCACGAACTCGCAGTCGAAGGGGCCGACGCGCTCGCGGTTCCCCTCGGCCACCTCGAGCGTGTACGGCCGGATCCGGTGCTCCTGGAGCTTGGCCTCGATCAGCGCGAGGGTCAGCTTGGAGCCGATCAGCGGGATGTCCGGCTTTTCGCGGAGCAGGAACGGGACGCCGCCGATGTGGTCCTCGTGGCCGTGCGTGAGGACGATGCCCTCGATGTCGTCGAGGCGGTCCCGGATGGACGAGAAGTCCGGCAGGATCAGGTCGATTCCGGGCTGCTCCTCCTCGGGGAAGAGCACTCCGCAGTCGACGATCAGAAGACGGCCGCCGTACTCGAAGACCGTCATGTTCCGGCCGATCTCACCGAGGCCGCCGAGCGGGGTGACGCGAAGGCCACCCTCGGGGAGCGGCGGGGGCGGGCCGAGTTCAGGATGCGGATGACTCAAAAGACTCTCCTCACCATGCGCGCCACGTACCGGTCGGGCACGTGGCGCGCATGACGTTCGTGCAGAAGCAGTTGTCGTTGTCGTGTGCAGGCACCGGTGGCCTGCGTATGCGGTTGTTCTTCAGTTGTGAAGCATGTGGGGCCCTGAGGGCCCGGATGGTGCGAAGTCTGTTGCTAGAGCTGTACCCCGCCGGCGGCAAGATCGATCTTGAGCTGGGCGATCTCCTCGGGCGAGCACTCGACCATGGGCGAGCGCAGCGGGCCGGCGGGCAGGCCCTGCAGGGCGAGGGCGGCCTTGGTGGTCATGACGCCCTGCGTGCGGAACATGCCGGTGTAGACCGGGAGCAGCTTCTGGTGGATCTCGGTGGCCTTGACGACGTCACCGGAGACGTGGGCGTCCACGAGGGCGCGCAGGTCGGGGGTGACCAGGTGGCCGACGACCGAGACGAAGCCGACCGCGCCCACGGAGAGCAGCGGGAGGTTCAGCATGTCGTCGCCGGAGTACCAGGCGAGGCCGGACTGGGCGATGGCCCAGCTGGCGCGGCCGAGGTCGCCCTTGGCGTCCTTGTTGGCGACGATGCGGGGGTGCTCGGCGAGCCGGACCAGGGTCTCGGTGCTGATCGGGACGCCGCTGCGGCCGGGGATGTCGTAGAGCATGACCGGCAGACCGGTGGCGTCGGCGACGGCCGTGAAGTGGCGGTACAGGCCCTCCTGCGGGGGCTTGTTGTAGTACGGCGTGACGACCAGGAGGCCGTGTGCGCCGATCCGCTCGGCCTCACGGGCCAGCTCGATGCTGTGGCGGGTGTCGTTGGTGCCGACGCCCGCGACGACGTGGGCGCGGTCTCCGACGGCCTCCAGGACGGCTCGTACCAGGTCCGATTTCTCCGCGTCGCTGGTGGTGGGGGACTCGCCGGTGGTGCCGTTGACGATCAGGCCGTCGTTGCCTGCGTCCACCAGGTGGGCGGCGAGCCGCTGCGCGCCGTCGAGGTCGAGTGCGCCGTCCGCCGTGAAGGGCGTGACCATGGCGGTGAGGACCCGCCCGAAGGGGGTCTGCGGAGTCGAGGTCGGAGCCATGGGTAACACGCTACTCGGTGCTCCCTGGGTGGTCTGCCCTCGGGGGGTCGGGTAAGTCCGGACAAATGCGGAGCCCGGCACTGCCTGCTCGGGGGTTCAAGCAGTGCCGGGTCCGTTTGATCAGGCTAGATGAACTTCTCTAAATGCCGCAATACGGACACTTCGCCAGGCTGATCCGTACATCCGTTCCGGGCGTGGGAACAGGGCTTCGTTACGGGGCCACACGTCCGTTCGCGTTGAAGGCTGCGTAGGTCAGCGGCATGAGCGCGGCCCATTCCGCCTCCATCCTCTCGCCGACCATCTCGATCTCCCGCTGCGGGAAGGACGGCACCTTGGCCAGCTCGTGCTGGGTGCGCAGGCCGAGGAAGTGCATCAGGGAGCGGGCGTTGCAGGTGGCGTACATCGAGGAGAAGAGGCCGACGGGGAGGGCCGCGCGGGCCACCTCACGGGCGACGCCCTCGGCGAGCATCTTCTGGTAGGAGGCGTACGCCTGCTCGTACGACTCCCGCAGGGTGCTGCTGACCGCCTCGTGCTGGGCCGGGGTGCCCTCGACGAAGACGTACTTGCCGGGCCGGCCCTCCTGGACGAGCTTGCGGGAGGCGTCGGGGACGTAGAAGACGGGCTCCAGCTCCCGGTAGCGGCCCGACTCCTCGTTGTACGACCAGCCGACCCGGTGCCGCATGAACTCGCGGAACACGAAGATCGGGGCGCTGATGAAGAAGGTCATCGAGTTGTGCTCGAACGGGCTGCCGTGCCGGTCGCGCATCAGGTAGTTGATCAGGCCCTTGGAGCGCTCGGGGTCCTTCTTCAGCTCGTCGAGGGACTGCTCGCCGGCGGTCGAGACCCGGGCGGCGAAGAGGACGTCGGCGTCCGAAGCGCTGGACTTCACCAGCTCGACGGTGACGTCGCTGCGGAACGTGAGCGACTCGGGGGTGGTCACGGGGGTTGGGGTCCTTCCCATCACTTCTTAGGTTCGCGCCCACCTTACGGGGCACCCGCCCCGGCCACGGCAGTGCATGGCCTCAAAAATCCCACCACGGATTTTTTCCGACATGGGCACCTTTTGTGTCACCGGAGCGTCTGTACCGGTGAGGCCTGCACGTTCGATCCCGACTCCCGAGAGGAGAGGCAACCGCGATGTTCCGTCGGCGCGAGCCCGTACCCTTCGCCTTCCTGGCAGAGGCGGACCGGTTCCGCAGCAATGTCACTCCCCCGCCCCGCCCGCGGGCGTCCTTCGGCGAGATGGCCGGGCGCTCGCTGCTGGGTCTCACCCTCGTCGCCGGGCTCGTGGGCGCCCTGATCCTCGGCACGCCGGCGCTGTCCACACCTTCCAGTACGTCGCTGCAGCAGTCCCAGGCGTCCCAGGGGCACTGACCCGTCCCGCTGACCCTTCCGGACGCTCCAGGCTGGTGGGGCGGAACACGGCCGGATAGCCTCACCGGGCACAGCCCACGCGAGGACCGAGTGAGGACCAGCCGTGCCCCTGCCCTTCCTGACGGCCGACCGCACCTTCGAGGCGGCCTGGAGCGCGCTGCCGTACGCCGACCCCGACCGCTGGCGGCGGCCGTACCGCCCTGGTCCCTGGCGGGTGGGGGTGGCCGCGCTCGGGCTGCTGCTGGCCTCGTTCGTGCTGTTCGGCGCGGTCCTCATCGCCCTGACCGGCTCGGCCTCCTCCGCCGGGGCGGTCCTGGGCGCGGGTCTCGCGCTCGTCGCCGGTGCGCTGCGGTTGCTGCGCATGGGGGTGTGGGTGAGCGGGCGCGGGCTGCGGCAGGTCCGCTTTTTGGTGACGCGGACGGTCCCCTGGGCGCGGGTGGTGTCCCTGCGGACGGTGCAGCAGCCGGTGCGGTGGGTGGGGCTGCCGCGGACGGTGCAGGGGCAGGCGCTGGCGCTCGTCCGCAAGGACCGCGGCGCCGGTGACACACCGCCGCTGCTGACCACGCACTCCCTGGACTTCCTGGGGCGCCCGGCCGCGTTCGACCGGGCTGCGGACGTGGTGGAGGCGTGGGCGGCCGAGTACGGGCGCGGCTGACCGCTGGGGGCGGCCCTCCCTTCGAGGGCCCTGTGCCGGTGGCGGCCGGAGGGGCGGGCGCTGCTCGCCGAGAGGCGCCGCTGCGCCCACCCGTGCCGCCTCCGGGGTCCCTCCCGGGCCTTTGAGGCGGGGAGGCGCGACGGCCCGCCGGAGCGCGCGTCGTCCGGCTGCCGCCGGGGCGGGACTTGGCCGGTGTCAGGCCTGGACGGGCTTTCCGTCGTGCAGGGCGATGGCCCGTTGCATCGCCTTGCGGGCGCGGGGGGTGTCGCGGGCGTCGTGGTAGGCCACGGCCAGGCGGAACCAGCAGCGCCAGTCGTCGGGGGACGCCTCGGTCTCGGCCTTGCGCTTGGTGAACACCTCGTCGGCCGAGTCCCGGTCGATCCGGCCGCTCGGGAGGCGCCGCAGCTCGTCCACGGGCAGGCCGCCCTCGGCGTCGAGTTCGGTGGCGAGGGCGTTGGCCCTGCGGACGAACTGGGTGTTCTTCCACAGGAACCACAGGCCGATGACCGGCAGGATCAGCACCGCCACCCCGAAGGTGACGGTGACGACCGTGCCGGACTGGATGAGCATCACGCCGCGGCTGCCGACCAGGACGAAGTAGAAGACGAGGACGGCGGCCGTGACGAGGTAGGTGATCTTCGCGCGCATGACGAGGTGGGCTCAGCTCAGGTCGAGGAAGTGTTCCAGGCCGAAGGTCAGGCCCGGAGTGGTCACCACGCGGCGGGCGCCGAGCAGGATGCCCGGCATGAAGCTGCTGTGGTGCAGGGAGTCGTGGCGGACGGTGAGGGTCTCGCCCTCGCCGCCGAGCAGCACCTCCTGGTGGGCCAGGAGACCGCGCAGGCGGACGGCGTGGACCGGGATCCCGTCGACGTCGGCGCCCCGCGCGCCGTCGAGGGCCGTCACCGTGGCGTCCGGTGCCGGGGCGGTGCCGGCCGCCCGGCGGGCCTCGGCGATGAGCTGGGCCGTGCGCGTGGCCGTACCGCTCGGGGCGTCCACCTTGTTCGGGTGGTGCAGCTCGACGACCTCGACGGACTCGAAGTACGGCGCGGCGATCTGCGCGAACTTCATCGTCAGGACGGCCCCGATGGAGAAGTTCGGCGCGATGAGCACACCGGTCTCCGGGGAGTCGGCGAGCCAGCCCTTCAGCTGCGCGAGGCGCTCCTCGGTCCAGCCCGTCGTCCCGACGACCGCGTGGATGCCGTGGCGCACGCAGAAGTCCAGGTTGTCCATGACCGAGTCGGGAGTGGTCAGCTCGACGACGACCTGGGCACCGGCCGCCGTCAGCGTCTCCAGCGTGTCGCCCCGGCCGAGGGCGGCGACCAGTTCCATGTCCTCGGCGGCGTCGACCGCCCGGACCGCCTCGGACCCGATCCGGCCCTTGGCACCGAGGACCGCCACGCGCAGCTTGCTCATCTGTTGTGCTTCCTTACCGAAGACGGAGGGGTTAGGCGACGGCGTCGTGCAGCCGCCCGGCCTGCTTGTCCTTCAGCGGGCCGATGACCGACAGCGACGGGCGCTGTCCCAGGATGTCCCGGGCGACCGAGCGGACCTCGTCCGGGGTGACCGCGGCTATCTTCGCCAGCAGGTCGTCGACGGACATCTGCTCGCCCCAGCACAGCTCGCTCTTGCCGATACGGTTCATCAGCGCGCCGGTGTCCTCCAGCCCGAGGACGGTGGAGCCCTGGAGCTGACCGATGGCGCGGCCGATCTCGTCGTCGGTCAGGCCGTTGGCCGCGACGTGGTCGAGTTCGTCCCGGCAGATCCTGAGCACGTCGTGCACCTGGCTCGGCCGGCAGCCGGCGTAGACGCCGAACAGGCCGCAGTCGGCGAAGCCGGAGGTGTACGAGTACACGCTGTAGGCGAGGCCCCGCTTCTCCCGGACCTCCTGGAAGAGCCGGGAGGACATGCCGCCGCCGAGGGCGGTGTTGAGCACGCCCATGGCCCAGCGGCGGTCGTCGGTGCGGGAGATGCCGGGCATGCCCAGGACCACGTGCGCCTGCTCGGTCTTGCGGCCGAGCAGCTCGACCTTGCCGGCCGTGCGGATCGTCCGGCTGCCCTGGCGCGGGCCGATGGGCGTCACGTCCGGGTTCCCGAAGGCGCCCGCCTTCTCGAAGGCCGCGCGGACCTGTCGTACGACCTTGTTGTGGTCGATGTTGCCGGCGCAGGCGACCACGAGGTGGGTCGGGTCGTAGTGCTTCCGGTAGAAGCGGCGGATGCGGTCGGCGGTGAGGGCGTTGACCGTGTCGACCGTGCCGAGGACCGGTCGGCCGAGGGCGTTGCCGCCGAACATGGTGTGCGCGAACAGGTCGTGCACGCAGTCGCCCGGGTCGTCCTCGGTCATGGCGATCTCTTCGAGGATCGCGCCGCGTTCGACGTCGACGTCCTCTTCCAGGATCAGGGAGCCGGTCAGCATGTCGCAGACGACGTCTATGGCGAGCGGCAGGTCGGTGTCGAGCACGCGTGCGTAGTAGCACGTGTACTCCTTGGCCGTGAACGCGTTCATCTCGCCGCCGACGGCGTCGAGGGCGGCGGAGATGTCCAGCGCGCTGCGCCGGGAGGTGCCCTTGAAGAGCAGGTGCTCCAGGTAGTGCGTGGCGCCGTTCAGGGCCGGGGTCTCGTCGCGGGAGCCGACGTGCGCCCAGATGCCGAAGGTGGCGGAGCGGACCGAGGGCAGGGTCTCGGTGACGATGCGCAGGCCGCCCGGGAGGGTGGTCTTGCGGACCGTGCCGATGCCGTTCTGGCCCTTGATCAGGGTTTGGGTACGGGCGACGGCCCGCGCCTCCGAAGAGGGGCGGGCCGTCACCTTGGAGCTACGGGAGGTCACTGCTCGGCGTCGTCCTTCGCCTCGTCAGAACCTTCCTCGCCCTCGATCACCGGGACGAGGGAGAGCTTGCCGCGGGAGTCGATCTCGGCGATCTCGACCTGGACCTTCTGGCCCACGCCGAGGACGTCCTCGACGTTCTCCACGCGCTTGCCGCCGGCGAGCTTGCGGATCTGCGAGATGTGCAGCAGACCGTCCTTGCCGGGCAGCAGGGAGACGAACGCACCGAAGGTGGTGGTCTTGACGACCGTACCCAGGTAGCGCTCGCCGACCTCGGGCATCGTCGGGTTGGCGATGCCGTTGATCGTGGCGCGGGCGGCCTCGGCGGCCGGGCCGTCGGCGGCACCGATGTAGATGGTGCCGTCGTCCTCGATCGTGATCTCGGCGCCGGTGTCCTCCTGGATCTGGTTGATCATCTTGCCCTTGGGGCCGATGACCTCACCGATCTTGTCCACGGGGATCTTGACGGTGATGATCCGCGGGGCGTTCGGGGACATCTCGTCCGGCGTGTCGATCGCTTCCATCATCACGTCGAGGATGTGGAGGCGGGCGTCGCGGGCCTGCTTGAGGGCCGCGGCCAGGACGGAGGCCGGGATGCCGTCCAGCTTGGTGTCGAGCTGGAGGGCGGTCACGAACTCCTTGGTGCCGGCGACCTTGAAGTCCATGTCGCCGAAGGCGTCCTCGGCACCGAGGATGTCGGTGAGGGTGACGTAGTGCGTCTCGCCCTCGATCTCCTGGGAGATCAGGCCCATGGCGATACCGGCGACGGGGGCCTTCAGCGGCACACCGGCGTTCAGCAGCGACATGGTGGAGGCGCAGACCGAACCCATGGACGTCGAGCCGTTGGAGCTCAGCGCCTCGGAGACCTGGCGGATCGCGTAGGGGAACTCCTCGCGCGTCGGCAGCACCGGCACGAGCGCGCGCTCGGCGAGGGCGCCGTGGCCGATCTCGCGGCGCTTCGGGGAGCCGACGCGGCCGGTCTCGCCGGTGGAGTACGGCGGGAAGTTGTAGTTGTGCATGTAGCGCTTGCGGGTCACCGGGGAGAGGGTGTCCAGCTGCTGCTCCATGCGGAGCATGTTGAGGGTGGTGACGCCCAGGATCTGGGTCTCGCCACGCTCGAACACCGCGGAGCCGTGCACGCGCGGGATGGCCTCGACCTCGGCGGCCAGGGTGCGGATGTCGGTGACACCGCGGCCGTCGATGCGCTTCTTCTCCCGGATGACGCGCTCGCGGACCAGGGTCTTGGTCAGGGAGCGGTACGCGGCGGAGATCTCCTTCTCGCGGCCCTCGAACTCGGGGAGGAGCTTCTCGGCGGCCAGACCCTTGACGCGGTCCAGCTCGGCCTCGCGCTCCTGCTTGCCGGCGATGGTGAGCGCCTGGGCGAGCTCGGGCTTGACCGCGGCGGTCAGGGCCTCGAGGACGTCGTCCTGGTAGTCCAGGAAGATCGGGAACTCGCCGGTCGGCTTGGCGGCCTTGGCGGCGAGGTCGGCCTGGGCGCGGCACAGCACCTTGATGAAGGGCTTGGCGGCCTCCAGACCGGCGGCGACGATCTCCTCGGTCGGCGCCTCGGCGCCGCCCTCGACCAGCTTGATCGCCTTGTCGGTGGCCTCGGCCTCGACCATCATGATCGCGACGTCGCCGTCCTCCAGGACGCGGCCCGCGACGACCATGTCGAAGACGGCGTCCTCGAGCTCGGTGTGCGTCGGGAAGGCGACCCACTGGCCGCGGATCAGCGCGACGCGGACGCCGCCGATCGGGCCGGAGAAGGGCAGGCCGGCCAGCTGCGTGGACGCGGACGCGGCGTTGATCGCGACGACGTCGTACAGGTGGTCCGGGTTGAGCGCCATGACCGTGCAGACGACCTGGATCTCGTTGCGCAGGCCCTTCTTGAAGGACGGGCGCAGCGGGCGGTCGATCAGGCGGCAGGTGAGGATGGCGTCCTCGGAGGGACGGCCCTCACGGCGGAAGAAGCTGCCGGGGATCTTGCCGGCGGCGTACATCCGCTCCTCGACGTCCACCGTGAGGGGGAAGAAGTCGAGCTGGTCCTTGGGGTTCTTGGAGGCGGTGGTGGCCGACAGCACCATGGTGTCGTCGTCCAGGTACGCCACGGCGGAGCCGGCGGCCTGCTTGGCCAGGCGGCCCGTCTCGAAGCGGATGGTACGGGTACCGAAGGCGCCATTGTCGATGACGGCCTCGGCGTAGTGGGTCTCGTTCTCCACTAGCGTTTTCTCCGTTACGTATCGTCTTTCGTCCCTTGGCTGCCCGTGTGGCAGGGGGACTGTGGCGGAGAAGCGCGCCGTCTGGTGCGGGCCGGTCTTCGATCGAAGCACCCGGGGCTCACTTCCCCCCGGGGGCCACTACCGAGGACCGGCGGCGGCGAGGTGCGCTTCTCCTCGTTCTGTCCTGCGTTGTGTTCTGCGTTGCGTGTCGTACGTACTGCGTTGTGCCTACCACACTACAAAGCGTGTGTGACACTCCGCACGTTTCCGCATGTACGACGAAGGGAGCGGTCCCCGAGTGCTACCGGGAACCGCTCCCTTCACGGCGTCTTACTTGGCGCCCGCCGCACCGCGGCGGATGCCGAGGCGGTCGACCAGCGCACGGAAGCGCTGGATGTCCTTCTTCGCCAGGTACTGCAGCAGCCGGCGGCGCTGACCGACGAGGATCAGCAGGCCACGACGGGAGTGGTGGTCGTGCTTGTGGGTCTTGAGGTGCTCCGTCAGGTCGGAGATCCGACGGGAGAGCATGGCGACCTGGACCTCGGGGGAGCCGGTGTCACCCTCCTTGGTACCGAACTCGGAGATGATCTGCTTCTTCGTAGCGGCGTCGAGCGACACGCGTACTCCTCATGAGTCTGATGAGTGCCACCGAGTGCCCCCGGTCTACGTCTCGGGGAGCTTCCGTTACTCGGGAGGCGGGGATCCGCTGGGCGCGGCCTCCAGGGCGCTGGGCTCCGGGGGCGCGTACACGAACGGCCGTCACACAGGGTACCAGGAGGTGGCCGGCATCTTTCCCCCGGTTTCCGAACCGCCCGGGCGGGCCGTCACCGGCCACTAGGGTGAGCGCCGGCACCCCGTAGGCACCCCGGGAAGGGATCGCTGCACGATGACGGAGACGGAAGCGGAGATCAAGGCGCGCAAGGAGCGGGAGCGGGACGAGCTGTACGCGCTCGACATCTCGGGCGTCGAGTGGCACTGCGCGCCGGGTACGGAGGAGCACGAGGAGCGCGTCGAGATCGCGTACCTCCCCGCCGGGGCGGTGGCCATGCGTTCCTCGCTGGATCCCGGGACCGTGCTGCGCTACACCGAGGCGGAGTGGCGGGCGTTCGTGCTGGGGGCGCGGGACGGCGAGTTCGATCTGGAGCCGGTGCCGCACGACGGGGGACCCGTCGCGCAGTGAGCGGCCCACGCGGTACGGCACCGGGCCCCGGCTCCTGATCGGGAGCCGGGGCCCGGTGCCGTACCGCGGAGATTATTTGCTGGTCATCGCGCGCGCGCTCGCGTACACGTCGAAGACCGCCAGGGTGAGCGGGATCAGGGTCAGCAGGACGAAGCCCTCGCCGATCTCCAGGAAGCGGCCCCAGAACGGGGTGAGCCCGCCGCGCGAGAGGACCAGGCCCAGCGTCGTGACCAGGGCACCGGCCGCGGCGATGACCGCGATCAGCCAGATGGTGCGGATGTCGAGGTCGGTGCGGTGGCCGGCGAGCGCCTCGAGCATCACGTGCCGCGGCGGGTTGAGGGCGAGACCGAGGCCGAGCAGGACCAGCGCGCCGAGGCCCGCCGCCAGGACGGGGGCGACCTGGGCGGTGTAGCGGAAGAGGCCGGCGCGCATGAGCATCGCGACACCGGTGGCGAGCGCGAGCAGCTGGGCCCAGATGTCGTCGGAGAAGCCCAGGACGGCCGAGGCGCCGACGGCGAGCAGCGCGCAGCCGCCGACCAGGCCGACGAGGAGTTCGTGGCCGCGCCGGGCCTGGGCCTCGATGCGCCCGGTGTCCACGGGCTCCGGCGCGGCGGACTCGGTGCCGTAGGCGGAGCGGGGGGTGCCGCTGCTGGGGTTCTCGAAGCCGATCGGCAGCCGGGCGAAGCGCATGGACATGCCGGGCAGGAAGGCGAGGGCGCCCACGGCGACGGGCGCGCACAGGCCGGCCATCTCGGTCGCGGACCAGTGGGTGAGGGTCGCGACGAAGACGACGACGAGGGCGACCGCCGAGGCGAACACGAAGGACACGAAGGGGCCGTCGCCGTGCGGGGAGCACAGGGCGAGGACGAGGGCGGCGACGAGGACGGCCGCGCACGCCAGCAGGAACTGCAGTCTGCCGATGCCCTCGCCGGCGGTGAGCGGCAGCAGTCCGCTGCCGGCGACACCGATGTTGGGCAGCGCGCCGAGACCGAGGGCGACGGCCGAGCCGCGGTCGTCGTAGACGCGGGCGCGGACGGCGGAGAGCACGACGAGCAGGATGCCGGTGACGGCGGCGAGGATGCCGGCCAGGCCGTTCATGTCGTGGCGCGGGTCGGCGGTCCAGGCGACGAAGGCGAGGAGGGCCGGCAGCACGCCGCCGCCGACGAGGCCCGCGGCCCGGGTCAGTTCGCCGCTCCACAGCTTGTGCTGCTTGGTGACGGCGGTGGCGACGGCCTCGGCGACGTCGTCGAAGACGGCCGGCGGCAGCGACTCCGCGAACGGGCGCAGCGTGAGGAGTTCGCCGTCGAGAATGCGCTGGGCGGCGAAGGAGCGGGCGCTGTCCAGCACGGTGCCGTCGGTGCGGACGAGGTGGTAGCCGACCGGGGCGCCCGTCTCGGGGCTCTGCTGGGACAGCCGGAGGATCTCCGGGTAGAGGTCGGCGACCGGGACGTCGTCGGGCAGCGCCACGTCGATGCGGCTGTCCGGCGCGACGATGGTGACCCGGCAGAAGCCGAGTCCGGTGCCGGACGCGGAAGGGGCTCCCGTCCCGGGTCCGCCGGTGGCGGCGGCCGTCATGCTCACCTGCTGCTCCCCCTCAGTGGTGGTGGTGCGTCTACTTCGTGAAGGTCTCGTGCCGGTTCGCCGCGTGCGCGGCGGCGCGGGCGCCGGGCGCCCGGATTCCCGGGCCCTGCCCCTCCGAATTCGGGCGGGGTGTCCCGGTTTTTCCGGCCTGCTCGGCGTGTGCTCACGCGAACACCCGGCACCCTACCGCTCACCCGTGCCGGGTGAACTCAGTAGGATCACGCGGCGGCCTGCGCCCGCCGGACACGGGGCGGTGGGCGGAAAGCCTGGGTCGGGCAAGGGAATTGGTGAGCGGTGAGCCAGATTGTCGTCAAGCGCCCCCCTAGGGCGCTGCCGTCCGAAGTGCCCACACAAGAGGTCGTTGTCGAGGCACCGCCCGAACTGCCTCGGGGGCACCAGGAGAGCGTGCTGATGCAGCTCCTGCCCACGCTGGGCATGGGCGGCTCGGTCGTCTTCTTCTTCACGAACGGCCAGCCGTTCATGAAGATCATGGGCATGATCATGATCGCCTCGACGGTGGGCATGTCCATCGCGATGGTGGTCCGTTTCCGCCGGGGCTCACAGGGTCAACTGGCCGACATGCGCCGCGACTACCTCAGCTATCTGTCGCAGACGCGCAAGGCGGCCGTGGACACGGCCCGTACGCAGCGGGACGCGCAGTACTACCTGCACCCCTCCCCCGAGCAGCTGTGGGCGCTCGTCGCCGAGGGCAGCCGGGTGTGGGAGCGGCGGCCGGGCGACGAGGACTTCGCGCACGTGCGCGTCGGCCTGGGCCCGCAGCCGCTGGCGACCCCGCTGGTCGCCCCGGAGACGGGGCCGGTGGAGCAGCTGGAGCCGCTGACCGCGGGCGCGATGCAGCGCTTCGTCGCCTCGCACAACACCGTCGGCGATCTGCCGATGGCGGTGTCGCTGCGCGCCTTCTACCACGTCACGGTCAGCGGTGAGCCGCAGTCCGTACGGTCCTCCGCCCGCGCCCTGGTCGGCTCGCTGGCCTCGCTGCACTCCCCCGAGGACCTGGTCATCGCGGTGGCCGCGGGCCGGGAGGCGCTGCCGCACTGGGACTGGGCGAAGTGGCTGCCGCACGTGCAGGCGTCCGGTGCGGTGGACGGCGCGGGCAGCCGCCGGCTGATCGGCGCCGACCCGCGCGAGCTGGAGGACCTGCTGTCCGTCCGGCTGACGGGCCGCCCGCGCTTCCACCCGGGCGGCGCGCCGGTGCTGGACGCACCGCACATCGTGCTCGTCCTGGACGACATCTCCCTGCTGCCGGACTCGGTGCTCGCCAACCCCGAGGGCCTGCAGGGCGTCACCGTCGTCGAGGTCGTACCCGGTGAACTCACCACGGCCGGCGGCGACCTGTCCGTCGTCGTACAGCCGGGCCTGCTGCGTCTGGAGTCCGGGCACGGCGAGGTCTACGAGGGCATCCCGGACGCGCTCTCCTACGAGTCCGCCGAGGCGCTGGCCCGGCAGCTGGCGCCGCTGCGCATGGCGTCGGGCGGCGACGACGACGAACCGCTGCTGGCGAACCTGGAGTTCACCGACCTCCTCGGCCTCGGTGACGCGGCGTCGGTCGACACCAAGCGGACCTGGCGCCCGCGCGCGCTCGCGGAACGGCTGCGGGTGCCGATCGGTCTCGGCGAGGACGGCCGGCCCGTGATGCTGGACCTGAAGGAGGCCGCGCAGGAGGGCATGGGCCCGCACGGCCTGTGCGTCGGCGCCACCGGTTCCGGCAAGTCGGAGCTGCTGCGCACGCTGGTGCTGGGCCTGGCGGTCACGCACTCCTCGGAGACCCTGAACTTCGTCCTCGCGGACTTCAAGGGCGGTGCGACCTTCGCCGGCATGGCGCAGATGCCCCACGTGGCGGCGGTCATCACCAACCTCGCCGACGACCTCACCCTGGTCGACCGCATGGGCGACTCGATCCGCGGTGAACTGAACCGCCGCCAGGAGCTGCTGCGCGACGCGGGCAACTACGCCAACATCCACGACTACGAGAAGGCGCGCGCGGCCGGCGCCCCGCTCCAGCCGATCCCCTCCCTCGTCCTGGTGATCGACGAGTTCAGCGAACTGCTGACCGCGAAGCCGGACTTCATCGAGATGTTCGTGCAGATCGGCCGCATCGGCCGTTCGCTGGGCGTGCACCTGCTGCTGGCCTCGCAGCGCCTGGAGGAGGGCCGGCTGCGCGGCCTGGAGACGTATCTGTCGTACCGCATCGGTCTGCGCACCTTCTCGGCGGCCGAGTCCCGCGCGGCCCTGGGTGTCCCGGACGCCTACGAGCTCCCGAACGTCCCCGGTTCCGGCTTCCTGAAGTTCGGCACCGACGAAATGGTCCGCTTCAAGGCGGCGTACGTCTCCGGCGTCTACCGCACGGGCGGCCCGCGCACGGCCCTGCCCGGCGGTCAGCTGCCGGTGGACCGGCGCCCGGTGCTGTTCACGGCCGCCGAGGTGCCGGTGCACTACGTGGCCATCCCCCAGCAGCGCACCGAGTCGGCCCCCGAGGTCGACGAGGCGCTGGCCGACACGGTCCTCGACGTGATCGTGCGCCGGCTGGAGGCGCAGGGTCCGGCGGCGCACCAGGTGTGGCTGCCGCCGCTGGAGAGCCCGCCGTCGCTGGACGCGCTGCTGCCCGGCCTCGCGGCGGTGCAGGGCCGCGGTCTGACCCAGCCGAACTACGAGGGCGCCGGCCGTCTGGTCGTCCCGGTCGGCCTGGTCGACAAGCCGTACGAGCAGCGCCGTGACCGCCTGATGCTCGACTTCTCGGGCGCGGCCGGCCATATGCAGATCATCGGTGGCCCCCAGTCCGGCAAGTCGACGCTGCTGCGCTCGCTGATCTGCTCCTTCGCGCTCACCCACACACCGCACGAGGTGCAGTTCTACGGGCTGGACTTCGGTGGCGGCGGTATGGCGGCGGTGGACGGCCTGCCGCACGTCGGTGGCGTCGCCTCCCGCCTCGACCCGGAGCGCGTCCGCCGCACGGTCTCCGAGGTGTACGGCGTCCTGACCCGCCGCGAGGAGTACTTCCGGACGGCCGGCATCGCCTCGATCGCCGACTTCCGCACCCGCCGCGCCCGCGGCGAGATCTCGGTGACGGACCAGCCGTGGGGCGACGTGTTCCTGGTCATCGACGGCTGGGGCAACTTCCGCACCGACTACGAGGCCCTGGAACCGGCGGTCCTGGACATCGCCGCGCGGGGTCTCGGCTACGGCATCCACGTGATCATCACGGCGTCGCGCTCGATGGAGGTCCGGGCCAACCTCAAGGACCACCTCATGAACCGTCTGGAGCTGCGCCTGGGCGACGTCATGGACTCCGAGATCGACCGCAGGGTGGCGGCGAACGTCCCCTCGGGCGTCCCGGGCCGTGGTCTCTCCCCGCAGAAGCTGCACTTCATGGCGGCGGTCCCGCGCATCGACGGCCTCACCTCCGACACCGACCTGGCCGAGGCCACGGCGGCGCTCACCACCGAGGTCGGCCGCCACTGGCAGGAACCGGGCGCCCCGAAGGTCCGCCTGCTGCCGCGCCAGCTGGAGGCCGTGCAACTCCCGCCGGGCGACCGCTTCCCGCAGCGGGGTATCTCATTCGCGCTGGACGAGGAGGCCCTGGAGCCGGTGTTCCTGGACTTCGAGCAGGACCCGTTCTTCCTCGTCTTCGGCGAGAGCGAGTCCGGCAAGTCCAACCTGCTGCGGCTGCTGATCAAGCAGCTGACGCTGCGCTACAGCGGCGACGAGGCGAAGTTCTTCGTCGTCGACAACCGGCGCTCGCTGCTGGACCTCACGCCCGCCAGCCACTTGGCGGAGTACATCCCGATGTCCAGCCAGATGGACCACCACATGACGGCCCTGGCCGACCTCATGCAGCGCCGCAGCCCCACGGCCGACGTCACCCCGCAGCAGCTGCGGGACCGGAGCTGGTGGCGGGGCCCGCAGGTCTTTGTCGTCATCGACGACTACGACCTCGTGTCCACCTCCAGCGGCAATCCGCTCAGCGGCCTGACGGAGATGCTGCCGTTCGCCCGCGACGTCGGCGTCCGCTTCATCATCGCCCGCTCCTCGGCCGGCGCGGGCCGCGCGTCCTACGAGCCGTTCATGCAGCGCATGAAGGAACTCGGCGCCCAGGGAATCGTCCTCGCGGGCGACCCGGCGGAGGGCGACATCCTGAACGGCGTCCGTCCCCGTCCGATGCCGGCGGGCCGGGGCGTCTTCGTCTCCCGGAAGCGGGGGAAGCCGTTGGTTCAGACGGGGTTGGTGGATGTGGAGTACTGAGGCGCACACGGCGTAGCACGCTTGACGAAACCCCCGCCTGCGGGCGGGGCACGGGGAACACGGGGAGGGACCGCGCATGGCGTGGGACGAGTGGGAAGAGTTGAAGTCGGAGGCCGCGAAGGGGCCGTCGACGCACATGCAGCTGAACCAGCTGGCCCCGGCCGGCGGCGGAGGCGGCGAGAGCACGCGCGGTGACCTCACCGTGCACCAGACGGACCTGGCCGCGATCGGGTCCGCGGCGCACGAACTGTTCCAGGAGTTCGGACGGTACAGCGATCACGCCCGGATCGCCTCCATGAAGGCAGCCGGAGGCCTGGAGAGCCAGGGCTTCGCTCTGGGCTCCGCCCTCGACCACGTCGCCGAGCACTGGGTCGACCAGGTGCAGACCCTTCTCGACGCCTGCGCTCACATCTCCAACCACATGCGCTACACCAAGGACCAGCACGCGGCCGACGATTCCTACATCGGCGGCACTCTCAGCAGCATCTCCCAGCTGGACAAGGGCTTCGACGAGCGGAAGGACGGCTGACGGCGATGGATCTCGACGCACTGCGCCACGGCAACTTCTCGCAGCTCGGTGAGGCCATCACCGACTGGGAGGAGATGACCAAGAAGCTGGCGACGCTTAAAGAGGACGCGCAGAAGAACCTCAAGGGCAAGGCGGACAAGGCGAGCTGGAACGGCGTCAACGCCAAGGTGAGCCGCGAGTTCATCGACAAGACCGCGCAGGAGTTCGCGGACGCCCACACCCAGGCCGACACGATCACCAACATCCTCAAGGACACGCGTGGCGAACTCATCGGCTACCGCACGCAGTTGACCGACGCCATCGCGCGCGGCGACAAGAAGAACCTCACGGTCATCGACACCGGCCACGGCACTTTCTCCGTCACGGGCAACACGCGCCCGGACTGGGCCTCCGATCCCAGCGGCAAGACGAGCGCCACCAGCCAGCAGGACGTCGACGACCTCCGCGACGAGATCCAGCGCATCCTCAGCAAGGCCGGGGAGAGCGACAACAGTGCCGCCAAGGTACTCCGGCTCCTCGTCGACCAGACCAAGTACGGCTTCTCCGACGCCGCCTACAAGGACCGCGACACCGCCGCCGACGCCGTCGAGAACGCCGACAAGCTGGCGAAGATGGCCAAGCACCCGGACAAGATGTCCGCTGCGGACATTGCCGAATTCAACCGGTACCTGGAGAAGTACCACGACGACCCCCTGTTCTCCGAACGGTTCGCCGAGGGTCTGGGCGGCAAGGGAACACTCCAGTTCTGGACGGACATGGTGGACGCCCACACCGGCGCCCGGGGCGCGGAACTCAAGAGCATGGAGGAACTGCAGAAGAACCTGAGTATGACGCTGGCGACGGCATCATTCTCCGATTCGGACGGCATGAAGGCCTGGAAGTCGGACCTCCTCAAGGAGATGAACACAAGTTTCCACCCCGACAACAAGGTGCCTTCCCAGCTGAACCCCATCGGTGCGCTCGGCTCCCAGGTGATCAGCAGCCTGATGCGGCAAGGGAAGTTCGACACCGAGTTCCTCGACGACTACCGGACCAGGCTGTTCAAGCAGGACAAGGGTGCCGGCGACGTCAACACCAACGCGCTCTGGGTGAAGGGCTACGACCACATCGACCTGGTCTTCGGCAGCGGAAACGGACGCGACCCGCTGGACGGCCTCTTCGACGCCCTCTCGCACAACCCCGAGGCCGCCACCCACGCCTTCGAGTCCAAGTCGGACCTGGACCACATGCTGAACACGTCGCGCTACACGGATCGCGGCACGTCTCTGGGGCATGCCCTGGAAGCGGCCGTGACCGGTCGCGCGGCCGGTGAACTGAACCCGACCCCTCCGCACAGCAGCACCCAGGTCAAGATCATGGCCAACATCATGGCGGCGGTCGCCGACTCGAACGATGGCGGAGGTCTCGTGACCAAGGCCATGGGAGCGAGCTTCGGGCACATGGCTGCTGCCTACATGCCCGAAATAAGCCGCGAGTTGGGTGGACCCAATTCGGAGAAGGTCTTCCTGTCGACCAGTGACGCACCTCATGGCCTCGACAAGACCGACGTAGTCCGGTTCCTGACGCAAGTGTCGAACGACGCGAACGGGCGGGCCGCCATCCGATACGGCGAGAGCATCTACACCGACAGCCTCCTCGAAGCCCATATGGCCGACCCCTCGCTGTTCCATGGAAGTTCGACGCAAGTCATTCATGACATCGCATACAACTCGGGAATGATCGAGGGAATCGTGGGCCGCGCGGTCGCCGACTCCGATGTCGCCTCCTCTCTCGAGATGGAAAAGCAGGAAAATGACGCAATGGCCCAGCAGGGGGAGGTCTTCAAATCATTCCTTGCGGGAGCGGTCGGCATGGGGGCTGTGGCACTCTGCCCGGAGGGTAAGTTCGCCGAAATAGGCGCCGGAGCAGGCGGCGGCTTTTTCGGTCAGGTTGCAAGCATCGCAGTCGACACCATGTACGACGGGAAGCAGCAGGACGGCATGCTGGACGCCTCGCTGTATCGAACCGGCAAAGATCTCAACGCGATGCAGGATTCAGTCAATCAGCAGGCGCAGTGGGCAGTGCAAGAGGCCATGAAGAAGCATCACTCAACCCTTCCCACGGATGGCACTCTTGATCTGGTGCGCAATGCCGCAAATGACGGCTGGCGTGACAGCGACGGCATCATGGAAGACGTCGAGAAGCGTCCCAGCGCCTGATCTGCAAGCCATTCATGAAAGCAGTCCCGATGAGAAAGAGCACGAGACAGTTCACCCTCGGGTCCGTCGCCCTCTGCCTGGTGGCAGGCGGAGGGTGGTTCGGGTACCAACAGCTGTTCACGAAAGGCCTCGACAGGCTCTCCGAGAAGGTGTGCGACGGCGCTGTTGCGCGTGCGACCGTAATCCGTGTCCTTCCCGACTCGAGGTCGGCGGAGCAAAGCGCCGAACGGAACGGTTCAGGCACGAGTTTCACCTTCTCGTGTCGCGTGTCTACGAGCGGTGATTCACTTCTGTCGGGAGAAGTGAAGGTCCAGGAAACGTCCGAGAAGACGTGGGTCGACTTTTACGGAAGTAATGCCGACACCGCTCTCATCCGCTCAGCCGCCGACGGCGTGGAGGCTCTGGCGCAAATCGACAACCGCCACGGCACTGCTTCCGTATACGTCCCGTGCGTTCCCCAGGGGGTGAAGGCCGGCGCGGCTTCCGAGTCCTACGCACTCGTCACGGAAGCGCGCGCGATCGGAGACACCAGGTCCAGCGGAATCACTTTGCGTCAAGCCGTGACGGACTTCGCCTACCAGCTCACCAAGCGTGCTTACACGGTGGGAGAATGCCAGACGCCACGGGCATTCCCGGCGGAGCTGCCCCGTTACAAGGCACCCTGACCGGGTCAGAAGACCGGGAACCCGATCAGGTCGTTATTGGCCGTGGCGAAGGCTCGGTTACCGTCGGCTCCGAGGCTGGCGGTGATCTTGTTACCCAAGAAGTGATACAAGTCGTATTTCCACACCTCTGAACCGTCCTTGAGGCTCACGGCCCGTATCGTCGTGATGTCGTACTGCTGGTGGACCACCCACGCGCCGCTTCCCTGCACCACCACCGAGCCCTCGGCCGAGTCGTACGACGCCCACCGATAGTCCTCGCCTTTGTGGATACGGCACCGTGTGAGCATGGTGCCGACAATCGAATACACGAAGTCGCCGCTGATGTCGGCAGGGCCGTATTCCGGCGGGGTCTCGTATTCGTTCGTCGCCTGCCAGAGTTCCTTGCCGTCTGAAATCCTCCGCGCGGAGAGTGACTTGCCGTTGAGGTATACGACGCCGTTGCGTGCCGCCGGGACGATTTGTTTCTTCCTCGCCTGGTTGTACAGCGTCCACAAAGGGCTGCCGTTCTTCGTGCTGAGCGCCAAGGCGTGCCCATTCGTGGTCGCGACGACCAGCGTTCCGCTGTCGGCCGCCCCTTGTGGGAGCACATGCGTCCGAAACGGGGCCGGTATCGACACGGTCCAGCGGATTCTCGCATCGGAACGACCCACCGAGCGCAGCCGGTGGTCCTTCGTTACGACGTACACGGCCTCCTCATCGGCGGCCAGCAGCACCGCGGCATCGGCCCGCGCCGTCCACTTCGGTTCGCCCGTGGACGGGACGAAGGTGCGCAGCGTGCCTTCCTTGTCAGCGGCCACGAGCAGACGGTCGGAGAGCGAGAGACAGCGGCTCGTAGTCTCCACGGTCGAGGTCTGCCAGCGACGTTTGCCGTCGACGACGTTGAACGCCGCGATCCCACCGGCCGGAGCAGCGGCGATGACGACGTCCCGGACCGGAAGCGGAGCCAGGGCATCGGATCCGACGGCCCCTTTGCGCTGCCAGAGCGGTTTCACCTGGTCACCGACGATGTAGTCGCCGGCGTCGGCGGACAGGACGCGTGCCGACGGTGTCTTCACCGCGGGCGGAATGGTGAACAGGTCCTTGCGACTCGTGCCACCGTCACGCAGCAGCCACCACCCCGTGCCACCGGTCGCCGCCAGCAGCGCGCCGCCCGCCGCGAACCCGGTCAGCAGTCTTCGCCGATTCGGCGGTGTCCCGGCCTGCGTCGTCAGAAATGGTGAGGTCAGTTCCCGGACCTCACGCTCCCGCTCCCTGATCGCATCGCCCACGGATCCCCGCTTCCACACCGAGTCGGACCTCTTGGGCGACGTGAAGGCCCCGGTGATCTGCTCGGGCGTGGGCCGCGCCGCCGCCTCCTTGGCCAGGCACGGGGCGATCAGGGCGTGCAGTTCGGGTGAGAGGCCGTGCCAGTGTGGTTCGCCGTGCACGACCTCGTACTGGACGGCAGCCACGTGCGCGCCCTCGAACGCCCGCTCACCGGTGGCCGCGTACACGAGAACGGCGCCGAGGGAGAAGACGTCGGCGGCGGGGGTGACACGTCGGCCGAGCACCTGCTCGGGGGCACCGTATCCCGGGGTCACCGGGATCTGCCCGGTGGTCGTGAGGGTGAGACCGTGCTCCGGGCGAGCGATGCCGAAGTCGATGACCCGGGGGCCGGTGGACGTGAGCACGATGTTCGGCGGCTTGAGATCGCGGTGGATGAAGCCGGCGGCATGGATGTCACGGAGGGTGCGGGCGACGGACACGGCAAGGGCGCGCAGTTTCGCATCGTCCAGCGGGCCGTGCTGGTCCACGATCTGGTCCAGGGTCGGTCCGGCGAGGAACTCGGTGGCGATCCACGGGCGTCCGCCCTCGGTCTGTGCACCCAGCACGGCCGCCACGCCCGGACTCCGCACCGCCTGCGCCGCCAGCGCCTCACGCACGAACCGCTGGGCGAGCCCCGCGTCATGAGCGAGTTCGGGCCGGAGCACCTTGACGGCGGCGACGGTGCGCGCGTGGTCCTGTCCCACGTACACCTTGCCCATGCCACCCTCGCCCAGCACGCCGAGCAGCCGGTACGGGCCGAGGCGGATCGGGTCGCCGGTCCCCAGGGGTCTCATCGCTTGTCGCTTTCTCTTCTCTGCACCGGTCGGCTTCTCTTCTCTGCACCGGTCGGCTCACTGCAAGGGGAAGGCCGCGAGGAAGTGGCCCCCCAGCGCGATGATCTCCCTTGCCTTCTCATGGATCACGAACTGCTCGCCGGTGGTCCGGTAGGAGTGGTCCGGGGCATGGGAGGAGAGACCGGTGGCCCACAGACGTGCCCCGCGCTTGCTGTACACGTAGTCGGAGCCGACCACCGGTGCGGCCTTCAGGTCCGCCTTCGTGGCCTCCCCGCCCCTCTCCTGCCACTTGGCGCGGCCGCTCGCCGCATCGAACGCGACGAGCCCGAGGTCCTTCTCGACGGCGTACACGGTGCCGTCGCCGAGCGCGGGAAGGCCGTACACACGCCCCGGGCGCTCGGAGCCGGAATCCCAGGCCACGCTGCCGTCGCTGAGCCTCAGAGCCTTGAGCCGGCCGGCGCCGACGTACAGGTGCCGCACGTCGGTGACCAGGGGCCGCCTGACGCTGTCCGGGTCGACACCGTCCAGCTTGCGGTCCCACTGGACGGTGCCCGTACGGGTGTCGCGTACGACCGCGTGCACGGTGCCGTCGGTCGCTTCCTGCAACGCCACGAGACGGTTGCCCACGACTTCGGCGGCGAGGACGTACAGCTTCGGGGGGTCCTGGCGCCGCCGAGACAACGGCGCCGTCCACAACCGCCTGCCCGTGCCGATGTCGACCGCGACCACGTACCAGGACTGCGAGGCGAGGAAGCTGAGGGAATACTTGCCACTCCCCGCGACGACATAGGCGACCCCGTCCGCGATGCACAGTGCCTGGTTCAGCGGAAGGTCACCGAGGTCGGTGAACTGAGCGAAAGGATCCCTCGCCGTGCCGGTGAGGGGATCGATCCAGGCCAGGGCCAATGGCTTCGTCTTGGAGGTGTCAAGCCCCGAGGAGTGGTCGTCCCCCGAGGTCACCAGGAGGATGCGCTCCGCGTCGGACGCGATCTGCCAGGTCCACTCCGTGTCGTCCGACTGCCAGTCGATCTTTCCGGTGTCGGCGGCGACACCGTTCAGTCTCATCCCCACCATCAGAGCCACAAGGTTGTCAACGACGTGCAGTTGGGACGGAAGCGAGCCCATGTCGTCCGTGAAATACGCGTTGTCCGGGTCGGCGACCTGGATCTGCCAGAGGGAGTCCAGCTGCTTCTTCGGCAGCAGGCTGTTGCTGGGCCCCGGGGCCGGCTGTGTCGTAGGGCCGCCGGGCCATCCGCCCCAGGTCAACGCTCCAGCCGTCCCGGCCGCGACGGTCACGGCCGCGCCCCCACCGGTGAACAGCAACCGCCGACGGGACCACCGCGTCCCCACCGCTGTCGCCGCGATCTCGGGCTCGTCGACCGGAGCCGGCAGCCGCTGCGGGGTGATCTGCCAGACCTCGGAAGCCCGTCTCCCGATGTCGGCCAAGAGGCCGTCCGGCAGATGGTCGGCGAACTCGCCGGTGCCGTCGTGAAGTTGAGAGGCCAGCCAACTGGTCGTCGGCCGGCGGGAGGGATTCTTGTCCAGGCACTGCGCGAGCACCGGTACCAGGCTGCCGGGCACACCGCTCAGGTCGGGCTCGGCGTACTGCACGCGGTACAGCAGATCCGCCGCCTGGCCGTGCCCGAAGGGCGGGCGCCCGGTGGCGGCGAAGACGAGCAGACCGGCGAGCGCGAAGACGTCACCGGCCGCCGTGTGCTCCTGCCCGCTCGCCTGCTCCGGCGACATGAAGGCGGGGGTGCCGACCGCGACCCCGACCCGGGTGAGGCGGTCGTCGCCGGCCGCACGCGCGATACCGAAGTCGATGACCTTCGGACCGTACGCGGTGACGAGGATGTTGGACGGCTTGAGGTCGCGGTGCACGACATCGGAGGCGTGCAGCTGCCCCAGCGCCCCGCACAGCGCCGCTCCGAGGGCCCGTACCGAGGTCTCGGGCAGCGGACCGCACAGCTCCACGGCCTCGTCCAGGGGCGGTCCGAGCACGTACTCGGTGGCGAACCAGGGCGTCTGCGCCCGCGGGTCCGCGTCCACGACCCCGGCGCCGAACCGCTCCCCCACGACCCGGGCCGCGTCGGTCTCCAGCCGGAACCGGGTACGGGAGGCCGGGTCGGAGGCGATGCGGGCGTGCATCGTCTTCAGCGCGACGGCACGGCCGCCTGCCGTACGGGCGAGGTAGACGGTGCCCATGCCGCCGCTGCCGAGGCGGGCGACGGGGCGGTACGGGCCGAACGCCTGGGGGTCGTCGTGGGTGAGGGGGGAGGGCATGGGGCCGTCGTCAGTCCGAGTGAGGTATGGGGTGTGCGGGCGAAGTCGGCACGGCCTCTACGGGGATGTCCGCCATGAGGACGGCCGCCGACTGGTGGGCCAGGGCGGCGATCACTCGGCCGGGGAGCCAGCCGGGGGTGAGGAGGGACGCGGAGCGGCCTTCCTCCCCGGTCTCGGCCTCGGTCCCGGTCGCGCCGGACAGGGCGTCGATCAGCTCGGCCAACTGGGGGCGGGTGCTCGGGTCGCGGGAGAGGCACCGGGCGATGACCGAACGGAAGGGCGCCGGGAGTTCGTCCCGTTCGGGCGTGGTGTGTCCGGTGGCCGCGTGGGCGAGCGTCGCGCCGAGTGCGTACACGTCCCCGAGAGGGCGCGGGCGCCCGCCGGACGCCTGCTCCGGAGGCAGACTGCCCGCTTCCAGCCCCGGCAGCCCGGAGCGGGGCGTACCGTCCGGGGCGGCAGCGCGCACCGCGCCGAAGCAGGAGAGGCGGGGGCCGTCAGCGGCGAGGAGGACGGCCGACGGTGAGACGCCGGCGAAGGTCAGCCCCTGTCCGTGGAGGACGGCCAGGGTCTCGGCGAGGGCGACGCCCAGGGCGCGTACGGTCCGCTCGGGCAGCGGTCCGCCGTGGACGGCCAGGGCGGTCGGCAGCGGCAGGGCGGGCCTGTACGGGCAGGCGTACCAGGCGGGTTCACCGGGACCGGCGAGGGCGGTGGCGGGGGCTGCGCAGGGGCCGAGGAGGTAGCGGGAGGCGTCGGCTTCGGTCAGGAAGCGCTGGGCGTCGGCTCCGGGCAGCGGGAGGGAGAGCAGGACGGTGTCCCGGCCGTCGGCGCTGCGGGCGATGTAGCGGCGTTCGGGGACGGAGGCTTTGGTGCGGGGGTCGTCCAGTGACGTGATGAGGACGTACGGGCCGATGCGCCGGGATCGTCCGGCGCGGTCCTGACCTCCTGCGCCCACCACGTCCGTGGCGCCCCCCGTGGTGTGCACGATTCCCTGTCCCGTCGCCTGTCCTGTTGCCTGTCTTCTTGCCTGTCCCGTTGCCTGTCGTGTCTCTGCTGACCTCTGTAGGTCTCATGTGCCGGTCATCCGTTCCGGGGCCGGACATGGCAGGGGGGTGGGCACCTCCCGTGCGTGCCCACCCCGGTGCTGCTTCCTGCACGTTCGGCTCTGGTTCGAGCCTTACATGAAGTAGCTGGCGGCCTTCTTGTCGCCACCCTGGTAGTCACCGCCGGCGGCGTGCACGACGCGGCCGATCGCCATCAGGGCCTCGTGGATGCCCTGGGCCTCGCGGTCCCAGGCGGCCTGCTGCTCGGTGTACGTGTGGTGGGCCTCGCCCTCCCACATGCTGGCGACGCCGGCGACCTTCTGCTTGATGGCCTCGAGGCTCTCCTCGAGCCGCTTGGCGTGGTTGGCCAGCTGCGTGGCGGTGTGGTCGAGGTTGTGGTACGAGACTTCGAGGTCGCCGATGTTGTTGGCGCTCATGATTACTCCGTTGTCGAGAAGTGGTGGGCGGGCGGGATCAGAGGCTGGACAGCGCGGAGGTCGAGCCGCCGTAGTTCACGTCGATGCCCTGCACCTGCGAGCGGACCTCGTCTTCGGTGCTGTCCTTGATCTTCCGCGTGGCGCTCATGCCCTCGATGAACTTGGCGAGGATGTTGCCGATCTTCACCATGCGCTCGTTGATCTCGGTCTGCTTGGCGTTGAACGCGCCGGCGCCGATGCCCTTCCAGTGCCCTTCGAGGCTGTCGATGAGGCTCTGCAGTTCCTTGAGCTGGCCCTTGATGCCCTCGAAGCGGTGCGCGAGCTCCTTTTCGAGGACGATGATGTCCTTGTCACTTACCTTCTGACGCCCAGTCGCCATTGCGATGCCTTTCGTTGTGAACTGACCTTGCCCTGCGCTGATTTCTGGCGTCAGCACGGAAGGCAAGCGGGCTTCTGCTCACTCGGCGAGGAGCAGGTGTTCGGGAGCGCACTCAGGCGTTACGGCGTGCTCGCAGCACGGCGAAACCTGCGCCTCCGATGACTAGTACGGCTGCTGCGGCGCCGATGATCACCCAGGTCTGGGTGCTGCCACCGGAGCCGGAGTCCTTGGCGGCTGCGGAGGTGGGGCCGCTGGAGGAGCCGGTGTCCTTGGCCGAGGCCCCGGAAGAGGGCGCGACCGACAGACTGGGAGTGGCCATGACGTCTTCGTCCGGGTCCGTCCCGTTCTCCGCGTACAGGGGATCCCTGTGCGCCGGACCAGGATTGATGTTCTTGTCGATCAGCACTCGGCGCGGGCGGATGATGCCGTAGCCGAGGTACGTGCTGGGCTCGTTCTTCCCCCAGGAACGACCCGCCGTGTCGATGAGGGTCCGCAGCACCTGGTTGGCCGTCCAGTCGGGGTGAACCGACCAGACGAGGGCCGCGGAGGCGGAGGCGAGAGCGGTGGCGGGGCTGGTTCCATCCGTGTCGCAGTACTGGGTGAACTTGCCGTCGCACCAGCCGGGGATGTGAACGCCTGGGGCCGCGAAGTCCACGTAGTTGCTCTTGGTGGAGAACTTGGCTACCGTGCCGGACTTGTCTATCGCGGAGACGCCCACGACGTACGGGTAGAGGGCGGGGTACTCACCCTTTCCCTTCTCTCCGCCGTTACCGATGGCAGCGAACATCAACTTTCCCTTGGAGGCCGCGTACTTGATGGCGTCCTCCTCGTCGGAACTTGGGTATGGACCACCGAAAGACATATTGATGATCTTGGCGTCACTGTTGGCGACGGCCCGGATCACTTCTGCCGTATCGGCGAACTTGGCAGCATATTTGGTTTCCGTCGAGTAGGGGACGTGGTAGGGAATGATTTTCGCCCCCGGCGCCAGCCCCTTGACTCCACCGCCAGCCCCCGTTCCGGCAATGATCTCAGCCATTCCCGTGCCGTGACCGTCATCGTCCTCAGTCGCCTTGTAGGCGACTGACTTCGGCACCTCATTGACCAGCACCTGTCCCTTGAGCGAGGGAGTCGCCGGATTCACACCCGAATCGATGACGGCGACCTTCACCCCTTTTCCGGTGCTGTACTTCCATATCTCGTCGGCACCCATGGCTTTGAGGTACCACTGCTTGGAGTGGATGTCCTGCGCCGCTGCTCCGGGGGCCAGTCCAACCGACGCGATGGCCAATGTGCCCAGTGCCGAGCACACTGCTGCCAGACGTCTCGCACTGCACCTCGTGAAAAGGGCAGTAGTTCTGCCGCGTCGGCCGGTCCCTGGCTTCATGCCTGTGTACGTCCTCGCTTGTGTTCAGTCACGCTTGTCCGGCACGTCACGCCGCTGCTTCTGCTGCGGGCGATGCTGCCGCTTCTCAGAAGGTGCTCCGGCGCCGCCCGTCTCACCGTTCGCATTCTGGCGGTTCCCGACCGTGCCTCGGCCGAGACCCTCGCGGGCGCCGTTCTCGGCGCCTCCGGACTTCGAACCAGCGGCATTCCGCGGCGCACCGATCGCACCCTCGGGGTTGCTCGCCGAACGCAGCACCGACTGGCTTGTGCCGGCTTCCGTTTTGGCCGTGGGCGCGCCTACGACCCCTCGCTGCCCGAGAGCCCCCTTCGGCTGCGTCGAGGAGACCGGCTCCTCAGCGCCGACGACCATACCGCGCGGGACACGGGGATTGGACGTCGCTCCCGGCGAACGGCCCGTGACAGGCTTGCCGCCCATGACTCCGTTGCGGGCCGCACCGATGGGGCCAGAGGTTCCCGCACGCCCGCCAGGCGTGTTGGACGTCCTCGGTGTTCCGCCGGTGATGCCGCGGCCCATAGGGGAACGTCCGGTCTGCTGAGTGGACCCACGTACAGCCGACTGACCGGCCGAAGTCGTACGACCCATGGCACGAGCAGCCTGCCCCGTGGGCCCTTGCGGACCGCGTCCACCGCTGACGGTACGACCCGACTGCCCCTCGGGCTCCTGCGGCACTCGCCCACGTGCGGTACCGGAAGGGCCAGTGCGCCCCTGCGCCGAAATCGGGAGCCGATTGGATGGGCCGTAGCCTGTGCTACGTCCGACCGTCGGCGCAATCGGGGGCGTCATGGGACCAGGAGGCAACGGTAGCGTCTGCCCTCCTCCGCCGGCATTCGGAAGCGTGGGTGCGGGAGGCACGGACGGTGTGGTGTGTGCCGGAGGAGGGAGCGTGCCAACGGTGTTGATTTCTGTGCCGACCTCGTGACCGGCATGCACGCTGGGTTCGTGGACTTCCTTAAGAGGCGGCACGCCTCCGCCTGGCTCCGACCCGTGGGCCACAGGCGCCGCGCTATGACCTTCCTCTACGCTTCGCCGGACCGCAGCCGTCGGCGTCGACGTCTCGGGGCTGTACGCGTGCCGTTGTACGTCTCTCCCGCCCTTCGGCAGGGCCACCCCGACATCCGGAATCGCCTTGATCGGCTTCGGCTCCGGGTTCGACTGCAGCCCCGAAGCGGCCACCGAATAGAACGACCCCAGCCGGACCATCTGGTTGATGGCGTCCTGGCGGTTCTTCTCGACCTGCTTGGCGAGTACGAAGTCCGAGTTGCTGTCGACCTGCTTGGCGTGAGGCAGCTCGGTGGGCCTCTTCTGCTCGGCGGCCGGCCGAGTGTCCCTGGGCGGCATGGACTTGCGCACGGAGGCCAGGCCGGTAGCGGCAGTGGAGATCTGGGTACCGGCGACGTGCGCGTAGGTCTCGAGACGCTTGGTGTAGTCGAGGAGCGAGTTGGTCCAGGTCTCGAACTGATCGGCGCCGTCGCCCTCCCAGTCGGCCAAGACCGCGCGGATGTTCTTGGTCAGATCCGTCGCAGCCCTGCTGACGGCATCACGGGCGTCCCACAGTGCCTTGCCGGCCAGCTCCAGATGCTCGGGGTTGGCGTGCTCGACCAGGTCGATCATGGCGTTGAGGTCGGCGTCGTCGAACTGGGTCGAGCCGAGCGGTGTGCCCCTGAGGAGGTTCTTCACGCCGCCGACCGTGTTGGCCACGACCGACTCTACGTTCGCCTGCTCCAGACCGGTCTTGTACTGGGGCTGCTTCTGCCAGTTGTCGCTCAATTGGTGCTCACCCCCGCGGACGAGTGGTCCGTGTGGTGCCTCGTGTCCTTGGGCGGCTGCTTGACCTTGTGCTCGTCCTTGGGCTTCGCCTTGTCGTACTCATCGTCGAGCTGGGTCTTGATCTTCCAGAACCGACGCCTCACCTCGTCCTCGGAGCCGTCGTACGTGACATCGGCCGAGTGTGCGGCGAGCGTCATCGCCTCGATCTGCAGGGCAAGGGTCTTCGACAGGTGCATCAGGCGCGCGTGGACGTGCGCGTACTGCAGGTGCAGGTCTTGTGCCGCACCGAAGGGAAGCTGGGCACCGCTGAACGAACCACGGCTGAGCTCCTGGTCTGCGATCTTGGACGAACTGCCCGGTGAATCCTCGAACTTGTGCAGAGCCGTGTTGATCTCTTCCTTGAACTTGGCCAGCACTTCGACGCCGCGCTTCAGATCTGAGCGGCCACCGTCACCCACCGCTACCCCTTCCCCGTGTCCCCGTTCATACAGCTCTCAACAGACCGGGGCAGCGGGCGACCCACCCCCGGATCCATCGCCAACCACTGTAGTCACTGCGGAAATCGCGGCCAACTGAACTCTGCGACGGTTCAGTTGCAAAGGTGTCCCGAAGTGACCGACTCCGGAGTCACTCAAGGCCGACAACGTGGTCAATAAGGACAGAAGTGTCCTTGTATCTGCGCAGAAACTTCACATGCACCCAGCGGTGCCGCCACCGCACGCCGCGAGCGCAGGACTTTGCAGACACAAAACCACTCCATGGCGCGTCGAAGTGCGCGGTTTGCCGTCCAGTTGGCCGCCGTCGGCGCTGCGGCGAGGGGGTGCGCACCTGCCGCACCGTGCGGTCGGGCGCCTCCCGTGAATCTTCACGCTCGACAATCCACACATGCCAGACGTGGTTCGGATTTTTCTTGAGTGGGGTTGCTACTTTACCCGTCATTGAAGTGTTCACACGGGGAAGGGGCCTTCCATGGCATGGGACGAGTGGGAGCAGCTCAAGGCGCAGGCCGCTTCGGGGCAGTCGGCCCATATGCAGCTCAACCATGTGGACGGTGGTGGAGGGACCTACGGCCCGTACGTCGTCCCCAGCAAGACCGGTGACCTCAAGGTGGGCCACAAGGACCTGGAGAAGATCGGCGGCGCCGCCCACCACCTCTACGACCAGCTCTGGGACAAGGCCCGCGTGGCGACTCCGAGCAGCGACTCCGCGGCCGGTGACCTGTCCAAGCAGGGCTTCGCCCTCGGTGCCGGTCTCCAGCACGTGTCGAACCGCTGGGAGGAGCAGCTGAAGTCCCTGATGGACGCCTGTGCCCAGATCTCCAACCACATGCAGACCACCAAGGCCGTGCACGCGAACGACGAGAACTACATCCAGCGGCAGATGAGCAGCATCGACGCCCTGGACGACGGGTTCGACGAACGGGTCGGGGCGCCGGGCAAGAAGAACTCCATCTACGGCGAGAAGGACAAGAAGAAGGAGTAGCGGCACGGGGAGGAGCCGGCGAGTCCTCCCTCCGTACCAGCTGACACCGCTACTCACAGAGGACGACGACCCGCATGGACTTCCACGCTCTGTACCACGCCAACTTCAAGCTGCTCGACGACGCCGTCACCGACTGGTCGACGCTCGTGAAGCACCTCGCGGACCTCAAGAAGGACGCCGAGGACGATCTGCACAAGGCTGCGCTCAAGGCCGACTGGGCCGGGGTGAACGCGCAGGTCTCCAGGGAGTTCGTCGGCAAGACCGCCGGCGAGTTCGGGGACGCCCACACGCAGGCGACCACCATCCACAACATCCTGAGTGACACCCGCAACGAGCTGAAGACGTTCCACCAGCAGCTGACGGACGCCGTCTCGCGCGGGCAGAAGAAGAACCTCACCGTCGTCGACGCCGGTGACGGCAAGTTCACGGTCATGGGCAACACGCGGCCCGACTGGAGTTCCGACCCCAGCGGCAAGACCGGCGCGACCGACCAGAAGGACGTCGACGACCTCCGCGACGAGATCCAGGGCATCCTCGCCAAGGCCGGCGAGAGCGACAACACGGCCAAGACCGTCCTCATGGCGCTCGTCGACCAGACCACGATGGGCTTCTCCGACGCCAGTTACAAGGACCGAGACGCGGCGGCGGATGCCGTCAAGGAGGCCGACGAGCTGGCGAAGCTCGCGAAGAAGAACCCCGACGACCTGTCCGTCGAGGACTTCGACCGGCTCAACGCGGGACTGAAGAAGTACGCGAACGATCCGCTGTTCGCCGAGCGCTTCGCCACCGGCCTCGGGCCGCAGAAGACCCTGGAGTTCTGGACCGGGATCAGCGATCCCAACAGGGGCAACTACGAGCTGGGGCACAAGCGTCTCGACCAGTTCGACGACCTGCAGCGGAATCTGGGGCTGACGCTGGCCCACGCCACGCAGAGCGATTCCACGGGCATGGCCGAGTGGAAGCGCCAGATGATCGACATCGGCGACAAGCCGCTCTACGGCGACCGGGGTGGCCCCATGGGCTTCCAGGTCATGAGCAACCTCATGCGGACCGGTGACTATGACGACCAGTTCCTCAAGGACTACGGGACCAAGCTCATGGCCACCGAACGGAGGATGACCGGCAACGGTGAGCACGGAAACCCCATCTGGCAGCGCACAGGCATGAGTTCCTGGCTGAACCGGATCGGGGACGACAGCGGCAACGACCCGCTCACCGGCTATCTCAAGGGCCTGTCCAACAGCCCTGATGCGGCGACCGACTTCCTCAACCAGCAGTACATCTCCAAGGACGACCCGGACGACCCCTTCGAGCGGGACACGGACGGCAACGGCAAGAAGGGCAAGGTGTCGCTGTCGAACTTCCAGTACCTGTTCGAGGAGCGGGACTGGCCCAAGGAGGCGGACCTCCACGGGGACGACATCGTCACGGGCCAGAACAACCTGGCCCTGGCCCTGGAGGCCGCCACGACCGGGCATCCGGCCGGCGAGATGCCGACGCCGGACACTCCCCCTCACAACGCGGGGCAGGCGAAGCTCGTGGAGGATCTGTTCCATTCGGTGTCCGAGGATCCGAAGCGACTGACCGGCCACAGCTACATGTCGGACAGCATGGGGCAGATCGCTGCGGAGTACATGCCCGATATCCACCGGGAACTGCATGCGGGAAGTTCCAGCGAGGAGGCGCTGTTTCCGGTGGCGGGCACAGCGGCCGCGCTCAACGAACGGGATATCACCAGGTTCCTGTATGCGGTCGGCCAGAACCCTGAGGGTTACGCTGCGGTCAACCTGGGTCAGACCAGCTACACGACTCAGCTGATGCAGTATCACTTCGAGCATCCGTCGGCATATACCGGGGATCCTGCCTTCTCCGAGGCCGACAACCTGAAACAGGGAACCGAACAGATCGCACGCAAGGCGGGCGAGATCGAGGGAATCATCGGCGCCGGCCGGGCCTACCAGGCAGAACTGGAGGGCGGCGCGAAGGACGCCGATTACAACGCCGCCATCGAGAGCGCGGGAAGCTGGGGAGGCACGGCGGTAGGCATCGGCATCGGCATGGCCACGGAACCGATGACCGGTCCCGGCGGTGCCATCATCGGTGACGTGGCCGGTGCGGCGGCCGATGAGATCATCGGAAAGATCACCGAAGGAGCGATGCGTGACAGCTCCGGCGAGATCATCTACCGCAATGGCGAGAGCTTCGAGGACACTTCCGATTCGACGTACAAGGTGGTGGAACTCGCCGCCAGGAAGGCGGGCGAGAATTCCGGTCATCGCTACCCGTTGATCGAGGCTTCCGTGGCCACGGCTGCGGAAGACGGGTTCAACACGGCCGGGACGAAGGTGCACAAGTACCTGGACGGGGAGGGTATCCCCCGACAGCTCGACACGGAAGATTGAGACGTTGGCATCCACTCGTACAAGGGCCCTGCTCGCCGGGGGAGCAGCACTGTTGCTCTGCCTTGTCGGAGGCGTCCTCTACGCATTCGGACTTCCCCCCTTCGGGAAGGAGAAGGGCGAGATCAAGGCATCCGATGTGTGCAGGACGCTGGGCTCCTCGTCGGACAGTGCCGCCGCGCTGAAACGCGTCCTGCCGGACAAGTCCTCGTACACGTTCGACGGCGCCGTCACCGATGGGCGTACCGACGACATGGACGACAGTTTCTTCGCCTCCTGCTTCGTCAACGGCGACGGGAAGCAGCTCGTTGCGGCCACGGCCGAGATGACGCAGTACGACAAGGCGGACGAGTGGGTGAAGGACGTGGTCGCGAACTCCGTGTCGCACGCCTCGGTGAAGCCGTTCGGCGCCGGCGACAAGGCTGTCGCTTCTGACAGGCTCGCCGCCATCTATCTTCCTTGCGTCTCCCGCGGCTTCGAGCGGCACCTGAGCGTCGTCGTAGAGCTCAAACAGCTTGGCACTGCCGACGGCGATCAGCTGCGGGAGGGGCTGATCTCGCTCGCCCGGAACGCCGCGCTCTCCGCTCACCAGAGGGCGAAGTGCGACGTGCCGGCCAAGGTGACGCGGTGAGCGGAGCCCGGCCGGTGAGTGGGCTTCGCAGGGGGGCCGTCGGTCTTGTCGTGGGGGTTTCGCTGGTCGGTGGGGTGGTCGGCTGTTCTCCCTCGGCGAGCGGGCGCGGCTACGCGGTGCCCGCGGATGTGTGCGGGGTCGAGGTCGGCCGCTCCGTGCTGGGGCCGTTGTTGCCCGCCGGAGACGAGGTCGGCGTGCGGCCGACGTCGGCGGTCGGGGTCGAGCGGTGCCGGCTTCTCGTCGACGGGGACGTCGTGTTCTCCAGCAGCGTGCAGAAGCGCGGGCCGGACGCTTCCGCGCGGGACGTGGCCATGTCCGCCTTCGGGGTGGAGCCGGCCGATGCGTCGGCGGACGGCGGTCGGGTCCTCTACTCGCGGACGGGCGCCGTGGGCCTTGTCCCGTATCCCCGTTCGGGCTCGCGGGGCGGTTCCCTGTGGGCCACGGTGCGGACCTCGCGCGCGGGGGAAGCGGCGGACGTGCGGCGTTTCATCGAGGACTACGCCGCCGCTGTCGCCCAACGACAGTGCCCCAAGGGGCCGCTCAGCACTCCCCGTCTCGCACCGACACGGCGAGCCGGTACCCCGGGTACGTCAGGGCCCCCTCTCCGCCGGTGATGCCCGGCGGCGTGTAGTCGTCCTTCGTCGAGCGAGTGCGGTGGACACGCGTGCAGAACGCGCCGTCCGCGCCGTCCGCGGTGACCGTGAAGGACGAGTCGCCGGCCGTGTTCCCTCCGGCGGAGTCGGCCGTCACCCCGTACTCCGGTGCGTCGCCTCCGCCGTACTCGTACACCTTCTCCTCGATCAGCGACGCGTAGTCGGTGAAGGCCAGAGGGTGACCCGCGTCGTCGGCCTGGAACGTGAAGCCGTCCAGGTCATCGGCCGCTTGCCGTACGGCGTTGGTCAGTTCGTCGTCGCTCCAGGACGCGCGGTCGGAGACACCGAAGCCCTGGACGGCCGTGTAGACGCCGAGGCCGGCCAGGGCGAGGAAGAGGAGGCGGGCGGCGACGAAGGCGGAGTCGGGCAGTTCCGGGCCCGACGGATTGACGTTCCTGCGCCAGGCGCGCACCCGGTCCGCCTTCACGCAGGCCATGGCCACGAGTACGGCGGACAGCACCAGGCCCAGCACATTCAGCTTGGTCAGCGCGTCCATGACCCCGCCCCCGGCCGGCCGCCGCGCCTGCGCCGCGCGTCCCGCAGTGCCACCGCTCCCCCGCCCAGCGCCGCCACCAGGACCGCCACGCCCACGGCCACGTAGGTGGCGATACGGGCGGTGCGTTCCTGGGGGGTTTCGCCGAGGGTGAGCTTGGCGGGGGTCGGTGCCTGCACATGGGTGAGGCCGGCGTCGGGGTGGGGGGTCTCGATCGGGTGATCGTCCTCCGTCAGGGCGCGGACCGGGTCCACCACGCCCCAGCCGACCAGGCGGTCGTGGCCGTTGATGGAGCGTTCGGCCGTCTGCTCGATCTGGGCGACCACCTCCTGGGCCGTCCACTCGGGGTGCTTGGCCTTGATCAGCGCGGCCACGCCGGCCACGTACGGCGCGGAGAAGCTCGTGCCGTTGTCGGAGCAGTGTCCGCCCTTGGGCACCGTGGAGATCATGTCGACGCCCGGCGCGGCGACGCCCACCCAGTCCCCGGCCTGCGAGAAGGCCGCCTTCTCGTTGTTGCGGTCGGAGGCCGCGACGGCGAGGACGCCCTGGTAGGAAGCGGGGTACGTCCGCTTGGAGGTGCCGTCGATGCCGTCGTTGCCCGCCGAGGCGACCACGACGATCTTGTGGTTCAGGGCCTCCTCGACCGCGCCCTGCAGGGCGTTGCCCGGGGCCACGGCGTTCGTCGTGTCCTGGGAGATGTTGATGACCTTGGCGCCCACCGCGATGGCGTGCTTGATCGCCTCGGCGAGCGTGTCGGAGGTGCCGTGGCCCTCGGCGTCGTTCTGCTTGATCGGGATGATCGTGGCCTCGGGAGCGAGGCCGACGAAGCCGGTGCCCTTCATGGGGCGGGCCGCGATGATGCCGGCGACGCGGGTGCCGTGGCCGACGGTGTCGGTCGTGCCGTCCTTCTTTCCGACGTCGATCTTCTGACCCTTGCCGTCCTTCGTGGGCAGGTAGTTGGCGCCCTGGGAGGCGTCGACCGCGTGGGCCAGCTGCGGGTTGGCGGTGTCGACGCCCGTGTCGATCACGGCCACCTTCACGCCCTTGCCCTTCGACTGGGTCCACAGTTCGTCGAGGTTGACGCGCTGCAACGCCCAGGGCGTGCCGGTGTACTTGTGGTTCTTCTTGGAGAAGGTGCACTGGTCGGTGACCGAGTCCGCCGCGGCCGCCGGAGCCGCCAGCAGACACGCGGTGACGGCCAGCGCCGACGCCAGGCTCGTACGGGTGCGCAGGGTGGACCGCATCGGCGTACCTCTCACGAGCCCTGCGGCTGGCTCGCGCCCGCCGTCGACAGACGCGGCCCCGTCGGCAGGAACTTCGACCAGGGGGCGGGGATGGGCGTCGTCTGCACGTCGGCGTAGCCGAGGCGGGTCTGCGCCAGCTTGGCCTGCGTCTGCAGCTGCTTGCGCTGCTGGGCGGTCATGCCGATGCCGTTGTTCTCGCTGGCGTTGTCGGCGTTGGACTGCAGGGCGTAGCGCAGACCGGTGTCGGTGACCAGGAAGACCGAGCCCACCTTGGTCTCCTTGCCCTGGAACTGCCGGTACAGCTGACCGGAGCCCGGGGTGACGTAGGCGCTGGACGAGTCGGTGGCCAGCTCGGCGGGGAAGTCCTTGCCCGCCCAGGTGGTCAGCGTGGTGGCCCCGTTGTCGGGGTCGACGTGGTGCAGGACGTTGCAGACCGTGTTCCTGCTGCCGGCGGCGGTGGAGGGGTCGTTGACGGCGCTGGGCTCCTCGGTCGGCCAGTGCTTCTCGGCGGCGAACGGCTCGCCCCGGGTGATGGCGCCCGCGCTGACCTCCTTGTAGTGCCCGGCCTGGCCGAGCTTCACGAGGTCGGTGTCGGCCAGCAGCAGCCGGGCGACGAAGTCGGAGACGGGGGCGACCCGGTGGGGCAGTACGACGAAGTACTGCTCGTGGCCGTTGACCGGCGCCCGGAGGACCATGCCGACGCGGTTGGCGTCGCCCAGCTCACCCGGTGCGTTCGCTGGGGCGTTGGCGACACCGTCGATCTGCGGGAACGTGATCGGGTCGCCCTGGTGCAGGGTGTCGATCCACTGGCTGGTCACCTGCTGGGGCGTGCGGTTGAGGCCCACGAGGGTCTCCACCAGGTTGCTGTTGGAGCCGTCCACCGGGTACGCCGTGCCCTGGGCGTCGACCACGTACTGCTTCTTGTCGGACGGGGTGGTGACGTAGAGGAGTTCGCCGCCGTGCAGCTTCTGACCGGCCTTCTCGGTCTTCTTCTGGTCGCGCTCGGCGAGGACGAAGGCGGCCTTCTGGATGGAGCTGCCGCTGCCGCTCGGGCGTTCGCAGACGGCCCACGTGTGGTCCGCGCCGGCCTCCGACGCGGACGGCAGCCGGTCGGGGGCGTAGGGGATGCCGATGGTGACGCCGTGCGGGATCGTGCCGTTGTCGAGGATCGACTCGTCGACGGTGACGACGTCGACGTCGCTCTGGCCGTCGAGGACGAGCTTGGCCGAGGCCATGTTGAGGACCGGGTGCAGTTCGGCCTTGCCGTGCGTCTTCAGCACCACGTACCGGGTCGTGGACTTGCTGGCGATGATCACCTTCGTCGCCGGTGTGTCCCAGCCCTGCGGGGCCGTCGGCTTGAACATGCCCCAGGCGCCGAAGGCGGCCAGGACGACCACGCCGACGATAGCGCCCGGCAGGACGGCACGCAGTGGCCGCGGTGCCCCCTCGTCGGAGGCATCCGGTGACGACTGCACGAACGACGCGAGCATGCGGCGCTTCGCGAAGGTGTAGGCGTTGAGTTGATCCCGCCGAGATGCCATCTGTGCCCGTTTCTCCCCGTGTCTCACGCGGAGCGCGCCCGGGGAACCGCTCCCCCGCCCTCCGTTGTCGGACCCGGCCCCTACTATGCCTGGTACGGAGCGGGTCTCGTGGAGCGGGTAGGGTACCTGGGCCCTCAAGGGCCTTGTTCAGTGGCCTGGTTCCAGCGAGTTGTGAGCAAATCGGGGGGATGGAGTGATGGCTTCCGGAACGCGGACGCGAGCGCGCGGCCGGTCGGCGGCGCGAGGCCGTGCGGCCGGGTCCGCGGCGCCGGCGCGCGGCGCCTCCGCTCAGCGCGGCGCGGCGCAGCAGTCGGTCACGCTCGGGCTGCGGCCCCGGCCCGGCCAGGCCGGTTCGTTCCGTTTGCAACGGCTGGTGCTGGTCGAGCTGGCGGCGGCGGTGCTGGTCGTCGGCTGGGCGATCGGGATGATGGCGCTGGTGCCGGCCGCGGTCGTCGCCGTGGCGCTGGTGCTGCTGGCCTTCGTACGGCGGCGGGGCCGCTCCCTGCCCGAGTGGCTGGGCACCGCGCGGGAGTTGCGCGCCCGCCGGAAGCGGGCCGAGAGCACCCCGATACCTCCGGGCACGGAACCCGGGCTGGTCCCGGCGGTGGAGTGCGAGCCCGCCCTGCGGACGTACTCCTACGGCGCGCGCGACCGGCGGCCGGTCGGCGTCGTCGGTGACGGGACGTTCGTCACGGCGGTGCTCCAGGTGGAGGCCGACGCGACCGCGCTGCGCGCCGAGCGGAGCCGTCAGCCGCTGCCGGTGGGGCTGGTGCGGGACGCACTGGAGGTGGACGGGATCCGGCTGGAGTCGGCGCAGATCGTGCTGCACACGCAGCCGGCGCCCGCGCTGCACCTGCCCCAGCAGTCCGTCGCGGTCGCCAACTACCTGCCGCTGCAGGAGCAGACGGGCGCCCCGGCGGTGCGGATCACCTGGATCGCGCTGAAGCTCGACCCGGAGCTGTGCGCGGAGGCGGTGGCCGCGCGCGGGGGCGGGCTGCTCGGGGCGCAGAAGTGCGTCGTACGGGCCGCGGACCATCTGGCGAGCCGGCTGACCGGTGCCGGATTCCGCGCGCGGGTGCTGGACGAGGAGGAGCTGGTCGCCGCGCTGGCCACTTCGGCGTGCGCCAACCCGCTGGTCACGGCGGAGGCGGGGCGCAGCGAGACGCGTGAGCGGCGGACGGAGGAGTCCGGGCGCAGCTGGCGCTGTGACAACCGGCGGCACACCACGTACTGGGTCCGCCGGTGGCCCCAACTGGGCGGTGGGCGGGGCGAGTCGCTGCCGCAGTTCGTCGCCCGGGTCACGGCGATACCCGCGCTGGCGACGACCTTCAGCCTGACCCTGGCGCCCGGCGACCGGCAGGAGGTGTCGCTGTGCGGGCATCTGCGGGTGACCGGCCGCAGCGACGACGAACTCGTGGCGGCACGGCGTGCGTTGGAGGGCGCGGCCCGGCAGTCCGGCGCCGGCCTGGCGCGCCTCGACCGTGAGCAACTGCCCGGCATGCTGGCCACGCTGCCCCTCGGAGGTGCCCGGTGACGACGATTCCGACGACTTCCGCGGCCCCGGACGCGCAGCGGACCCCGGAGGCCTCCGGGCTGCGGCGGATGGGCGAGCGGCTGCGGCACGGCCTCGGCCTGGTCGGGCCCCGGCACGGCCGGCACGGGGTGCCGGTGCACCAGCTGGAGGCTCTCGCGCTGCCCATCGGCGACGACGGGGTGGTGGCCGGTGTCGACGCCGAGGGCCAGCCGGCGGTGCTGGGGATCAACCGGCCCACGCCGTACGACGTCGTGCTGATCGGTGGTTTGTGGACCGCGCAGGTACTGGCGCTGCGGTCGGCGGCCACGGGGGCCCGGGTCGCCGTGGAGACCGGCCGGCCGCAGGCCTGGATGCAGATGGTGCACGCGATGGGCGGCGGGCAGAACGGCCTGTCCGTGTACGAGGTCGGGCGGGTGCCGCCGCAGGGTGCCTCGGCCGGTACACCGGTGCTGGTGGTGCGGGACTGCGGCATGCGGCCGCCGCGCGGACGTGTGGTGTCCGGGCCCTGGCAGTCGGTGCTGACCCTGCTGCCGTATCTCAGCCCGGTCGCGCCCCGGCTGCTGCGGCAGGCGCGGCTCGCCGGTATCCAGCGGGTGTCCCCGGACGAGGCGGCCGAACTGGGGCGCACCATGGGCCTGTCACGGACCGAGCTGGAGTCGCTGCCCGCGCTGCCCGACGGCGTCACGCTCTGGTGCACCGACCGTGACCGGCAGTATGTGATGACCCAACCGACCGATGCCGAGATCGGATTGTTGGGCACACCGCGCCGCATGGACTGAACTGCCCTTGCTCGTCCCTTTTGTTCGTGGCTCGTGATGCGGTGCCGTTCGGTGATTTCGTCGCTTGTCCGCCGTTTGCTCCCTGTTCCGTTCGGCAAGGTGCCTGGTGGGCGGGGCACTTGCGGGCGCTGTGCGACCTGGTGGGCCCGTGCTGAGAAGTGGGCGGGCCTGCCGAGGTGTGGCTCGTGGTGATTAGGCTGGGAGCGGGCGCGATGGCAGGACCCGTGTACCGCGCGTCGGTGTCCCAGGCGGAGGACCGGGTGAACCGGGCTGCCTCGAACGACTACGGACGACTCGGAACGACACGACATGGTCGCCCCGGCACGGCATGAGGGTGCTCGACCACACCAGGAGGAACTGTGAGCAGCGATCGGGACGGGATGCGCGGGGGCTGGGCCACACCCGGCGATGACCAGCCCGACGCGGAGGCCGTCGAGACCACCGGCGAGTTCACCATCGACTACGCACCTCCCGCCTGGTACACGCAGAACGCGTCGGGCACGGCGGGCGGCTCCGGTACGGCGACGGGCGCGGCCCCGGCCGGCTCGGCGGGCGCGGGCGCGGGCGAGGTCGCGGGGTCGAACGGCTCCGGGGTGCCTGCCGCTTCCGGGGTGCCGCCGTTCCCGCCGAGCACGCCGGTTCCCGGGCCGACTCCCCCGCCGCCCGCCGCGGGCACACCGCCGCAGGGCACGCCGTACGCCCCACCGCCGCCCGTCACCGGTACGCCGCCGCAGGGGACGCCGTACGCCCCTCCGGCCGCCGCCGGCACGCCGCCCCAGGGAACCCCGTACGCCCCTCCGCCGCCCGCGCCGGCACCGGGGGCTCCCTATGCCCCGCCCGCGCCGGCGCAGGGCGCGCCGTACGCGCCGCCCCCGCCGGCCGGGAGCCCGGTGCCGATGCCGGGGCTGCCGGAGGGCTTCGAGCCGCAGCAGTCCCAGCAGGACCGCCCGCAGCAGGTCCCGTCACAGCAAGTCCCTCCGCAGCAGGTCCCGTCCCCGCAGGGCGCCGCCTCCGACGCCGTCGTACCGGAGACGGGCAACGGGGATCTGGAGAGCGGCGCCACCATGCGGTTCTCCGCCGTCGCCCTGAAGCGGGAGATGGCGGAGATCGCCGAACGTGCGGCGGCCGCCGGCCAGCAGGCCGAGGGCGGTGCGGCCGGGGAGGCAGAGCCCGGGGCGGAGGCGGCCGCGGGCGCGGCGGAGGCGGCCGCCGCGAGCGGCAGGGCCGAGGAGTCCGGCGACGGAGAGTCCGCGCAGGACGAGTCGCCGGCGGACACGGCTGCCTCGGTGGCTCCCGGGGGCGATGCCGAGACCGACGAGGCCCCGGACCACAAGCAGGAGCAGGACGAGCGGGAGCAGGACGAGCAGGACGAGCAGGAGCAGGACGAGCAGGGGGAAGGCGCGGCGGAGGCCGAGGAGACGACCGCCGCTCAGGAGGGCTCCGCCGAGGGGACGTCCGACGCGCCGCGATCCCCGGACACCGCGGTGACCGCTGACTCCGCGGACCGCGCCGATGTCGCCTCCGAGGCCCCCGCCTCCGACGTGGCGTCAGCGGACAGCGCCTCCCTGCCGGACCGGCCGGAGACCCCGGAGACCCCGGAGTCCCCCGCCATGACGGAGCAGGGAGCACCGCAGGGCACCGCGCCGCAGGGCACCGCACCCTCCGCCGTCCAGGACTCGGCGCCCGCGTGGACTCCCCCGCCCGCGCCGCAGAGCGGGGTGCCGCCGCTGCCACCCTCCTACCAGCCCGCCGCCCCGGCTCCGGCCGCTCAGTGGCCCGCGCAGGCCGCGCCGCAGCAGCCGGGCCCGGTGCCCGGTCAGCCGCACCCGCAGGCCGCCCAGGTCCCCGGTGCCGCGCCCGGCCCGCAGCCGCCGTTCCAGCCGCAGGCCCCGCAGCCCGCGCCCGCCGCGTGGAACCAGCCGAACCAGCCCGGCCCGAACCAGCCCGGCCCGAACCAGCCCGGTCAGGTCCAGCCCGGTCAGGTCCAGCCCGGCGCCCCCACCGCACCGCAGCCCGGTCAGCCCTACGCGGCCGGTCAGCCCGCGGCACCGGCACCGGCACCGGGCCCCCAGCCGGCCCCGGCGGGCCCCGGCGCACCCGGCGGTTACGGCTTCCCGCAGCCCCCGGCACCCCAGCCGGGCCCCGGCCACCCGACTCCGAACGGCCCGACCCCGCCCACCGGCCCGACTCCGCCCTCGGGCTACGGCTTCCCCCAGCCCGGTGTCCCCACCCCCCAGCCGCAGCCCGGCGGTTACGGCTTCCCGCAGCCGGGCGCGCCCGGTCCGCAGGCGCAGGCGGGCGGTTACGGCTTCCCGCAGCCGCCGCAGGGACAAGGCCCGGAGGCCGCGCAGGGGCAGGCCGCGGGCGCGCAGGCGCCGGTCGATCCGCGGTCAGGTGCCGCCTGGCCGCAGCCGATCCAGCACGACCAGCGGCAGCCCACCAACCCCGGTGCCGCGCCGCTCGGTTACACGGCGGCCGTGGAGCTGTCCGCGGACCGGCTGCTCAACAACAAGAGGCAGAAGGCGAGGAGCGGCCGCCCCGCGGCGGCGGCCGGCCGGTTCAAGCTCGGCGGCAAGAAGGAGGAGGCCGAGCGGCAGCGCAAGCTGGAGCTGATCCGTACGCCGGTCCTGTCCTGCTACCGGATAGCGGTCATCAGCCTCAAGGGCGGCGTCGGCAAGACGACCACGACCACCGCGCTCGGCTCCACCCTGGCCACCGAGCGGCAGGACAAGATCCTCGCCATCGACGCGAACCCGGACGCCGGTACGCTCGGCCGCCGGGTGCGCCGGGAGACCGGGGCCACCATCCGTGACCTGGTCCAGGCGATCCCGTACCTCAACTCGTACATGGACATCCGCCGGTTCACGTCCCAGGCGCCCTCCGGCCTGGAGATCATCGCCAACGACGTCGACCCGGCCGTCTCGACCACGTTCAACGACGAGGACTACCGGCGCGCGATCGACGTGCTCGGCCGGCAGTACCCGGTCATCCTGACCGACTCGGGCACGGGTCTGCTGTACAGCGCCATGCGCGGCGTGCTCGACCTCGCCGATCAGCTGATCATCATCTCGACGCCGTCCGTGGACGGTGCGAGCAGTGCCAGTACGACGCTGGACTGGCTGTCGGCGCACGGGTACGCCGACCTGGTCTCCCGGTCCCTCACCGTCATCTCCGGGGTGCGCGAGACCGGCAAGATGATCAAGGTCGAGGACATCGTGCAGCACTTCGAGACCCGGACCCGCGGGGTCGTGGTCGTGCCCTTCGACGAGCATCTGGCCGCCGGTGCCGAGGTCGACCTCGACATGATGCGGCCGAGGACGCGCGAGGCGTACTTCAACCTCGCCGCGCTGATCGCCGAGGACTTCGTACGGCACCAGCAGTCGCACGGGCTGTGGACGTCCGACGGCAACCCGCCCCCGGTGGCCGCCCCGCCCATGCCGGGCCAGCCGATGCCCGGACAGCCCATGCCGGGCCAGCCGATGCCGGGCCAGCCGTACCCCCAGGCACCGGGCCAGGATCTGTACACCGGACCGCCGCAGCCGTATCCGGCTCAGCCGGGACAGCCGTACCCGCAGGCCCCCGGTCAGCCGTACCCGCAGGCACCGGGCCAGCCGTACCCGCAGGCCGCACCGGGGCAACAGCCCTACCCGCAGGCCGCACCGGGGCAACAGCCGTACCCGCAGGCCGCACCGGGGCAGCAGCCCTACCCGCCGCAGCAGGGACAGCAGCAGCCGGGACAGCCGCCCCAGGGACAGCCCCAGCAGCCCATGCCCCCGTACGGCTACCCCCAGCCGCAGCAGGACCAGCAGCAGGGTCAGCAGCCCCCGCAGGCCCCGCCGCAGCAGTAGCGCGGCGCGCGGGGCGGCAGGGCCGTACGACGAAGGGCGGCCGGTGCTCAGCGCACCGGCCGCCCTTTTCGCTATGTACGGAGGGGCTTACCGCTCCGCAGCCACGATCTCGCGGCACCGCTTCACATCGGCGGCGATCTGCTCCAGCAGGGCCTCGAGGGACTCGAACTTGGCCTGGCCGCGCACGTAGGCGAGGAAGTCGACGGCGACGTGCAGGCCGTACAGGTCGAGGCCGACGCGGTCGATCGCGTACGCCTCCACCGTGCGCTCGGTGCCGTCGAACTGCGGGTTCGTGCCGACGGAGATCGCGGCCGGCATGGCCTCGCCCTCGACGTGCAGATAGCCGGCGTAGACACCGTCGGCGGGGATGGCGGTGTGCGGGAGGGTCTCGACGTTGGCCGTCGGGAAGCCCATCTCGCGGCCACGCTGGGCGCCGCGCACGACGACGCCCTCCACGCGGTGCGGGCGGCCGAGGATCTCGCGGGCGCCCGTGACGTCGCCCTCGGCGACCAGGCGGCGGGTCAGGGTCGAGGAGAACGGCCGGCCGCCGCCCGCCTCACCGGTGACGTACAGGTCGACGACCTCGACCTCGAAGTCGTAGATCTTGCCCTGCTCGACGAGGAACTCCACGTTGCCGGCCGCCTTGTGGCCGAAGCGGAAGTTCGGGCCCTCCACGACCGCCTTGGCGTGCAGCTTGTCCACCAGGACCTTCACGACGAACTCGGCGGGCGAGAGCTTCGAGAACTCGGTGGTGAAGGGGAGGATCAGGAGCGCGTCCACACCCAGCTCGGCCATCAGTTCGGCACGGCGGTGGTGCGGGGCGAGCAGCGGCGGGTGGCTGCCGGGGCGGACGACCTCGCTGGGGTGCGGGTCGAAGGTGACGACGACGGCCGGGACGCCCAGCTCGCGGGCGCGGTCGACGGCGTGCTTGATGATCAGCTGGTGACCGCGGTGGACGCCGTCGTAGGAACCGATGGTGACGACGCTGCGCCCCCAGTCCTGGGGGATGTCCTCCAAGCCACGCCAGCGCTGCACTGTGACCGCTCCTCGAACCCGTGTCCGTGTCTTCTGACCTCTTGTGCAGGTCTAAGGGTGCCATGCCGGGTGCCCCGGCCCGGCATCGGCATGGACGCTGTGACCGGGCGCACGTCCGCGGCGCCGGCCGGCACGGCTCACGCCGGTACCCGCGCCCCCGCAAGGCTCTCCAGCATGCGGCGGGTGCTGGGGCCCACCACGGCGACCCAGTCGTCCGGGGTGTCGGTCAGCCAGCGGGTCATGCGGGCGGCGAAGCCGGGGACGTGCCGGCCCAGGTCGACCAGGCCGCGGTCGAAGCGGGTGGCGCCTTCGGGGGTGCGGACGAGGAGCAGGCCGGTGCGGTGGACGAGTCCGCGGACCTCCTCTTCCGGGCGGCCGTGCGCCGCCGCCGCGTGCAGGACGGCGTCCAGGACGGACGGCTCCCGCTCCTGTGCGAGGAGGACCTCGAGGAGTTCGCGGCGCAGCGACCGGCAGGCGGGGGCGCCGACCGCGGCGAGGACGGTGGCGAGGGCGGCCCGGAGCTGTTCGGGGCCGGTGTCGAGCAGGCCCGTGACCAGCGGCAGCAGGGCCGGGCGGGCGGTGGGGCCCTGTTCGAGGCGGAGGTCCACGCAGGCGGCGACGTGTCCGGCGGTCTCCGGGCGCAGGGACACCGTCTCGCGGACGAGGGCGGCGGCGCGGTGGGCGAGGGCCGGGGTGGCGGCGTCGAGGAGGAGGGTGCGCAGGGTGTCCGCGGCGTCGGGGCCGCGCAGGCGGGTGCGGAAGGCGTCCAGGACCGGTTCGGGGTGCGTGGCGAGGGCCGGGAGCAGGGCGGCGGGCGGCAGCTGGGGGTCGCCGTCGGCGAAGTGGCGCAGGGCCGCGGCCAGGTGCCGGTCGCGGGTGTCCGGGTCGCGGACGAGGAGGGCGAGGGCGCCGCCGTGCAGGGTGCAGTCGGCGGGGCGGGCGAGCAGGGCGAGCGCGGAGCGGCGCAGGAGCGCGCGGTCGGCCTCGCGGCGGACGTGCGGGGCGGCGCGCAGCCCGAGCGTCACCGCGGCGGCCCGGCGGGCGGGCCGCTCGTCGTGCGCCCAGCGGTCGACGGCCCGGCAGACGGCCGACGGCTCGTCCTCGGCGAGGGTGGCGAGCAGTTCGTCGGCGCGCCGGTGCGCGCTCGCCACGAGCACCTCGACGAGGTCGTCCAGGGTGCCGTGCCGGTGGGTGTGCAGCAGGGCCTGCGCGGCGGTCGCCACGGTGGCGTGCGGGGTCGCGGGCAACGGCCGCTCGTCGTCGAACCAGCGGGTCAGCTGCGGCCGGACGACGGCGGGGGCGGCGGCGAGGAGCCGTGCGACGGCGTCGAGATAGCGCTCGCCGGGCTCCGGCGGCGCCTGGTCTGCGGAGACCGGAGGTGCCTGGTCTGCGGAGACCGGAGGTGCCTGGTCGGCGAGCACGAGCCGGCGCAGCAGGTCGAGGCGCTCGGTCTCGCCCAGGGGCAGGGAGGTCCAGAAGACGGGGCCGAACTCGGCGGGCACCGGCCGCCCTTGACGGCGCCAGGCCACGACGCGGTCGGCGAGCAGCCGCAGCACCTCGGTGTACGGCGCCGCGTCCGGGACCTGGTGCAGGGTACGGGCGAGCAGCCGGGCCGCCCACCAGGAGCCGGGGTCGCGCTCCAGGGCGTCGGCCAACTCCCAGAGCCGGGCCGCGAGTTGGCGGTGGCCGTACTGGCGGCCGAGCAGCAGCAGGGCCTGGACGACGGGGCCGACGCGGTGATGCGGCACGGGGACGGCCGGGACCCGGTGGGTGTCGCGGGGGCGGTGCACCAGGGCGTGCAGGGCCTCGTCCAGGTCGAGGTGCATGCCCTGGATCCAGTCGGCCAGCTCCTCGTGCGCGAAGCGGTAGCCGCCGCCGGCCGGGACGATGAGGCCCTCGGTGAGCACGGCGGAGGCCCAGCCGGTGGCGCCGCCGAGCCGTGCCGGGGCGGGTCCCCAGGGGAACACCGACTCGAAGGACTCCCGGTCCAGTTCGCCCTGCCCCGGACCCAGGCTGCGCCGGGCGGCCTCGTGCACCTGCCCGGCCACGCGCGCCGCGAGCCGCCGTACGGCCGTACCGCGCAGCCCGCTCGTGGCGGCGAGGCGCACCGCGATGCGCAGGCACATCAGGTCGAGGTGGGCGGCGAAGACCTCGTGCCGGTCGAGCGGCTCGGCGGCGGGCGCGTCCGGGACGGCGGCCCGGACCTCGGACAGCAGCCGGAGGGTGAGCGGGTGCCGGGCGTCCCGCTCCCCGAGCGCGCCGTCGGGGATCCCGTACCGGGCCCGGGCCCGGCGGGCCTCACCGGCGCCGAGATCACCGACCGCCACACAGGGCGGGAACGGCCGGGCGGCCGGGGGGTGGGGCGCATCGACCGGCGTGGCCGGGGTGTGGAGCAGGGGGGCTGGGAAGGCGGTGGCGGCGCGTTCCCAGTACTCCTCGCGGCAGGCGACCACCAGCCGCGCCCCGGTCTCCCGGAGCCAGGCGGCCGTGCCCTCGGTCCAGGCGGGCAGGCGGTGGGCGAGGACGGGGGGCATCTCCTCGGGGCCGTCGAGGAGGAGGAGCAGGGGACGGCCGGACCGGGCGGCGAGCCGGGCCAGGCGGTCCGGGGTGAGGTCGCCCAGGTCGTCGCAGTGGGCGGAGCGGGCGGCGGCGATGATCCGGGCGGCGCGCCGCAGACTGCGGCGGGCCGCGTCGGCCACGGAGCCGTCGGCGTCCTCCAGGTCGGCGCCGCGCAGCCACAGCGTGGGCGCGGGCCGCTCGCCCCGGGCCCGGCGGGCGGCGAGGGCGGCGAGTTCCGTCGTACGTCCGCTGCCGGGGGCGCCGACGAGGCCGAGCACGGCGCTGCCGCCGGCCGTGAAGGCGGCCAACTCCTCGGCGATGTCGTCCCGTTCGACCGGTCCCACGGCGGCGAGGTGGCCCGTGAGGGTGCCCGCAGGGCCGTCCTGGGCCATCGAGGTGGCGGTCAGCTCCTGGATGCCGGCCAGGTTGAGGTCCGCGCCGTAGCCGGGCACGGTCGCCGCGTTGCGGGCGAACAGGTCACCGAGGGGGCCGTCGGAGGGGCTGAGCGGCACGGCGAAGCCCGTGTCGCGCTCGGCGCTGTGCAGCGCGGTGCCGATCAGCCCGACGACCGCCCCGGTGCGGGCGTCGAGCACCGGGCCGCCGGCCGCCCCGCCGCCGAGCCGGAGCGCGTCCCGGCCGGCCGTGCCGATCGCCAGCTCCAGCACGTCCTCGAGCAGGTGGAAGCGGTCCGTGGCGGTGTACGTCACCTGTGTGGCGGCCAGCACCCGGGCCTCGCGCCAGCAGCCCGCCGGGACCCGCACATAGGTGCCGGCGTCGATCCGCTCCCGCACGGTCAGCGGCAGCGGCGCCACGCCGAGGCCCTCGGTGCGCACCAGCGCCAGGTCACGCTCCGGCAGCGGGGTGACCGCGTCGGCCGACACCACGCAGGTCCGGTCGCCGGCGGTGTGCAGCACGAGCCGGGGCAGGCCGTCGACGGCCTCGTGACTGGTGAGGAGGGTGCCTTCGTGGTCGGCGAGGAAGCCGATGCCGCGAGGGCGGCCCGCCAGGTCGCGGATCTGCACGAGGGTGGGCTCGGGGCGGGGGGCGGTGTGGTCCGTGGGCGGGCCGTCGTGCCCCGGCCGGATGCCGTCCGCCGTGGCGCGCGTGCCGTCGGCCGCCCCGCGTGCACGGTCCCCCGCGGTACACCGGCCGTCCGCCGTCGCGCGTGCACCGTCCGCCGCGGTGCGCCTGCCGTCCGCCGCCCCGCGCGTACCGTCCGCCGCCGGTCGGCTGCCGCTGCCGCTTCCGGCGCGGGGGCCCCGTCCTGCCATCGCCGTACCTCCCCGCCCGAACCCGCGTGCCTGTCCCCGACGGTAGGCGCGCGATGATCGGCGGGACAGCTCTCGTGACGAAAGCGCCCCCTTCCGCTCCCCCGGTTCACTCCGAGCGCCTGCCCGGTCGGGTGAATAGCCGGAGGCGGTTGGATACACCCTAGGGGTGGGGGAACCGAGGGGGGACCGTTGAGCGGCGGCAGGCCACCCCGGCCGTCGGCGGACTCGTGCATGACCTCGGCGTAGAACGCGCCGCGGGCGGGGTTCGGCCGCTCCACCC
>NZ_JBFBBK010000048.1:49755-63321 GCF_040682635.1 Streptomyces sp. NPDC051133
CTCCGGTGGGGTCCGCTTGGCGGGGCGCCCGCCCCCCCGGGCCCCCCCCCCCGCTCCACGGGCACCCGCCCGGGGCGGTCCGTGGAGCGGCTCGGTCACGCTCAGCCGAAGACGGCCAGGCTCTTCGCCTTGCCCTTGTGCTGCTCGACCAGCGCGAGGAAGCCGCCCTCGGGGCCGAACACGGCGACGGGTCCGCTGCCCGCGTACTCGTCGGGCATCTCCAGCCGGACGCCGTTCAGCAGCAGCCGGGCGCGGCGGGTGTCCACCTGCCAGCGCGGGAACGCGGCAGCGGCGGCATCGGCGATCGGTATCACGGTCAGCTCCTGCTGGAGCTGGTCCAGGGTCTTCGCCGTATCGATCTTGTACGGCCCGACGCGGGTCCGGCGCAGCGCCGTGAGGTGGCCGCCGACGCCCAGGTCGGCGCCCAGGTCGCGGGCGAGGGCACGGATGTAGGTGCCGGAGGAGCAGACGACGGAGACGACCAGGTCGAGGACCGGGGTGCCGTCGTCGGCGACGGTGTCCCGGACGTCGTACACGGTGAAGGAGGAGATCGTCACCGGCCGGGCGGGGATCTCGAATTCCTCGCCCTCCCGGGCCCGCTTGTACGACCGTACGCCGTCGATCTTGATGGCGCTGACCTTGGACGGCACCTGCATGATCTCGCCGGTCAGCTTGGCGATGCCGGCGTCGATGGCGTCCCGGGTCACCCTGGAGGCGTCGGTGGACGAGGTGATCTCGCCCTCGGCGTCGTCGGTGAGGGTGTTCTGGCCCAGGCGGACGGTGCCCAGGTACTCCTTCTCGGTCAGCGCGAGGTGACCGAGGAGCTTGGTGGCGCGCTCGACGCCGAGGACCAGCACGCCGGTCGCCATCGGGTCGAGGGTGCCGGCGTGGCCGACGCGGCGGGTCCGGGCGATCCCGCGCATCTTGGCGACCACGTCGTGCGAAGTGAAGCCCGACGGCTTGTCGACGATGACGAGGCCGTCGGGCGTGGTGTGCTTCTGGGTCATTCCGCGGCGTCGCCGTCCGTCTCGGCCGCCTCGTCGTCCGCCGGCTTGCGGTACGGGTCCGCGCCGCCCGCGTAGCTGGCGCCCGCGGAGGCCTCGCGGACCGCGGCGTCGGACTGCCGCGCCTTGTCGAGGAGGTCCTCGATGGTCCGGGCGGTGTCCGGGAGGGCGTCCGCGACGAAGGTGAGGGTCGGCGTGAACTTCACACCGGCCGCGCGGCCGACCTCGGAGCGCAGGATGCCCTTGGCGCTCTCCAGGCCGGCGGCAGCGGCCTGCCGCTCCTCGTCGTCCCCGTAGACCGTGTAGAAGACGGTCGCCTCCCGCAGGTCACCCGTGACCCGGGTGTCCGTGATGGTGACGTGCGAGCCGAGCCGCGGGTCCTTGATCCCGCGCTGCAGCTTCTGGGCCACCACCTCCCGGATGAGGTCCGCCAGCCTTTTCGCCCGCGCGTTGTCGGCCACTGGTCCGTCTCCCGTTCTTTCTTCTGCTTGCTCTGGTGTTGGTCTGGTCGTCAGTCGTCTTCGCCGTGGAAGCGCCGTCGTACGGACAGCAGCTCGACCTCGGGGCGGCCGGCGACCAGCCGTTCGCACCGGTCCAGCACGTCGGTGAGGTGCGCCGCGTCGCCGGAGACCATGGCGAGGCCGATGATCGCCCGCCGGTGGAGATCCATGTGGTCCACCTCCGCCGCGCTCACCGCGTACTTCCGCTGGAGCTCGGCGACGATCGGGCGGACGACGGAGCGCTTCTCCTTCAGCGAGTGGACGTCGCCGAGGAGGAGGTCGAAGGACAGAGTCCCCACGTACATGTGTGTAACCGGTTAACCCGCCGGTACGGGATCGATGGCCCCGGGCTCATGTGAGCCGGGGACACCAAAAGGTTACGCGACGCCACGCGGTGACTCGACGGAGTTTCGCGTGGCCCCCGCAACGGCAAGCTGGCCGGCAGGACCGAGGTCCCGCCGGCCAGCTTCACCACCGTGGGCCGTTACACCCGCGGCTTCTCACGCATCTCGTACGTCGCGATGACGTCGTCGACCTTGATGTCGTTGAAGTTACCGAGGTTGATACCACCCTCGTAGCCTTCGCGGATCTCGGTGACGTCGTCCTTGAAGCGACGCAGACCCTCGATGTTGAGGTTCTCGGCGATGACCTTGCCGTCGCGGACGAGGCGCGCCTTGGTGTTGCGCTTGACCTCGCCGGAGCGGATGAGGACACCGGCGATGTTGCCCAGCTTGGACGACTTGAAGACCTCGCGGATCTCCGCCGTACCGAGCTCGACCTCCTCGTACTCCGGCTTGAGCATGCCCTTGAGGGCCGCCTCGATCTCCTCGATCGCCTGGTAGATGACCGAGTAGTACCGGACGTCCACGCCCTCGCGCTCGGCCATCTGCGCCGCGCGGCCGGCCGCGCGGACGTTGAAGCCGATCACGATGGCGTCGGAGCCCATCGCCAGGTCGATGTCGGACTCCGTGACCGCACCGACGCCGCGGTGCAGGACGCGGATGTCGACCTCTTCGCCGACGTCCAGCTGGAGCAGCGAGGACTCGAGGGCCTCGACGGAACCGGAAGCGTCACCCTTGATGATCAGGTTCAGCTGCTGGACCTCGCCGGCCTTGAGCACCTTGTCCAGGTCCTCCAGCGACACGCGGCGCGTGCGCTTGGCGAACGCGGCGTTGCGCTCGCGAGCGGCGCGCTTCTCGGCGATCTGACGGGCCGTACGGTCCTCGTCGACCACCAGGAAGTTGTCGCCCGCACCCGGGACGTTGGTCAGGCCCAGGACCTGGACCGGCGTCGACGGGCCGGCCTCGGCCACGTTGTTGCCGTTGTCGTCGAGCATGGCGCGGACACGGCCGTAGGCGTCGCCCACCACCATCGTGTCGCCGACCCGCAGCGTGCCTCGCTGGACGAGGACCGTCGCCACGGCACCACGGCCGCGGTCGAGACGGGACTCGATCGAGATGCCCTGCGCGTCCTGGGCCGGGTTGGCCCGCAGGTCGAGCGAGGCGTCGGCCGTGAGGACCACGGCCTCCAGCAGCGAGTCGATGTGCAGACCCTGCTTGGCGGAGATGTCGACGAACATCGTGTCGCCGCCGTACTCCTCGGCCACCAGGCCGTACTCGGTCAGCTGACCGCGCACCTTGGTCGGGTCGGCACCCTCGACGTCGATCTTGTTGACCGCGACCACGATCGGCACGTCGGCCGCCTTGGCGTGGTTGAGCGCCTCGACCGTCTGCGGCATGACGCCGTCGTTGGCCGCGACGACCAGGATCGCGATGTCGGTCGACTTCGCACCACGGGCACGCATGGCGGTGAACGCCTCGTGACCCGGGGTGTCGATGAAGGTGATCTTGCGCTCTTCGTCGTTGACCTCGGTCGCGACCTGGTAGGCACCGATGTGCTGGGTGATGCCGCCGGCCTCGCCCGCGATGACGTTCGTCTTGCGGATCGCGTCGAGCAGTCGGGTCTTACCGTGGTCGACGTGACCCATGACGGTCACCACCGGCGGACGGACGACCAGGTCCTCCTCGGAGCCCTCGTCCTCGCCGAACTCGATGTCGAAGGACTCGAGCAGCTCGCGGTCCTCCTCCTCGGGGCTGACGATCTGAACCGTGTAGTTCATCTCGTCGGCGAGGAGCTGCAGCGTCTCGTCGGAGACGGACTGCGTCGCGGTGACCATCTCGCCGAGGTTCATCATGACCGCGACGAGGGACGCCGGGTTGGCGTTGATCTTCTCCGCGAAGTCGGTGAGCGACGCGCCGCGGGAGAGACGGATGGCCTCTCCGTTGCCGCGCGGCAGCATCACGCCGCCGACGCTCGGGGCCTGCATGGCCTCGTACTCCTGGCGCCTCTGCCGCTTCGACTTGCGGCCGCGACGCGCGGGACCGCCGGGACGGCCGAAGGCGCCCTGCGTGCCACCACGGCCACCGGGACCGCCGGGACGGCCACCGAAGCCGGGACGACCGCCGCCGCCACCGCCGGGACCACCCGGACGACCGGCGAAGCCGCCACCGCCACCGCCACCGGGACCACCGGGACGGCCCGCGAAGCCGCCACCGCCGCCACCGGGACGGGCGAAGCCGCCGCCACCCGGACGACCGCCGCCGCCACCGGGACGACCGCCGCCACCGGGACCGCGGCCGCCGGGGCCACCGCCGCCGGGACGCGGGCCCGCAGCGGGACGCTGCGGCATCATGCCCGGGTTCGGACGCGGACCGCCGGGACGCGGACCGCCGCCCTGCGGGCGGGGCATGCCGGACGGGCTCGGACGGGGACCGCCGGGAGCCTGCGGACGCGGACCGCCGCCCTGGGCGCCGGGCGCCTGCGGACGGGGACCGGCGCCGGGGGCACCGGGACCGCCGGGACGCGGACCGCCCTGCGGGCGCGGAGCCTGCGGACGGGCCATGCCGGTGGAGCCACCGGAGGTGAAGGGGTTGTTGCCCGGGCGCGGACCGGCCGGACGGGCACCGGGACGCTGGCCCTGGCCACCGGGGCGCGGGGCGCCCTGGCCGGGACGGGCCTGACCCTGGCCCTGACCGGGGCCGGCGGGACGGCCACCGGGACGCGGCGCACCGGGACGGGCGCCACCGGGACGCGGGCCCTGCCCGGTCTGCCCCTGCCCGGTCTGCCCCTGCGCGGCCGGGGCCTGCGGGGTCTGCGCGGCCGGAGCGGCCGGCGGAGCGGTGAACTCCGGGGCGGCCGGGGCCGGGCGCGGCGCGGGCTTGGGACCCGGCACCGGACGCGGGCCGGGGGCCGGCGCGGATGCCGAGGGGGCCGACGACGCGGCCGGCTGCGGGGCAGCGGGCGCCGTCGGGGGCTTGGGGGCTGCCGGCCTCGGGGCCGGGGCAGCCGGACGCGCCGCCTGCGCCGGAGAGGGCGCGGCGGGCTTGGGGGAAGCCTTGCGCGGGGCGGGCTTGCCGGCGGACTTGCCGTTGCCACCGCCCTGGAAGGCGTCGGTCAGCTTGCGTACGACAGGCGCTTCGATCGTCGAAGACGCCGAACGGACGAATTCACCGAGTTCCTGGAGCTTGGCCATGACGACCTTGCTCTCGACACCGAACTCCTTGGCGAGTTCGTATACCCGGACCTTAGCCACTTCGCTCCTTTGAGGTCCGGGTTGAAGCCGGACCGTCGCTAGTTCATGGGCGTACTCATCGCGTACTCATCGAGTGCTCATCGCAATCTCGACCTGCTTTCGACTCGCGAGGTACCAGGCCGCACGGTGTTCCGTACGGCGCGTCTTACGGCGTTGCCTGCTCGGCAACTGTTGTCTGCTCGACGTGATGGCGCAACGCCTTTGTGTCGAGCGCTCCCGGGGCGCGCAGTGCCCGCGAGAACGCCCGACGGCGTACCGCCTGGTCGAGACAGACCAGGGCGGGGTGCACATAGGCACCCCGGCCGGGCAGCGTACCGCGAGGATCGGGAACGCACGCGTCCTCGATCTTCACGATCCGCAGGAGATCGTTCTTGGCCGCCCGCTCCCGACACCCCACACAGGTGCGCTCAGGGCATGCTCGGGCGTGCGTCCGGCCAGACACAGCTAAGTCTACCTCCCCGTACCGACCTCACCCCTTCGGGGCAAAGATCGAACGGCTGTTGTCGTAATCCGAGCGATGGACGGCCCGGATCTATTCCCCGGCTCCGCTTCCGGCGCCGGGACTACTCCCCGGCCTGCTCGGTGTCGGGCCGGATGTCGATGCGCCAGCCGGTGAGGCGGGCGGCGAGGCGGGCGTTCTGCCCCTCCTTGCCGATCGCCAGCGACAGCTGGTAGTCCGGGACGGTCACCCGCGCGGAGCGGGCGGCCATGTCGACGACGTCCACCTTGCTCACCCGAGCGGGTGACAGGGCGTTCGCGACCATCTCCGCCGGGTCGTCCGACCAGTCGACGATGTCGATCTTCTCGCCGTTCAGCTCGCCCATCACATTGCGCACCCGGCCGCCCATCGGGCCGATGCAGGCACCCTTGGCGTTCAGGCCCGTGCGGGTGGACCGTACGGCGATCTTGGTGCGGTGACCGGCCTCACGGGCGATCGCGGCGATCTCCACCGACCCGTCGGCGATCTCCGGCACCTCCAGGGCGAAGAGCTTCTTCACCAGGTTGGGGTGCGTACGGGAGAGGGTGACGGACGGGCCGCGGACGCCCTTGGCCACCCGGACGACGTACGACCGCAGGCGCATGCCGTGCGGGTAGGTCTCGCCGGGCACCTGCTCCTGCACCGGCAGGATGGCCTCCAGCTTGCCGATGTCGACGAGCACGTTCTTCGGGTCCCGGCCCTGCTGGACCACACCGGTGACGATGTCGCCCTCGCGGCCGGCGTACTCACCGAGCGTGGCGTCGTCCTCGGCGTCGCGCAGCCGCTGCAGGATCACCTGCTTGGCGGTGGTGGCGGCGATGCGCCCGAAGCCCGACGGGGTGTCGTCGAACTCGCGCGCCTCCTGCCCCTCCTCCAGGTCCTCGGGGTCCTCCTTCGCCCACACGGTCACATGCCCGGTCTCCCGGTTGAGCTCCACGCGCGCGTGTCGGCGGCTTCCCTCGGTGCGGTGATAGGCGATGAGGAGGGCCGACTCGATCGCCTCGACCAGCAGGTCGAAGGAGATCTCCTTCTCCCGAACCAAGCCCCGCAGGGCGCTCATGTCGATGTCCACGGCTACGCCTCCTCCTCTTCCTTCATGTCCTTCTTGCTGTCCTTGCGGTTGAACTCGACCTGCACGCGCGCCTTGTCGATCTCCGGGAAGCCGAGTCTGCGGCCGGTCGCCTTGCGGCCCTTGACCCCGGGGACCTCGACGTCGAGACCGTCCTCGTCGACCGTCACGATCCGGGCGACCAGCTCGCCGCCCTCGGTCAGCTGGAACTTCACGAGCCGGCCGGTGGCGCGCACGAAGTGCCGGTGCTCGGTGAGGAGGCGCTCGGCACCCGGGGTTCCGACCTCCAGGTCGTACGCGGCGTCACCCATCGCGTTGGTCTCGTCGAGCTTCGCCGAGAGCGCACGGCTCACATCGGCGATGGCGTCCAGATCCGCTCCGGTGTCGGAGTCGACGACCACACGCAGCACCCGCTTGCGTCCGACGGAGTCCACAGCGATCTCTTCGAGATCCAGCCCCTGGGAGGTGACGAGCGGTTCGAGCAGCTCTCGCAGCCTCTCGCTCTGGGTGGTGCTCATCCGGGTGACTCCTCGGCCGCGTGTGCTGTTGTGGGATGGGTCGCGTGTCTGGTCAAAGGGTATCCGGTCGCGGGGAGTGTTGCCGTCCACCTGTGCCCGGACGGTGCCGGTGAGTAGCGTGGGACGGGTCCGCGGGTACGGTGATCACGGGCGTACCGCCCACCCTTTCGAATCCCCCTCCGTACGAGTGCCCCGAGGACGTCTGCAGTGCCGTACCCACCGCCGCCGCGCACCCCCTCGGGTCCGCGCAGAAGATCCCTGCTCGCCTCGGCCGCCGGTGCCGCTCTGCTGGTGGGCTGCTCGGCCGATCCGGACACGGGCGCAGGCGGCGCGTCGGCGACCGCGCGGGCACGCGCGCGTGCGGCGCGCGACAGCGGGGAGCTGCTGGAGCACTACGACGCCGTGCTGGCCGCCCACCCGGGCCTGGCGGCGCGGCTGCGCCCGCTGCGCACGCAGGTCGCGGCCCACGCACACGCCTTCGGCGGCGGCACGAAGCCCGCGCCGGCCACACCGTCCACCTCCCGCACCCCCGTCCCTGCCACCGAGAAGGACGCTCTCGCCGGGCTCGCCGCGGCCGAGCGCAGCCTCGCCGACCAGCGGGCGAAGGACCTGCTGGAGGTGCCGGGCGAGACCGCCCGGCTGCTGGCGTCGGTGGCGGCGGCCGGAGCCGCGCACGCGTACCTGCTGGCGGGGGCGGCCGGATGAGCGACGAGACGAAGACCGCCGAGCTGACCGCGCTGCAGGCCGCGCTGGCGGCGGAGCACGCGGCCGTGTACGGGTACGGCGTCGTCGGCGGCCGGATCGGCCGGCAGCGGCAGAGCGAGGCCCGGGCGGCGTACGACGCCCACCGGGCGCGCCGGGACGCGCTGACCCGCGACGTCCGCGACCTCGGCGGTCAGCCGGCGGCGGCGAGCGCCGCGTACGCGCTGCCGTTCCCGGTGCCGGACGCGGCGGCCGCGGTGCGACTGGCCGCCCGGCTGGAGGAACGGATGGCGGGGGTGTACGCCGACCTGGTGCGGGCGACGACCGGCGACCGGCGCGGCTCGGCCGCCGGTGCGCTGCGGGAGGCCGCCGTGCGGGCGGTGCGCTGGAGCGGGGAGAGCGTAGCCTTCCCTGGGCTCGCCGAGCGGTCCTCCGGCGAGGAGACCGGTGCGGCCGGTGCGACGCCGTCGGCCTCCGCCTCGGTCTCCCCGTGACCGCGCGGCCGCCCGTACGACACGACCCGGACCGAAGGGAACGACTCGCGCATGGCTTTCGAACCGCCGCAGCGCCTGGTACGGGCGCTCGGTGAGACGGCACCGGCCGGCGACGACTGGCTGACGAAGCTGCCCGCGGCGGCCGAACGGGCCGTGTCCGAGCGCGAGTTGACCGTGGAACGGGTGCAGGTGCCGGGTGGCCGCAGCAGCCTCGTGGTCCTGGTGCGGCGGGCCGACGGCACCCCGGCCGTGCTGAAGCTGGCCCCGCCGCGCGCCCGCCCGGAGAGCGAGCGGACGGCCCTGGCGCACTGGGGCGGCCTGGGCGCCGTACAGCTCCTCGAAACCGGCCCGGAGCCGACGCGGGAGGGCGTGCTGCTGCTGGAGCGGCTGCACCCGGACGTGTCGGTGCGGTCGCTGCCGGAGGCGAAGGCCCTGCTGGAGGCGGCGGGCACGCTGCGCCGGCTGTGGGTCGAACCACCGGCCGGCCATGCCTTCGAGACCGTCGCGGAGCGCACCGGCAGACAGGCGACCGCCATGCGGGCGGGCGCGGAGACCGCCCCGGAGGTGGCACCGCTGGTCGACGCGGCACTCGCGGCCCGCGGGGAACTGCTGGCGGATCCGCCCGAACACCGGTTGCTGCACGGCACGTTCCGGCAGAGCAAGGTACTCGCCGGCGAGCGGATGCCGTGGCTGGCGGTGGGCCCGGACCCGGTGGTCGGCGAGAGCGCCTTCGACCTCGCCCGGCTGGTACGGGACCGGGTGGAGGACCTGATCGCCGCACCGTCCGGCCCGGCCGTCGTCCGCCGCCGGATCAAGCGGCTCGCGGAGTCGCTGGAGGTGGAGCAGGAGCGGCTGCGCGGCTGGACGCTGTTCCGGGCGGTGGAGTCCGGGGTGCGGGCCCTGCGGGTGGGACGGCCGAAGGACGGGGAACTGCTGCTCGAATTCGCCGGATGGCTCTGAGGGCCACGGCCTGATGACTCTGAGGGCAACGGCCGGGTGGCTTTGAGTGCCACGGCCGGGTGGCTTTGAGTGCCACGGCCGGGTGGCTCTGAGGGCCACAGGAGAAGCCCCCTGAGACCTCCACGGGTCACAGGGGGCTTCTATCCGCGCCGGGGCCGTCCCGGCTACGCCGTCAGACGGGCGATCGCGTCCTCGACCGACAGCTCCTCGCGCTCACCGGTCTTGCGGTCCTTCAGCTCCAGCACGCCCTCGGCCGAACGGCGGCCGGCGACCAGGATCTGCGGGACGCCGATCAGCTCGGCGTCGGTGAACTTCACACCCGGGGAGACACCGGCCCGGTCGTCCACCAGGACACGGACGCCCGCGGCGGCCAGCTTCTCGGCGACGTCGAGGGCCAGCTCGGTCTGCAGGGCCTTGCCGGCGGCGACCACGTGCACGTCGGCCGGGGCGACCTCCTTGGACCACACCAGGCCCTTGTCGTCCGCGCTCTGCTCGGCGATGGCCGCGACCGCGCGCGAGACGCCGATGCCGTAGGAGCCCATGGTGACGCGGACCGGCTTGCCGTTCTGGCCGAGGACGTCGAGCTTGAGGGCGTCGGTGTACTTGCGGCCGAGCTGGAAGATGTGGCCGATCTCGATGGCGCGGTCCAGCTTCAGGCCGGTACCGCACTTCGGGCAGGGGTCGCCCTCCCGCACCACGACGACGTCCACGTACGCGTCGACCTCGAAGTCACGGCCCGCGACGACGTTCCTGGCGTGGGTCTGGTCCTTGTTCGCGCCGGTGATCCAGGAGGTACCGGGGGCCACGCGCGGGTCGGCGATGTACGTCACCTTCTCGCCGAGGCCCTGCGGGCCGACGTAGCCGCAGACCAGGTCGGGGCGGCCGGCGAAGTCCGCCTCGGTGACCATCTCGACGACGGCCGGCGCGAAGTGCGCCTCGACCTTGTCCAGGTCGACCTCGCGGTCCCCGGGCACGCCGACGGCGACGATCTCGCCGTCCACCTTGACCAGGAGGTTCTTCAGCGTGGCGGAGGCCGGCACACCGAGGGAGGCGGCCAGGGTCTCGATGGTCGGGGTGTCCGGGGTGGGGATCTCCTCCAGCGCGGGCACGTCCGAGGCGTCGACGGGCTGCAGCGCGTAGGTGATCGCCTCCGTGTTGGCGGCGAAGTCGCAGTTCGGGCAGTCCGCGAAGGTGTCCTCGCCGGCCTCGGCCGGGGCCAGGAACTCCTCGGACTTCGAACCGCCCATGGCACCGGCGGTGGCCGCGCAGATGCGGTAGTCCAGGCCGAGGCGCTCGAAGACCCGCTGGTAGGCCGCGCGGTGCAGGGCGTAGGACTGGGCCAGCCCCTCGTCCTCGGTGTCGAAGGAGTACGAGTCCTTCATCAGGAACTCACGGCCGCGCAGGATGCCGGCGCGGGGGCGGGCCTCGTCCCGGAACTTGGTCTGGATCTGGTACAGGATCACCGGCAGGTCCTTGTAGGACGTGCACTGGTCCTTGACCAGGAGGGTGAAGATCTCCTCGTGGGTCGGACCGAGGAGGTAGTCGCCGCCCTTGCGGTCCTTGAGCCGGAACAGCTCCTGGCCGTACTCGTCCCAGCGGCCGGTCGCCTCGTAGGGCTCGCGCGGCAGCAGGGCGGGGAGCGTGACCTCCTGGGCGCCGATGGCATCCATCTCCTCGCGGACGATCCGCTCCACGTTGGAGAGGACCTTCTTGCCGAGGGGCAGCCAGCTCCAGATGCCGGCGGCCGTGCGGCGGACGTAGCCGGCGCGGACGAGGAGCTTGTGGCTGAGGACCTCGGCGTCCGCCGGGTCGTCGCGCAGCGTCTTCGCCATCAACTGGGACATGCGCTGGACCGGTGCGTTGGCCATGGTTCTCGTACTCCTGCCGGGAAATCAGTGATGGCAAGGAGGTTAGCCGGGCTGGCTGGGCCGGTGGAAATCGGTTAACGCCCGCGGAGCGGCAACGGGGCGCCCATCACCGCGTACGGCCGGGGCGCGCTCGGGAAGTGCACCTGACGGGCGAGGTCCACATAGCCGAGGGAGTGATAGAGGCCGCGGGCCGGGCTGTCGGTGTCGATCGCCGACAGGATCGAGCGGGGCTCGGCCGCGGTGTCGGTGATCCTGGTGATCAGACGCCGGCCGATGCCACGGTTCTGGTGATCGGGGTGGACGTGCAGCTCCGTGATCACGAAGGAGTCGTCCAGCCAGAAGTCGTTGCCGCCCGCGCGGAGGTACGGCTCCACGACCGTGGACCACCAGTGGGTGCGCGCGTTCGGCATGCCGTACACGAAGCCGACGAGGTGACCGCCGACGGTCGCACCGAGGGCCCGCGCGCCCCGGTACTGCATGTGGCGCTGCACGATCTGGCGGCGTACGGCGACTTCGTCCGGACCCAGCCCGAAGGCCACGGCCTGGACGGCCAAGGCCTCGTCCACGTGGGCTGCGAGGTCCAGTGTGCCGATCACGAGGTCCATGCCCGGAGCGTACAGGGGGCCGCGCACGGCCGGGCGGGCGCGCGGAGGTCGCTTCCGCACCGCCCGGGACGCGCGCTAGAACAGCACGCTCATGAAAGCGCCGACCTCCTGGAAGCCGACGCGCCGGTACGTCCGCCGCGCCGCGGTGTTGAAGTCGTTCACGTACAGGCTCACCACGGGGGCCACGTCCGCGAGGGCGTAGCGCAGCACCGCCGCCATGCCGGGCGCCGCGATGCCCGTCCCCCGGTACTCGGGCGCCACCCAGACGCCCTGGATCTGGCACGCGTGACGGGTCGCCGCGCCGATCTCGGCCTTGAACACGACCCGGCCGTGATCGTCGATGCGGGCGAACGAGCGCCCGGCGCCGACGAGTTCGGCCACCCGGGCCTGGTACAGCAGGCCGCCGTCGCCCGCCAGCGGCGAGATGCCCACCTCCTCGGTGAACATCGCGACGCACGCCGGCATGATCGTCTCCATCTCGTCCTTGCGGACGCGCCGGACGTAGGGGTCCGGGGCGATGTCGGCGGGCATGCGGTCGGTGACCATCAGCGGCTGGTGCCTGCGGACCTCGCGGGCCGGGCCCCAGTGGGGCTCCAGCAGGCGCCACAGAGCGCCGGCGGACTCGGCGGGGCCGACGATGGAGGAGCAGCGGCGGCCGGCCCGGCGGGCGCGGTCGGCGAAGGCGCGAACGGCGCGCGGGGTGGCGCAGATGGGGACGAGGTTGGCGCCGGCGTAGCACAGGGACGTCAGCATGCCGTCCTCGTACCAGCCCCACATCTCGCCGCCGAGGCGCCAGGGGTCGAGGCCCGCGACCTGGACCCGGGCGGAGACGAAGGCGTTGGCCACCGGCTCGCGGTCGAGGACTGCGAGCGCGGCGTCGAGGTCGCTCGGTTCGAGCACCCGGGAGGTGGTCTGGGTCAACACGTATGGCGCCTCACCCTGGGGGTTCTGCTGGTCCCGGAACTGTACCTCGCAGGATGATGACCTGCTCCGCTGTGCGAAAGGAGATCCATTTCCCCCGGGCCCGGGTACGGCGGAGTCCCGCCACCGGGGGTGACGGGACTCACGACGAGCGGGTGCGTGCGGGTGTCAGCCCGCGACCGAGACGGACGGCTCGCCCGACTCCACGCCCTCGTCCTGCATCTGCTCGGCCAGCTTCATGGCCTCCTCGATGAGGGTCTCCACGATCTTGGACTCGGGGACGGTCTTGATGACCTCGCCCTTGACGAAGATCTGGCCCTTGCCGTTACCGGAGGCGACGCCGAGGTCGGCCTCGCGGGCCTCGCCCGGGCCGTTCACCACGCAGCCCATGACGGCGACGCGGAGCGGGACGTCCATGCCGGTCAGGCCGGCGGTGACCTCTTCGGCGAGCTTGTAGACGTCGACCTGGGCGCGGCCGCAGGACGGGCAGGAGACGATCTCCAGGCCGCGCTGGCGCAGGCCGAGCGACTGCAGGATCTGGAGGCCGACCTTGACCTCCTCCGCCGGCGGCGCGCTCAGCGACACCCGGATGGTGTCGCCGATGCCCTGGCTGAGCAGCGCGCCGAAGGCGACGGCCGACTTGATCGTGCCCTGGAACGCCGGGCCCGCCTCGGTCACGCCGAGGTGGAGCGGGTAGTCGCAACTCTCCGCGAGCCGGCGGTAGGCCTCGATCATGACGACCGGGTCGTTGTGCTTGACGGAGATCTTGATGTCCCGGAAGTCGTGCTCCTCGAAGAGGGACGCCTCCCACAGCGCGGACTCGACCAGGGCCTCCGGAGTGGCCTTGCCGTACTT
>NZ_JBFBBK010000049.1:0-62786 GCF_040682635.1 Streptomyces sp. NPDC051133
ACAGCGTCACCGACCCGGTGGCCAACATCACCGCCGCCGCCAACTACGCCGCACACCGCTACGGCTCCATCGACAACGTCAACTCCGCCTACTGACCAGGCCTTCCGGGCCGGCGCCGACGACAACGCCGGCAGGGCGAGCGAGTCTCGTACCTCGTGAACGGGCGATGCCCGCCGTTCATCCCTCCGCCAGTCCCTCGCGGAGGGCGAGAACCGCCAGGCGTACCCGGTTCGGGCTGTCCGTCTGGGTCATCAGGTTGGAGATGTGCGTCTTCACGGTGGTCACCCCGATGTGCATCAGGTCGGCGATGTCCGTGTTGGACAGGCCGGCGGCCACGAGCCGCAGGACTTCCCGCTCACGTTCGGTGAAGCGGGCCCCGGGTGCAGGCCGTCCTCCGTTGCTGTGCCAGCCCGAGGAAGCCCGGTCGACCACGCGGGGCGGTACGTCCGCGCTGTAGGGGCTCCGGCCAGCATCGCTGCCTGCGCGAGCACCGTCGCGAGCAGGCGAGTACCGCCGACCGCGGCCAGCGCAAGGACGCCGAGGCCGACGTACCAGTCGACGGCGCCGAACTCGGCCGGCCGGCAGAGCAGGAGCAGGTAGCCGAGGCCGGAGGCCACCAACGCCAGCCGTATCGGCCCGAACCGGCGGCCGACGACAGGTCGAGTCAATTCCCGCATCGCGAATGCGACTTTACGACGATCACGGCATGGCCTGATCCTTCCGCAGATGGACCAGCCGCCTCCTTCTTCAGGCCGCCGCCTTCATCCGTCGGGCCGGAGGATCGGGCCGATGGCCCGAGGCGTGGGATGCGCCGCGCCCGGCAGCGCGGCACGGTGCCGGGCAACCCTGAGGCTCGGACCACGACATCGGCTTCCCTGACGGGCCGCTGAGCCGGGGCGAGGGCGATGGCGTCATGCGCAGTGAAGCCGGCGGCCGGGTCTGGCGAGCTGCCGGCTGCCGCCGGCGCTTCGGCGGTCGTCCCCACACCACCTGTCGACGATCGCCGCTGCCGCTGCCGACCGGCAGTTGGGCGGCGGGAGCACGGTGCCTTGGATGCCTGGGACAGCGTCCCTCTCACCGGAACAAGCTGCGCTCAGAGCTACTCAGCAGTCCGCTGAGTACGGCGACTCATGATCCCCTGCCGCCCGCTTCCTATCGTGCTCGGCATGGACTCAGAGACCCCTTCCTCCCACACCGCGACCGCGGGCGATCCCCGCTGGTTCAGCGGTTGCGCGATCGCAGCGCTCGTCCTCGCCGGCCTGATGGTGTTCGGAGCCGTCGAGCTGATGAACGTCGAGAAGGGACTGGACGGGTACGGGCAGCTCGAACAGGCCGGTTCTTCGGGAAGCGCGGCCGAACCCCTCGGCGCCGGCGAGACGGCCCAGTACGAGGACGGCCTGAAGGTCACCGTCAGCGCGCCCCGAGCCGAGGCCGACGGCACCTACGAGTTCTCCGTGATCTATGACAACGGCACCGACCACCAGCTGCGACCAGGCGGGCAATCCTTCGACGACAGCGTCTCGGACCTTGGCCCTGCCCCGCTCGTCGTCCGCCCCGGCAGGTCCCTCGACGACTACGTCAGCGACTTCGACCTGACCCTGCTGGACGGGCAGACGTCCGCCTCCGCGCTCCTGCCCCCGCTCGGTGCGGGCGGCAAACGCACCGTACCCGTCCGCATCAAGCCGACCCGGGCCGGCATCCCGTTCACCGTGGAGGTGGCCCCGCCCGACGCCGGATACCGGGACACGGCCTACTTCCAGCTCACCGCCGGCTGATCCGTGTAACCGATCGTCCCAGAACGAGTCCCGCGGAGCGCTGGAGGCGTCCGCCCCGGCGGCGGCCGAACACCTGCCCAGACGACGCCGGTCAGTAGTGTGACGAGCATGTCTCACGGGATCGCCTGGATAGGCGCACACAGCACCACAGACGGATCCGCTGCTCTGCCGGGGATGCTCGGCGAGATGAGCAGACGCCGGAAGTGAACCGTGCCATGTACGGCACGTGCGGGGAGTGGGTCTACGTGCTGGAGGACTGGGGCATGGCGACGTGGCCCACCGGCTTCCGCAAGGTGGAGTCGATGCGGCCCGGCCCGGACGAGGAGATCTTCCTGATCCCCATGGTGTGAGATGCGGTGATCTCGTGAAGGCCGACGTGGGCAACCGGGCGGAGACGGGTGGCGTCACGTGACAACTCCACGACTCCATAGTCGTGTTGCGGAGAACGTGGAACGTCCGGAGCCTGAAGTCGAAGACTTCGCAGCAGCGGACGGACCGGACGCTCTACTCGTCGAGGTACTGATACGCCCCGCTCGCGGCCCGGATCACCACGATGCCGTCGCGGACCTGCCACTCGCTCATGCCGTCGACCTCGTGGCTCACGAGGAGCAGACCGGTGATCAGGTCATTGTCCGCATCGGATGCCGGAATGCGTGCCACGCGCCGGAGGACCTCCAGAAACCAGTCGACGGACTGAGCGCGCATCTGGGCCCCGAAGAAGACCCAGTTGACGAAGTTGTACTGCCTCGGGGGAAAGGCCCAGCCCCCGCTGTAGGTCCGATCGGGATCGTCCGCCTCAACGATCTCCTTGACCTGGGCGAGCTGCTGATCATCGCACTCCAGCCAACCCCTGATACTGACGAAGACACCCATGACGCGATCGCTCCCCCTGCGCTCCAGGCGCCGCTCGATGGACACCGGCTCCGGTCTTTGGCACGAGAAAGCCTCCGACACCGCGTCACTTAATCAGAGCGTCGGCCGGATCGGTTCGCCGAGGTCGGTCTGCTCGGCGAGCATCAGCCGCACGATGCCCGTATCCTCGGCTCCGTGCCCCGGCATCCGAAGAGACCCCGTCGGCTCGTCGCGGACGGGCGCACGTATCTGTGGACGCTCCGCCACAGCCACAGCATGGCGGACAACGGCCGGTCCTGTCATGAAACCCTCACTCTGTACCCGCAGCCTTCCGGCACCGGCGGCCCACTGCGCATCGTCTTCACCGAGGGACCGGGCCGGTATGTCCCGGGCGGGGCTCCACTGGGCTCTGGAGATGTGGGTTTCGTCCGGGGCGCCTGCTTGAACCTGCATGAACCCGGTGCCGTCCGGGCCCTGCTCGACGCGGTGTCGGCCCGCGGGTGGAAGCCGACGGAGCGACGGATGCTTGAGATCGACGGCTGGACCCTGTTGGAGACGGCAGCGGCCACCCGTGCCAGGGCCACCGACCCGCCGGGTCCGAACGATTGAAGCGGACGACGTCGTCTCTTGCCGGCGAAGGAGGACGTCGTCCAGTCAGTGGCGGCGAGGCAAGGGGACATCGGGGTCCACGCTGCGGACGGGGGTGGCCTGCGAGAACGCGGCCTTGCCATGACGATCTCGCTGCGTTACGTCCTCACCCACATGATCGAGGAGTACGCGCGCCACGTGGTAGGCGGGCGAGGGTGACCAGGGCCTGGTAGGGGTGGGCGCGCAAGTGCTGTGACCGGAAACGCTCACCGGCATGAGCACTCGGTGCTCAATGCCCGGCCTTTGAACCATGATGAGGAGATGACTGCCGGCTCACGTGCCCATTCATTCAACTCGGCGGCCGTCCAGTACGAGGCGAGCCGCCCGTCGTATCCGCCCGCGCTTTTCGACGCCGTTGAGGAGTTCATGAGCCGTTCGCTGGTGGGTGTACGCGTCGCGGACATCGGTGCGGGCACTGGAATTGCGACCAGGCTCCTGCATGAGCGAGGTGCTGACGTAATTGCCGTCGAGCCCGGTGACGCGATGGCCGCCGAGTTTCGTCGGGCGCTCCCGGATGTGCCAGTCGTCCGGGGTGACGGCAACGCCCTCCCGCTTGCCGATTCCTCGCGCGACCTCATCACGTACGCGCAGTCATGGCAGTGGACCGATACCAGCCGCTCGGTCCCTGAGGCGCTGCGTGTGCTGTACGCGGGTGGCGCGCTGGCAGTCTGGTGGAACACCACCGCCTTCGACGTGCCGTGGATCCGTGCCCAGCACGAGCGCATCGCGGACCACTGTGGAGTTCCCGCGCGTTCGGCGGTGCGTCCCGATGATGACGAGGCCATTCGGCTCGCGGGGCTGAGCGGATTGCGGGTCACGCGCCGACAGATCCGCTGGCAGCGCGAGGTCTCCCTCGACACACACCTCGCCAATATCAGCAGTCGCTCGGCGTTCCTTGTCCTGGGCCAGGCCGCGAACCGTGGCTTTCTTGCCGAGGAGCGCAGGCGCCTGAGGAAGGCTTTCCCTACTGAGGTCGTGGAAGAGGTCTACGTCGTCGATCTGCTGGTAGCCGCTCGTCCGTGATGTCTCCCTGCCCGTCAGGGTGGTCCGCTGGAAGGTGACGCCGCGGCGGGCGAGCAGCCACCGTGACGCCTCACGGCCGATCCGGATGACACCGGAGCACTGGAGAGTGGAGGTGGAGGGGCTCGATCAGGGTCGTGCTGCACTCGAACGCTGCGGACCGGGCTGAGCGAGAGACAGAGGGGGCCGCGCGTCAGTTTGAAATGCGGGCTGCGATGCCGTCGAGGAGGAAGTCGAGCCCGGACCGGAAGGTCTGGTCGGCGTCCACGTGGGGGCCATCGCGTACGACGGAGGCCAGCGCGGGGAAGCGGCCGGTGGCGAAGGTCCGCTCCAGGTAGGGGCCGAAGGCGGCCTGCCACTGCTCCTTGTCCATCCCGGTGGCCCGCTCGGCGCGCCGCTCGGTGATCTCCCGGCGCACTGCGCCGATCACGTACGCATCGACCGCGGCGACCGCCGGCACGACGGTGTCCAAGTCGATGCCTCCCATCGCGGCCAACACGGCCTCGCCCCTGGCCAGCGCGTGCGGCCCGAGCCGGGGTCGCCCACCGATCAGGTCGGCGAGCCACTCGTGCTGGTGAACGGCCTGCCGGGTGGTTTCGGCAAGGGAGCGCAGCACCTCTCGCCAGCTATCCCCGGTCGGCCGGATCTCGGCGTGCACCGCATCGACCATCAGGTCCAGCAACTCCTCCTTGGTGGCGATGTAGCCGTACAGCCGCATCGGCCCTGCACCCAGCGCGGCGGCGACCTTGCGCAGCGATACCGCCTCCAGGCCGTCCTCGTCGGCCAGTCGGATCGCTGCTCGTACGATCCGCTCCCGGCTCAAGGGGGCCGGCACCGGTCGATCTGGCGGCTCCGGCCTCTCCCACACCAACATGCCGCCGACGATACATCGCTTGGGCGATACAGTGTATTAACTGATACAGCGAATCGGGGGCAGTCATGACCATCGCCATCGTCGGAGGCGGACTGGGCGGGCTGATGCTCGCCCGAGTGCTGCACGTCAACGGCATCGATGCCGTTGTGTACGAACGTGAATCCTCGCGCGGCGCGCGCAGTCAGGGCGGCATGCTCGATCTGCACTCCGGGACCGGGCAGCAGGCGATGCGCGAAGCAGGCCTGATCGATCAGTTCCACGAGATTGCCCGTAGCGCAGGCCAGGATCTGCGTCTCCTCGAACCTGACGGCACCCTGCTGCTGCAGGAGGACACGCCCGACGATGCTCCGCTCGATCGACCCGAGGTCGACCGAGCCGATCTGCGCGATCTGCTGCTGGACTCTCTCCCCGAACACGCGGTGCGCTGGGGGCGGGCGTTCGTAACCGCCGACAACGGCCTGCTGTACTTCGCCGACGGCAGCAGTGCGACGTACGACCTGCTGGTCGGCGCTGACGGCGCGGACTCCCGGGTCCGCCCACTGCTTACCGACGCCCGACCGGCGCACACCGGACAATGCGTCGTCGAACTCGGCATTCCCGGCATCGACCGCACCCACCCCGACCTCGCGGCGATGGTCGGGCGCGGCAACTACTGGGTGCTCGGTAACGGTCAATCCCTGTCGGCGCAGCGCAACGGCGACGGCCGCGTCCGTATCTACCTCAGCTTCTACAACACCGCCGAGGATTGGTTCGAGACCAGTGGGATCCCGTTCGGCGACCCGGCCGCCGCGCGAGTGCGGCTGATCGACCTGTTCACCGGCTGGGACTCACGGTTCACCGCACTGATCGCCGCCTGCGACGACACGGTCGTACCACGGTCGATCACCACCCTCCCGGTCGGACTGACCTGGCCTTCGAGGCCCGGCGTCACGCTGCTCGGTGATGCGGCGCACCTGATGCCGCCGGTGGGGCAGGGCGCCAACATGGCACTGCTCGACGGCGCCCTGCTCGGCCTCGCGCTGGCCGCGCACCCGGACGACGTCCCTGCCGCAGTCGAAGACTACGAACGCGAGATGTTCGAACGCACCAGCGCCGCCGGCCGGCAATCCGCACGCATCCAGGAAATCCTGTCGAGGCCGGACGCCAGCCGGAAAATGCTTGCGTTCTTCCAGCCTGGCTGAGGGTGACTCCTCGGTGCAGTGCACTACTGAGGTTGAACGCGTGGAGTCGTAGGTGCCGACGGCTTGTCGTCCGTGCGGTCTCACGGGGGGGGCGGTATCCACAGGGAGGCGGGCTTACCGCCGAACGGCAGCGGTTTCGCGAGGAGTTGCGGCTTCAGGCGGCCGAGCGGTTCGCCCGGGGTGAGGCGAGTGCGGTGATCGCCAAGGACCTACGCGTCGGCGTCAGGTCTCTGCGGGTCGCAGGGGCCGGCTCTCCAACGTCGCTTTCAGCACGCCAGAACACCTCATCCAGCGCATTCGACGCGGCCTGCGCCACATCCAGTATCGGGGCGACCACCACGACAACACGTTCAACCTCGTAGGCCCAACGATCGGGATGGGGTGACACGCTTGGCCATCATGCAGAAAGAGGCACTAAACGTGCAATATGGTGCGATATTGCATATTTAATCTCCCTGTAGGAGGAAATGCCATGGCGGGCAAGCCCAGCATCGTCTTCGCCCACGGACTCTGGGCGGATGGGTCGTGCTTCAACAAGCTCATCCCCACGCTCCAGGCCGAAGGGCACGAGGTCTTCGCCTCACAGCACGGCCTCGACTCGCTCGAAAGCGACGTCGCGTGCGTCAACTTCACGCTCAACCACGTCCCCGGCCCGATCGTGCTGGTCGGTCACTCCTACGGTGGGACCCTGATCACCAAAGCGGGCACCCACGACCGCGTCGGCGCTCTGGTGTACATCGCCGCGCTCGCCCCGGACGAGGACGAGACGTCGCAGGAACAGCTGGACCAATTCCCCCGCACGCCCATCTTCGACCACGTGGACGTTGCTGACGGACGCGTCTGGCTCAAGCCCTCGGGCGTCCCGCACTTCTGCGGCGACCTCCCGGAAGCGGAGCAGAAACTCGTCCTGGCGACGGGCGCTGTGCCCGTGGCGGACCTGTTCGACCAGCAGGTTCCCGGCACCGCCTGGCGGACGAAGCCAAGCTGGTTCATCGTCGCCAACGACGACCGTACCGTGCACCCCGACCTGGAGCGGTCCGCCGCCGAGCGCATGGGCGCCAATGTCCGTCCCGTGGACAGCAGCCACGTTCCCATGCTCTCGCACCCTGACTTCGTCCTCGACGTGATCCGTGAGGCCGCGGAGTCCCTCGACGCCTAGGCCAAGCCGACAACGACCGGCCGCAGCGCAACACGCAGGGAGGCGGCCCCGGACCGACCGGTCCGCCTCCCTGCAACGGCATCACGCTTTCAAGCTCAGTTACAGCGGGGCGAGACGGAGGCGCACCCACTTCTCGTCTCCGACGGCACACCGGTCCAGCACCCAAGCGGCGCCGCCGGGCCGACGGGTACGGCAGCGTGCCGGGCGCCCGTGCCACCGTTACGACGAGCACGCCCGGCATGCCGGCAGCCTGTCGGCTACTCGACCGCCGGGTCCTCCTGGGAATGCCGTACGGCCCTCTTCACGGCCTGCTCCACCTCGTACCGGTCGGCCTTTGTGGCTTCCGCGTGCGCGATGATGGCTGCCTGGGCGGCCTCGGACGCCGCGCGCCAGCGGCGCAACTGGGCGTCGAACTCGTCACCGGTGAGGCCGGCGAGCTTCGCACGTTCTTCCTCGGCGGATCGTTCGAGCTTGATCAACTCATCGGGGACCTCTGCCACGGGCACGGATCCTAAGCGGCGAATGCGGCACATCGATCTTCCGACCTACCCCCCGATCGGGTAGAGCCGAACCTTGTCTGGGCAAGGCGTCCGCAGGGGCAGCTGTCGGCGAGGGATCGCCGTCTTGCTGCCCAGCTCAACCGACGCCCAGGGCCACACGCGGCTCGAAGAACCGAGGCCGCCAAGCCGCCCGCCACCCCACAGGCACCCACTGCCGGCTCACCTCGCCCCCCGGGCCCCGCCCCCTCCTCCCGCCCGGGCCCCTCCTCCCGCCCGGGCCCCTCTTCCGGGCCGGGCCGCCTCCTCCGGGCCGGGCCCCTCTTCCGGGCCGGGCCCCCTCCTCCGGTCTAGGCCCCCTCCGCCAGATCGGCCCCCCACCCCCGCCCCGGTCACGATTCGGTTTCGGCCATCCGCACCCCCTTGCCCCACCTCATGTAATCGCTTCCAATCCTTCCTACGCCATGGATGTAATCGATTCCATGACTCTCACAAGGAGGTGAGCCGGCGATGGCGAGCATCAAGGACGTCGCCGCTGCGGCGGGCGTGTCCGTCGCCACGGTGTCGCGAGTGCTGAACGCGCATCCCTCGGTCAGTGCCGACGCCCGCGCCCGCGTGCTGGCCGCCGTCGAGGCGCTCGACTACCGGCCCAACGCCGTCGCCCGCTCGTTGCGCACCGACCAGACCCACACCCTCGGCCTGGTCATCAGCGACGTGCTGAACCCGTACTTCACCGAGTTGGCCCGGGCAGTGGAGGAAGAGGCCCGCGCGCTCGGGTACAGCGTGGTCATCGGCAACGCCGACGAGCGGCCCGACCTCCAGGACCACCATGTCCGGAACCTGCTGGACCGCCGCATCGACGGACTCCTCGTCTCCCCGACCGACGGCGGCTCCCCGCTGATGCTCGACGCCGTGCGGGCGGGCACCCCGATGGTGTTCGTGGACCGGTGGATCCCCGGCGTCGACGTGCCCGTTGTGCGGTCCGACGGCAGCGCCGCGGTGCGGGACCTGGTGGCGCATCTGTGCGGACTGGGGCACCGCCGGCTGGCGATCATCGCCGGGCCCGCGGCCACCACCACCGGCAGCGAGCGCGTCGAGGCCTTCCGGGCCGCCCTCGCCGAGCACGGCATTCCGCTCCCGGACGCCTACATCGGCCAGGGCGACTTCCAGGCCGCGAGCGGGCGCCGGGTCACCGAGGGGTTCCTGGACCTGCCCGAACCGCCGGAGGTCGTGTTCGCGGCCGACAACCTGATGGCGCTCGGCGCGCTGGACGCCGTACGGGCGCGGGGGCTGCGCGTCCCGGACGACCTGGCGCTTGCCGCGTTCGACGACATCCCCTGGTTCGTGCACACCGATCCGCCCGTCACCGCGATCGCCCAGCCCACGGGCGAGCTGGGCCGGGCCGCCGTACGGGCCCTGGTCGACCGGATCGAGGGGCGGACCCCCACCTCCGTCACGCTCGGCGCCCGCCTCGTCGTGCGCCGCTCGTGCGGCGAGCGGGCCCCGGAGCCCGTACAGGCTCCCGCATCCCCCACGCAGTCCCCCTCCCCAGTGCAAAGGAGCACGTCGTGAGCAACCCGGACGAGTTGCTGCGCATCGAGGGCATCCGCAAGACCTTTCCCGGCGTGGTCGCGCTCGACGCTGTCGACTTCGACCTGCGCCGGGGCGAGGTGCACGTGCTGCTCGGTGAGAACGGCGCCGGCAAGAGCACGCTGATCAAGATGCTCTCCGGCGCCTACACCCCCGACGCCGGGCGGATCCTGGCCGACGGCGCGGAAGTGCGCATCCACGGTGCGCAGGACGCAGAACGGCTCGGGATCGCCACCATCTACCAGGAGTTCAACCTGGTCCCCGATCTGACGGTGGCCGAGAACATCTTCCTGGGCCGGCAGCCGCGCCGGTTCGGGATGATCGACCGCAAGCGGATGGAGGCCGACGCCGAGGTCCTGCTGAAGCGGGTCGGCGTCCATGTCTCGCCCCGCGCACGAGTGCGTGAACTCGGCATCGCGCGGCTGCAGATGGTGGAGATCGCCAAGGCGCTCAGCCTGGACGCGCGGGTGCTCATCATGGACGAGCCGACCGCCGTGCTCACCTCGGAGGAGGTCGAGAAGCTGTTCGCGATCGTGCGCCGGCTGCGCGAGGACGGCGTCGGGATCGTGTTCATCACGCACCACCTGGACGAGATCGCCGCCCTGGGCGACCGGGTCACCGTGATCCGGGACGGCCGGAGCGTCGGGCAGGTCCCGGCCGCGACCCCCGAGGACGAGCTGGTCCGGCTGATGGTGGGCCGTTCCATCGAGCAGCAGTACCCGAGGCAGCGGGCCGAGCAGGGCCCCGCACTGCTCAGCGTCGAGGGCCTCACCCGCGACGGCGTCTTCCACGACGTGAGCTTCCAGGTGCACGCCGGTGAGGTCGTCGGCATCGCGGGGCTGGTCGGCGCGGGCCGTACCGAGGTGGTGCGGGCCGTGTTCGGCGCGGACCCGTACGACGGCGGGACCGTGAGGGTCTCCGGCAGCGGCCTGCGCCGGCACGACGTGAACGCGGCGATGGCCGCCGGCATCGGGCTGGTACCGGAGGACCGCAAGGGCCAGGGGCTGGTGCTGGACGCCTCCGTCGAGGAGAACCTGGGGCTGGTGACCATGCGGTCGGCGACCCGGGCCGGGCTGGTCGACCGCAAGGCGCAGCACACCGCGGCCGAGCGGATCGCGGGGCAGCTGGGCGTGCGGATGGCCGGGCTCGGGCAGCAGGTGCGGACCCTGTCCGGCGGCAACCAGCAGAAGGTCGTCATCGGCAAGTGGCTGCTGGCCGACACCAAGGTGCTGATCCTCGACGAGCCGACGCGCGGGATCGACGTCGGCGCCAAGGTCGAGATCTACCAGCTGATCAACGAACTGACGGCCGCCGGGGCCGCCGTGCTGATGATCTCCAGCGATCTGCCGGAGGTGCTCGGCATGAGCGACCGGGTCCTGGTGATGGCCCAGGGCCGGATCGCCGGGGAACTCACCGCCGACGAGGCCACCCAGGACGCCGTCATGGCGCTCGCCGTCTCCACCCCGACCACCGACAACACCGCGAAGGAGGCCCCCCGTGGCCACTGACACGCTCAAGAGCACGACGGGCGCGAGTGGCGCCCGGGGCGGCCTGCGCCGGCTGCTGCTCGACAACGGCGCGCTGACCGCGCTGATCGTCCTGCTCATCGCCCTTTCGGCGCTGTCCGGCGACTTCCTGACGACGGACAACCTGCTCAACATCGGTGTCCAGGCCGCCGTGACGGCGATCCTCGTCTTCGGCGTCACGTTCGTGATCGTCTCTGCGGGCATCGACCTGTCGGTGGGTTCGGTGGCCGCGCTGTCGGCGACCGTGCTGGCCTGGAGCGCCACCAGTCATGGCGTACCGGTGTTCCTGGCGCTCGTGCTGGCCGTCGCCACCGGCATCGCGGCCGGCCTGGTGAACGGTTTCCTCATCGCCTACGGCAAACTGCCGCCGTTCATCGCGACCCTCGCCATGCTGTCCGTGGCGCGCGGTCTGTCCCTGGTGATCTCCGGCGGTGTGCCGATCCCGTTCCCGGACTCGGTCTCGCACCTCGGTGACACCCTCGGCGACTGGCTGCCCGTGCCGGTGCTCGTCATGGTGGTCATGGGTCTGATCGCGGCGCTGGTGCTCGGCCGGACCTACATCGGCCGCTCGATGTACGCGATCGGCGGCAACGAGGAGGCGGCCCGGCTGTCGGGTCTGCGGGTGAAGAAGCAGAAGCTCGCGATCTACGCCCTGTCCGGTGTGTTCGCCGCGGTGGCGGGCGTCGTGCTGGCCTCCCGGCTGTCCTCGGCGCAGCCGCAGGCGGCCGACGGCTACGAACTGGACGCCATCGCCGCGGTCGTCATCGGCGGTGCCTCGCTCGCGGGCGGCACCGGCAAGGCCTCGGGCACGCTGATCGGCGCGCTGATCCTCGCGGTGCTGCGCAACGGCCTCAACCTGCTGAACGTCTCCGCGTTCTGGCAGCAGGTCGTCATCGGTGTCGTCATCGCGCTGGCGGTGCTGCTGGACACCGTGCGCCGCAAGGCCGGGGCGACCCCGGTGACCAGCGGCGGCGGGGGCAACAAGGGCCGGCAGGCGGCGACGTACGCGCTCGCGGCCGTGGTCACGGTGGCGATCGTCGGCGCGACCTCCTTCCTGCACGGCTCCTCGTCGTCGACGACGCCGAAGATGGGCCTGTCCCTGTCCACGCTGAACAACCCGTTCTTCGTGCAGATCCGCTCCGGCGCGCAGGCCGAGGCGAAGAAGCTGGGTGTGGACCTGACCGTCACCGACGCCCAGAACGACGCCTCCCAGCAGGCGAACCAGCTGCAGAACTTCACCAGTTCCGGGCTGGGCGCGATCATCGTCAACCCGGTGGACTCGGACGCCGCCGGCAACTCGGTGAAGGCCGCGGACAAGGCGAGCATCCCGGTCATCGCGGTCGACCGGGGCGTCAACAAGGCGTCCGTGGACGCGCTGGTGGCCTCCGACAACGTGGCCGGCGGTGAGCAGGCGGCGAAGACCATCGCCGAGAAGCTGGGCGGCCGGGGCAAGATCGTCATCCTGCAGGGCCAGGCGGGCACCTCGGCGGCGCGGGAGCGGGCGGCCGGCTTCGCACAGGGTCTGAAGGCCTACCCGGGTATCCAGGTGGTGGCCCAGCAGCCCGCCGACTTCGACCGCACCAAGGGCCTCGACGTGATGTCCAACCTGCTCCAGGCCCACCCGGACGTGCAGGGCGTGATCGCCGCGAACGACGAGATGGCGCTCGGCGCGGTCAAGGCGCTCGGCTCCAAGGCCGGCAGGTCGGTGCAGGTCGTCGGCTTCGACGGCACCCCGGACGGACTGAAGGCGGTCAAGGACGGCACGCTGTACGCGTCGGTCGCCCAGCAGCCGACCCAGCTCGGCCGGATCGCCGTGGACAACGCGCTCAGGGCGGTCCAGGGCAAGAAGGTGGAGCAGGCGGTGAAGGTGCCGGTGAAGGTGGTCACGAAGGACAACGTGGCCGGCTTCAGCGGCTGACCGGGACGGTACAGGTGGACGGCCCGGCCCGGCCCGGCTCCCGGCGCGGGGCCGGACCGGGCCGTTCACCGTGGATCATGACGGGGACGAACGTGCGGGGAGTCAACTGATGTACGACTACGACCTGTTGGTCGTGGGGTCGGCCAACGCCGACCTGGTGATCGATGTCGAGCGGCGGCCGGCCGCCGGTGAGACGGTGCTCGGCGGCGACCTGGCCGTGCACCCGGGCGGCAAGGGCGCCAACCAGGCCGTCGCCGCCGCCCGGCTCGGGGCCCGTACGGCCCTGCTGGCGCGGGTCGGCGAGGACGGCCACGGCGGGCTGCTGCTGGAGTCCCTGCGTGCGGCGGGCGTCGAGACGGCCGGCGTCCTGGAAGGCGGGGCACCGACCGGCGTCGCGCTGATCACCGTGGACCCCTCCGGGGACAACAGCATCGTGGTGTCGCCGGGCGCGAACGGCCGGCTCGCTCCAGGAGACGTACGGGACTCGGCCGCCCTCCTGCACGCCTCCCGGGTGGTGTCGACGCAGCTGGAGATCCCGCTGGAGACGGTGGCGGAAGTGGTGCGGAACCTGGCGCCGGGCTCCCGGTTCGTGCTGAACCCGTCCCCGCCGCGCCCGTTGCCGCCCGAGATCCTGACGGCCTGCGATCCGCTGATCGTCAACGAGCACGAGGCCCGGGTGATCCTCGGCGCGGACCGAACGGGCGGCGACCCCGAGGACTGGGCCCGGCTGCTGCTGGCCGAGGGCCCGCGCTCCGTCGTCGTGACCCTGGGCGCCGAAGGGGCGCTGGTCTGCGACGGCTCGGGCACGGCCCGGGTGCCCTCGGTGGCGGTGGACGCGGTGGACACCACCGGTGCCGGGGACGCGTTCACGGCCGCCCTGGCCTGGAAACTGGGTACGGGCGCGGAACTGCCGGACGCGGCGGCGTACGCGGCGCGGGTCGGTGCCGTGGCGGTGACGAGGCGGGGCGCGCAGGAGTCGTACCCCACGGCCGGGGAGGTCGAGGCGCTGTGAAGAAGGCGGGCATCCTCAACCGCCACCTGGCGGGAGCGCTGGCCGAACTGGGCCACGGCCACGAGGTGCTGGTGTGCGACGCGGGCATGCCGATCCCGGACGGCCCCCGGGTGGTGGACCTCGCTTTCCGCGCCGGTGTGCCGTCGTTCGCGGAGGTGCTGGACGGTCTGCTGGCGGAGCTGGTGGTGGAGGGCGCGACGGCGGCACGGGAGCTGGTGGGCGCGCACCGCACCCTCCTGGAGGACCGTTTCCCGGGCCTGACCCTGGTCCCGCACGAGCGGCTGAAGGAGATGTCGGCGCGAGCCCGGCTGATCGTGCGCACCGGCGAGGCCAGCCCGTACGCGAACGTGCTGCTGCGGTGCGGGGTGTTCTTCTGACCACGCCCCCGCACGTTCCCGAGGCGGGCGTACCCGTCCTCTCCCCCCTCTCCCCTCTCTCCCTTCTCTGCCTTTCTCTGCCTTCTTCAGCCACCGCTGTCGTGCCCGGGGCCCAGCCCCGGATGGCCCAGCTGGGCACGCGCCCACGGGATCTTGCGGTCAGAGTGGGCAGCATGACGGAAGCCCGCGAGCGAAGCCACGGTGCGGCCCGTGCACCCGCGCGTCCCCGCGCGGTGCGCGGCGCCAAGGATGCGGCCGAGCGTGCCGCCGACGGGCTGGCCCAGCTCGTGACCCACCGGCTGGAGGGGGTCTCCGCGGTGTGCCGCAGCGAGGACGACGGCTGGATCGTCGACATCGACGTCCTGGAGCTGGCCCGCATCCCGGACACCACCAGCCTGCTCGCCACCTACCAGGTCGAACTCGACGCGAACGGAGAACTGCTGCAGTACCGCCGGACCGCCCGCTACCGGCGTGGTGCCCAGGACCAGTGACCGGCTCGTCGGGCCGGCCCCGGAAGGAGCGCACATGACCACCTACGAAGACGGGGTGGTATGCGTCCCCCGTGCCGGAACCCTGTATGACGTCCTCGAACTCATCCTCGACCGGGGCATGGTGATCGACGTCTTCGTGCGCGTCTCCCTGGTGGGCATCGAGATCCTGAAGGTGGATGCCCGGATCGTGGTCGCCAGCGTCGACACCTACCTGCGCTTCGCCGAAGCGTGCAACCGTCTCGACCTGGAGCACGACACACGCACCAAGACCGTCCCCGAACTGTTCGGGGGGCCGATGGCGAGAACCGTGGCCAAGGCGGGCGCCAAGCGCACCGCCCGCTCCCTGGGCTCGAAGGTCCGCGACATCCTCAGCCCGGAGAGCTCCGCCGAGGAAGCCGAAGAGCCGGAGGAGGAGGCCGCAGGGCGCCCGCGCGGTCGTAGCCGACGCGAGCCGGAACCGCGCCGCCGCCCGGCCGCGGAGCGCAGCGGCCCCGCCGGCCGCCGCGGCGGCGAGGAGGACCGCCCCCGTCCCCGCACACGCCGCCCCGCCGGAGAGGAAAGAACGTGACGGACACCGCCACCGCCCTCGGCCCCCTGTACGTCTACGGCATCACCCCCGCCGGCATCCGCCCCCCGCGCGCCTGCGGAGTGGGCGGTGCCCCCGTGCGGCTGCTGGCCGGATCGGGGCTGTGTGCGGCGGTCTCCCCGGCGCCCGGACAGATCCGTGCGCGCCGCCGGGACCTGCTGGCCCATCAGAACGTGCTCGGCGAACTCCTCGCCGAGGGCGCCGTGCTGCCCATGAGATTCGCCGTCCTCAGTCCCGACCAGGACACGCTGCTCTCGCAGTTGCGCACCGACGGACCCCGGCTGGCGGCACAGCTGGAGGTGGTTCGGGGCTGCGTGGAGATGAACGTCAAGGGCACGCCGGTGCCCGACTGCTTCACCGATCTCGTGCGCCGGGACGAGAAGCTGCGCGTCCTGGCCCAGCGCACGCGGCGCAGACCGGACTACGAGGCCAACGTCCGCCTGGGCGAGGCACTGGCCAAGGCCGTCCGGCGCGAGGCGCGGCGCGCGGCGGACGAGGTGCTGGCCGGCCTGACACCGCTGGCGGTGCGCGTGGTCGAAGGACCGGTCGACGACGAACGGGCGCTGAGCGCGTCGTTCCTGCTGCGCGCCGACGACGAGGACCTCTTCCGGCGGACACTGGCCGGACAGGCCCGCGACCTCGGGGGCCGGCTGGCGCTCAGCGTGACCGGGCCCCTGCCGTGCTACAGCTTCGTCGAGACGCGTCCCGCCACGGCCGGGCGGTGACGCGATGGGACTGGTGACCGGACTTCTGCTGCTGCCTTTCGCCCCCGTGCGCGGCACCCTGTGGGTCGCCGACCACCTGCTGCAGGAGGCCCGGCGTCAGGCGTGCGACCCGCGTGTGGTGCAGGCGCGGCTGTCCGCACTGAACCGGGCTCTGGACGAGGGCGCCATCGACGAGGCGACGTTCGAGAAGGAGGAGGAGCGGCTGCTCGATCTCCTCGACAGCCCCGTCCGGCGCCTGGACGGCACCCGGGTGGCGGTGGCGGGGAACGCGCCGCGGCCGCGCGGGAGGCGGACATGAACGAGTACCGGGCGGCCATGGCGGCGGCCGTGGTGAGCGGTTACGTCCTGGGCCGCAGGAAGAAGGCCGGGCTGGCGGTCGCGCTCGGCACCTACTTCGTGGGGCGGCACCTGGGTGCCGCCCCCGGCCGGCTGCTGCCCCGGGCGCTCGGCGCGTTGCAGTCGCCGCAGGTGCAGGATCTCGCGGACCACCTGCGCGGCGAGCTGTTGACCGCCTCGCACGCGGTCGTCTCGGCCGCGGACCGCCGGCTGGCGGACATCGCCGACACGCTGCGAGACCGTGCCGACGCGCTCGCCGACGCGGGTGCGCCGGACCGCCGTGCACACGGCCGGGAGGACGAGCGGTACGAGGGCGGCTACGAGTCCGAGGGCGGCTACGAGTCCGAGGGCTGCTACGAGTCCGAGGACGACGACGGCTACGCCGACGCCCACGAGGAACAGGACGCCTACGACGAGGACACCTATGAGGAGGACGGCTACCGGGAGGACGGGCCGGGAGATGACGAAGACGCATACGACGAGCGGGGCGACGCATACGACGATGCCGACGACGCGTACGACGACGAGCCGGCCGGTGCAGACGGCCGCCGGCCTGCCCTCCGGCGCCGCTGATCTTCCCGGGAGTGTCTCGTGACCGACGTCGCCGCCTGGGACGCGTACCCGGATCCCCAGGCCTGCCCCCCGCTCGCAGGCAGCCTCGCGGACCTGCTCGAACGCGTCCTGGACAAAGGCATCGTGATCGCGGGCGACATCAAGATCGACTTGCTCGACATCGAACTGCTCACCATCCGGCTGCGTCTGTTCATCGCCTCGGTCGACACCGCCAGGAAGGCGGGCATCGACTGGTGGGAGACCGACCCGGCGCTCTCCTCGCGCGCCGCCCGTGAGGAGCTGGCGGAGGAGAACACACGCCTGCGCGCGGAGCTGGCCGCCGTGCGGGACACCCTCGCCGAGGCGGACGACACGGAGGGGCTCCGATGAACGCAACGCCACCGCACCGCGTCCCCGACGGCCCGGACCCGCTCGGGCAGACCCTCACCTACGTGTTCGCCGTGACCGGTGCCCCCTTGCCCGCCGATCTGCCGGCCGCGACGGCGGGCCATGAGGAGGGCGGCCCCCTGCGCGGGCTGCGGGCCGGAAGCCTGTGGCTGGTCGCCCAGGACGTGCCCGCGTCGGCCTTCACCGAGGCGGCACTCGCCGAGCGGCTGAACAGCCCCGAGGAACTGGAGCGCTGCGCCCGCGCGCATCACCGCGGCGTACAGGCGGCCGCCCGGCAGGGCCCCGTCGTGCCGCTGCCCATGGCCACCCTGTACCGCAGCGATGCCAACGCGGTGGAGGCCGTCACCGCCCGCGCTCCGGCGCTCGGTGTCCTGCTCGACCGGCTCCGTGATCGCACGGAATGGGCCGTGAAGGTGCACGCCGCCCAACCCGCCGCGACACTGGACGGCCCGCCCTCCGCGGGCGAGGGCGGCCCGGTCGGAGGGCGGGCGTATCTGACCAGGGCCAGCGCCCGGCGCCGCACCCGGCACCAGAGCCATGAGCAGGCTCTGGCCGAGGCGAGGGAAGTGGACTCCGGGTTGCGGCGGCACGCGGTCGCCGCCACCAGACACCGGCCACAGAGCGAGCAGCTGTCCGGCAGCACGACGCCCCAACTGTTGAACGCGGCCTATCTGGTCGACGACTCGGATCGAGACGACTTCGCTCGCGCCCTGGACCACGCTGCCGCCGTCGGCCGCCACCCGCACGTGGAGATCACCGTGTCCGGGCCCTGGATCCCGTACTCCTTCGCACGGTCGGACCAGGACCGGGCCGACACGGCGCGGGAGGTGATCGCATGAGCGTGCCGATCAACCCGTCGTCCGACCGCACGCCCGTGCCCTGGGACCGACCGGAGCCGTGCGCGCCGATCGGGGTGCCCCTCGTCGACCTGCTGGACCGGGTACTGGCCACTGGTGTGGTGATCAGCGGCGACCTGGTCCTGGCCGTCGCCGACGTGCCGCTCGTGCGGATCTCGCTGCACGCCCTGTTGGCGTCGGTCGGCGACCGGGTTCCCGCGCCGTGGCCGGACAGCGGGCCGCTGTGACCGCCCCGCGCTCCCACGCCCTGGACCTCGATCCGGAACGGGTCGCGAGCGACCTGGCCGCACTCGTCCTGACGGTCGTGGAGCTCCTGCGCCAGCTGATGGAGCGCCAGGCGGTACGCCGGTTCGACGAAGGCACTCTGACCGCCGAACAGGAGGACCGCCTCGGCACCGCGCTCATGCTGCTCGACCAGCGGATGGACGAGGTGTGCGCGCAGCACGGGTTGCGTCGCAGCGACCTCAACCTCGACCTGGGTCCGCTGGGCCACCTCCTCGCCGACCCGGGGCCCTGACGTCGTCGGTCCCCTGGTCCGTCTTGCATGGGGTCGACTGACGTACTGTCTTCGCGACCAGTGTGTGATCAAAGGGGTGGGGATGCCTGAGTTCCAGGCCGAGTTGATACGTGCGTTGCCCGGCACCTTGCGGGAGCACTCGGCCCGGTCGGGAGGCAAGACCGCCTACCGTGACGCCCGTCGAGCCGTCACCTATCGGGCGTTGGAGCAGCGCACGGGGCGGCTGGCCGGCCATCTCGCACGGCTCGGGGTGCGGCGAGGGGACCGCGTCGCCGTCCATCTCGGCAACCGCGTGGAGGTGGTGGAGGCCTGTCTCGGTGTCCTTCGGGCCGCGGCGATCGGCGTGATGCTCAACCCCGGTGCCTCCGAGGAGGAGTTGGCCCACTTCCTCGACGACAGCGGCGCGACCGTCGTCGTCACCGAGGTGGAACTGCTGCCGCTGGTCATGCCGCTGGCGTCGGCCCGGCCCGGGACTCAGGTGGTCGCCGTCGGCCACGGCGGCATGCCGCACGGCGTGTTCGACTTCGAGGACCTGGCCGGCACGGATCCGGGCCGCCCGCCCCGCGACGACCTCGGCCTCGACGACCCCGCCTGGATCCTGTACACCTCGGGCACCACCGGGGCGAGCAAGGGCGTCGTCTCCACCCAGCGCTCCGCCCTCTGGTCGGTGGCGGCGGCCTATGTGCCGGCGTACGGGCTGGGGGAGCGGGACCGGCTGCTGTGGCCCCTGCCGATGTTCCACTGCTACGCCCACTCGCTGTGCCTGCTCGGGGTGGTCTCGGTCGGTGCCAGTGCCTATCTGCTGGAACGGGGCGGGAACGTCGTCGAGGCGCTCACCGCCGAGCCGTTCACCATGGTGGCAGGGGTCCCCGCCACGTACCGTCTGCTGCTGGACTCGCTGCGGCGGACGCCGGACGCCGTGCCCGCCTCCCTGCGGGTGTGCGTCACGGCGGGCGCACCCTGTCCTCCCGAGCTGAAGGCCGAGATCGGCAGCGCGCTCGCCGCCCCGCTCCTCGACGGCTACGGCTCCACCGAGACGTGCGGCAAGATCGCCGTCGACCGGCTCGACGGGCCCCGTGACGACGACTCCAGCGGTCCTCCGCTGGAGGGGCTCGCGATCCGGCTGGCCGACCCGCACACCGGTGCCGAGGTCGCCGACGGGGACGAGGGGGAGATCTGGGTCCGCGGCCCCGGCCTGATGACCGGCTACCACAACCGCCCCGACGCCACGGCCGAGGTGTTCACCGACGGCTGGTACCGCACCGGAGACCTCGGCCGACGCCTGCCACACGGCTCGCTCCGTGTCACCGGGCGGGTCAAGGAGCTGATCATCCGGGGCGGCCAGAACGTCAACCCGTCCGAGGTGGAGCAGGCGTTGCTCAGCTGCCCCGGCGTCACGGACGCCGCCGTGGTCGGCAGACCGCACGACGTCCTGGGCGAGGTGCCGGTCGCCCTGGTCGTCCCCGGCGCCGACGGCGTCGACACGGCGCGGGTGTTCGACGTCTGCCGGGCGCGGCTGTCCGGGTTCAAGGTGCCGGACGAGATCTACGAGACCGCCTCCGTCCCCCGCACCCCGTCCGGCAAGATCGTCCGGGCGGCGGTCGCCGAACAGCTGGCGCGGCGGCTCGCGGCGGACCGGCAGACCGCCTCGGCCGGGCTCCGCGCGCGGCTGTCGGCGGTGCCCGACGCCGTGCTCGACCTGGTGCTCGAGCAGACGGCGCGGACGGCCGACCTGCCCGCGCGGGACCTCGATCCCGATCAGCCGTTCACGGCGCTCGGGCTCAACTCGCTCGGCGGTGTGCTGCTGCGCGACCGGCTGCGCACCGCGACCGGTCTGGACCTGCCCGCGACGCTCGTGTTCGACCACCCCACGCCCGCCGCCGTCGCACGCCTCGTGCACGACGCGCTGCGCGGCGAACACGGCACCGGGGCGACCGGCACGTCCAGCGGCGCAGCGGGCGCGGAGCCCGGGGAGCCGATCGCCGTCGTCTCCATGGCCTGCAGATATCCGGGCGGCGTGGAGTCCCCGGAGGACCTGTGGCGGCTGCTCGCGGACGGCATCGACGCGACCTCCGACTTTCCCGCGGACCGCGGCTGGGACGAGGCCGTGCTGTACGACCCCGATCCCGACCGTCCCGGCACCTCCGTCACCCGCAGGGGCGGCTTCCTGCACCGGGCCGCCGAGTTCGACGCCGCGTTCTTCGGCATGGCGCCCCGTGAGGCACTGGCCACCGATCCGCAGCAGCGGCTGCTGCTGGAGACCGGCTGGGAGCTCCTGGAACGCGCGGGCCTCGACCCGTCGGGACTGCGGGACAGCGACACCGGTGTGTTCGTGGGCGTCATGCACAGCGACTACGCGGGGCGTCTGCTGCACCGGGCGGGGCACGAACTGGAAGCCCATCTCGCGCTCGGATCGGCGGGCAGCGTGGCCTCCGGGCGGATCGCGTACACCCTGGGCCTGCGCGGACCCGCCGTGACCGTGGACACGGCGTGCTCGTCCTCGCTGGTGGCGATCCACTCGGCCGCGCGGGCCCTGCGCGACGGTGAGTGTTCGCTGGCCGTCGCCGGTGGGGTGACCGTGATGGCGACGCCCGCGCCGTTCCTGGCGTTCAGCCGGCTGCGCGGGCTGGCCCCGGACGGGCGGTGCAAGCCGTTCTCCGCGGCGGCGGACGGCACCGCCTGGGGCGAGGGCGTCGGCATAGTCCTGCTGGAGCGGCTGTCCGACGCACGGCGCAACGGGCATCCCGTGCTGGCCGTCCTGCGCGGCTCGGCCGTCAATTCCGACGGCGCCTCCAACGGTCTGACCGCGCCCAACGGGCCCGCGCAGCAACGGGTGATCCGAGCGGCACTCGCCGACGCGGGCCTTTCGCCGGCGGATGTCGACGCCGTGGAGGCGCACGGCACCGGCACCGCGCTCGGCGACCCGATCGAGGCACAGGCGCTACTGGCCGCGTACGGTCCGGGCCGGTCCGCCGAACGGCCCCTGCGGCTGGGCTCGTTGAAGTCCAACCTCGGCCACACCCAGGCCGCGGCCGGAGTGGGCGGCGTCATCAAGACGGTCCTGGCGATGCGGCACGGCATCCTCCCGCGCACCCTGCACGCGGACGAGCCGTCGCCCCGGGTGGACTGGTCGTCGGGCATCGTACGGCTGCTGACCGAACAGGAGGAGTGGCGGCCGGAGGCCGGGCGTCCCCGCCGGGCCGCCGTGTCGGCGTTCGGGATCGGCGGAACCAACGCGCACGTGATCCTGGAGGAGCCCGAGACGACGGGCGCCGCCGTCCGGACCTCCCGAGGCCGGACGGCCACACCCCCGCTGCTGCTGTCCGGCGCGGGCCCGGCCGCCCTGCGGGCCCAGGCCGAACGGACCGCCACCGCCCTGCGCGAGCGCCCCGGCCTCGACCCACTGGACGTGGGGTTCACCCATGCCACCGCCCGGGCCGCGCTCACCCACCGAGCCGCGCTCACCGCCGACGACCGCACGAGCCTGCTCAGCGCCCTGGACACCCTGGCCACGTCGGCCGAGCCGCACACGAAGGGCCCCGCCGGCCGGCTGGCCCTGCTGTTCACCGGACAGGGCGCCCAACATACGGGCATGGGGCGCGAATTGTACGAGGCGTTCCCGGTCTTCGCCGCCGCCCTCGACGCCCTGTGCGAGCGCTTCGACGCCCATCTCGAACGCCCGCTGCGCCCGGTCCTGTGGCAAGCCGACGAGGGACGACTGCTGGATCGTACCGACTTCGCCCAGGCCGCTCTGTTCGCCTTCGAAGTGGCCACGTTCCGGCTCCTGGAGTCCTGGGGCGTGCGACCGGACTTCCTGGCCGGGCACTCCGTCGGCGAACTGGCCGCGGCGCACGCCGCAGGGGTCCTGTCCGAACAGGACGCGGTGCGACTGGTCGCCGCCCGGGGGAGGCTGATGCGGGAACTGCCCGAGGGCGGCGCCATGGTGGCGCTGGACGCCACCGAGGCGGAGGTGGCACGCCGGCTCACCGACGGGGTCGAGATCGCGGCCGTGAACGGCCCGCGCGCGGTAGTCGTCTCCGGCGCCGAGGAGCCGGTCCTCATGATCGCGGCAGGGTTCGCCGCGCGCGGGCGCCGAACCACCCGGCTACGGGTCAGCCACGCCTTCCACTCCGCGCTGATGGAGCCGATGCTCGCCGAATTCGATCGCGTCGCCGGCGAGTTGACGTATCGCACGCCTCGGATCCCCGTGCTCTCCGGTCTGACCGGCCGCCCGGCGACCACCGACGAGCTGTGCTCCGCCCGCTACTGGGTGCGGCACGCCCGCGAAGCCGTGCGCTTCGGGGACACCGTGCGGTGGCTGGCGGACGAGGGCCGGGTGACGGCCTTCGCCGAGATCGGCCCGGACGCACAGCTCACGGCCCAGACCACGACGAACCTCGCCGACGCGGGCGACGACCTCCTGTGCACGGCCGTAGCCCGCCGCGCCGCGACCGACCCCGAGCCGCGGACGCTGTTCGCCGCGCTGGGCCGGCTGCATGTCCACGGTCTGACGGTGGACTGGCGACGGGTGTACGCGGACAGCGGCGCCCGCCACGTCGCCCTGCCCACGTATCCCTTCCAGCGACAGCGCTACTGGCTGCCCGGCATCACCACCGACGCCGGCGCCGCCCACGGCCACCCCGTGCTCACCCGGACGGCCACCGTTCCCGGCACGGAACGCCTGCTGTGCGGTGGGCCGCTGTCCGCCGCGGCCCAGCCATGGCTGCGCGACCATGTCATCGCCGGACAGACTCTCGTGCCCGGGGCCGCGTTCGCGGACATGGTGCTGCAGGCGGGTGACGCGTGCGGCCTCGACGTACTGGAGGAACTCGTCCACCTGGCCCCGCTGCCCCTGCCCGCCGCCGACCGGGACCGGATCCAGGTCCAGGTGGCCGTGGGAGAACCGAACGGCACCGGCCGCCGTACCGCTGACGTGTACAGCCGGCCTGAGGACTCCGGCGCGCTGGGCGCCTGGACCCACCATGCCACCGGGCGACTCGGCCCCGCCGCTGGGACCCGGGACCGAGCGGCGGCCGCGCCGGCCGCATGGCCGCCGCCGGACGCCACGGCCGTGGATCTCACCGGCGCCTACGAGCGGCTGGCCGCCGCCGGCCATGCCTACGGGCCGGCGTTCCGGGGCGTCACGGCCCTGTGGCGGCGTGGCGAGGAACTGTTCGCCGAGGTCGGCCCGGTACCGGGGGAGGAGGCCCGGCGCCATGCCGTCCATCCGGCGCTGCTGGACGCCGCCCTGCACGCCACGCTGCTGGCGGAGCCGCCCGCAGGCCGGGCCCGGATGCCGTTCGCCTGGCGGGAGATGACGTTGTACGCGAGCGGGGCCACACAGGTGCGCGCGCGGATCACGACGACCGGTCCCGACACGGTCCGCGTGGACCTCGCCACCCCCTCCGGTGCGCCGGTCGCCCTTCTGCGGGCGCTGGTCACGCGCCCGGCCCCGCAGAAGAGCGCCGTGCCGGTCGGAGACCTGTACCGGCTGCGCTGGCCGAACCTGGCGGTCCCGGCGGAAGCCCCCCGCCTGTCGGTGACCGACCCCGACGACCTGGGCCTTGCCGGGATGTTCCCACCGGAGGCCGTGGCGGACACGGGGGCCGCGTCCCGGGCCGAGGACGTACCGGAGTTCGTCGTAGCCTCCCTGTCTGCCACCACCGCGGCGACCGGCCCCGCCGCCGCGCACGCGCTCGCGCTACGGGCCCTGGAACTGACGCGGACGCGACTCGCCGGCTCCGGACGGCTGGTGGTGGTGACGAGGGGTGCTGCCGACGAGGCACCGGACCTGCCCGCGGCCACGGTCTGGGGACTGCTGCGGGCCGCACAGGCGGAGTATCCCGGACGCCTCACTCTCGTGGACGTGGACGGCAGGCCCGAATCGCTGCGGCTGGTGCCCGCAGCCGTGGCCACGGGCGAGCCTCAACTGTCCATTCGTGACGGCCGGTTCGGTGTCCCGCGGCTGACGACCGCGGACCCGGCCGGGTCCGCGGTTGCGTTCGGACGCGGCACCGTCCTGGTCACCGGCGGCACGGGGTCCCTGGGCGCACTGCTGGCCCGGCACCTGGTCGGCCGGCACGGGGTGCGGCGTCTGCTGCTCGTCAGCAGGCGCGGACCGCAAGCGCCCGGTGCCCGGGCCCTTCGGGCCGAACTGGAACGGGCGGGCGCACAGGTGGACCTGGTGGCCTGCGACGTCGCCGAGCGCACCGAAGTGGAGGGACTCGTCGCCAAGTTCGGACCGGACCTGGCTGCCGTGGTGCACACGGCCGGAGTCCTGGACGACGGCGTGCTGGAGACGCTGACGCCCGAGCGACTGGCCGCCGTCCTGAGGCCGAAGGCGGACGCCGCCTGGCATCTCCACGACCTCACGAAGGAGCTGCCCCTGACGCACTTCGTCCTGTTCTCCTCGGCAGCCGGCCTGCTGGGCAACCCCGGCCAGGCCAACTACGCCGCGGCGAACTCCTTCCTGGACGCGCTCGCCGGGCACCGCGCCGCACTCGGTCTGCCCGCCCTGTCGCTGCTCTGGGGGCCGTGGGCCGACGCGGACGGCATGGCGGCCCGCACCGGCCGGGTCCATGGCGGCGCGGTACGCCCGGTCCCGCCCGAACAGGCCCTGGCGCTCTTCGACGCCGCGCTGACCGGCGCCGACCCGGTCCTGGCTCCGCTGCCGCTGGACCGCACGCCCGGAGCACTGGCCGCCGGAACGGCCGTACCACCGCCGCTGCGCGGCCTGCTGCGTGCGGCCCGGCCGATGGCGTCGTCCGATCCGGCCGGGGACGACGCACCGGACGGAACCGAAGGCGCCTGGCGCGACCGGCTGGCCCGCCTTCCCGTCTCCCAGCGGGCGACGGCGCTTCAGGAGCTGATCCGCGCCGAGACCGCCGCGGTGCTCGGTCACACGGACGCGAGCGCCGTCGACCGCGGCCTTCCCGAACTCGGACTCGACTCGCTCATGAGTGTGCTGCTGCGCAACCGGCTGAGCCTGCTGACCGGGGTGCCGCTGGCGGCGACCGTCGTGTACGACCGACCGAGCGTCGAGGAGCTCGCCGCCCATGTGCACGAGGAGTTGAGCGACTCCCTGCCCGAAGGGACGCCGGGCGTACCGGAGACGGAGGTACGGGAGACGGGCGTACCGGACACGGACGTGCCGGCCGCAGCGCGGGCCCTCGGCGGCGACGCGCCCCGCCCCGCCTCCTCACCGCTCCTCCCGGCTGCGGTGCCGACCACGGCAGGGGCCGCCACCTCCCAGGCTCCGCACCCCCTCCTCCCGCCCGGCCGGCGCGCGGTGCGCGGCCCTCGCGCCGCTCACTCCCTGCCGGCCCTGTACCGCAAGGTCTGCGAGACGGGCGACGTGGTCTCGGCCATGCACCTGCTGGTGACCGCGTCCCTCGGTGCACCCTCCTTCGGCGGTGACGACGCCGACCGGCACGAACTGCCACCGCTGCGGCCGGCCACCGGTGCGGGCGGACCGGCGCTCGTCTGCGTCCCGGGCTTCGCCCCCACCCTGGGGCGACCCTGGCACGCGGGGCTCGCCTCCTGCTTCGACGGCGAGCGGGACGTCTTCGAACTGCGGCACCCCGGCGTCGACGACGGGGACGCCGTGGCCAGGGACCTGCGGACGCTGACCGGGCTGCACGCGGCCACGGTGCGGCGTCACCTCGGCGGCCGCCCGTACGTCGTCGTGGGCCACTCCATGGGCGGAACGGCGGCGCACGCCGTCACCGAACGGCTGGCCGCCGACGGCCATCCGCCGGCCGGACTCGTTCTGGTGGACACGTACCACATCACGGCGGACCGGGAGGCCGAACCCTGGCTGCTGGCCCTGCCCGCACGGCTGCCTGTGGCCATGGGCGAGCGGTTCGACGGCGCGGTGGACGACCTGACGCTGCTGTCGCTGGGCGCGTACACCCGGATGTTCCGCGCCTGGCAGCCACGGCCCACGGGCGTGCCCACCCTGTTCGTACGGGCCACACGGCCGTTGCCGGACATGCCGGAGCGATGGCGCTCGGCCTGGCCCGGGGCCCATGAGACGGCGGACGTCCCCGGCAGCCATCTGAGCATGCTCGAGGAAGACGCGCGCACCACGGCCGCGGCGGTACGCGACTGGATCGGAGCACTCGGAGCCACGACCGGCTGACATCCGCGGCCATGGGGCGGGTCACAGCAGCAGCGGAAGGCTCACCAAGGCCATGCCACTGGCTCCGAGGGCGGCCAGGAGCGATGCCGGCCAGTTGCGGGACTGGGCGTACGTGAGCAGTCCCGTCAGCAGTCCCGCCACCACCGCGGCTAAGAGGATGAGTGCCCAGCGCAGCGACAGCCGCTCCGGCGGAGGCGTGGGCGAGGTCGGTTCGGGCATACGGCTCTCCTGCGGCTGCGTCAGAACGGGACGAGGCAGCCCTGCGTCGGCTGCCGTGCGCGCCGAGTCCCGGCCTGCTGACGGCGCTTTCCCGTACCCGGGCCGGCTCCTCGGTATCACCGAAACCTTTCGAATGACTGACCACGGTAGTCATGTGATCTAGCTCAGAGAAGAGTTCTGATGCCGCATCACCGAGCATGGGGTTCACACGGGGGCGGACACGGTCGCCGGAGCGCTCCGGTGTGCGCCCCACAGGCGTTTCGTGCTCCTCTTGGTGCCGCTCGGACAGCTGACCAGTGCGCCGCTGTGATTTAGCATCTTCAGCCATGACTGGTCCGGAAGCCGACTTGCCCGAAGGATCCGAGGACGCGCTACGACGCTCCACCGCGAAGGTGGTGGAGCAACTGGGCTGCCAGATCGTGGACGGCGGCAAGCCCCGCGACCACCACCTCACCGTGGACGCCGTCGTGCAGGAGTTCGGGATCACCCGGCCCATGGCCCGCGAAGCCCTGCAGTCACTGCACCAGAAAGGTCTGGTCGATCTGCAGCCGCGGGTCGGCGCCACCGTTCAGCCGCTGGAAGGGTGGGACCTGCTCGACGCCGACGTGATCGCCTGGCGGCTGCAGGTGGCCCCCGCCAGCCAGATGCGTTCCCTCACCGAGCTGCGGGAGGTGATCGAGCCCCGCGCGGCCCGACTGGCCGCCCTGAGCCGGTCAGCGGAGATCTGCCACGAGCTGACGAGCGGCGCCCGCACCCTGCTCGCCCTAAGCGAGGACCCGGACTTCGCGCGTCCGCAGCGGGGCGCGCCGATCCGGCAGCGCTTCAGGGACGTGGACGCGGCCTTCCACCGGGCGCTCCTCGCCGGCTCGCGCAACGAACTGTTCGTGCGCCTTTCCCACCACGTCGTCATGGCTCTGAACCACCGCATCGACAGGGACTGGGCCGGCGCTCACCGCGAAGCGGTGGTCACGCCGGTGCGAGCCGTCGTCGGCGCCGACACCGTCCAGCGGTATCCCACCCGGCCGGAGCCGATCGCCATGTGGTTGCACATGGGCCTGGCCTACGCCGTCGACCAGGGTCTGGCCACGGCGGCGGAGGCCTTCGCGGAGGCCCTCCTCGCCGAGATTCGCGGCGGCCGGCTGCACGACCCCGACGTACGTGACCGACTGCGGGCGGGCCTGGCCCAGTTCGACGCCGGCGGCCTGCCCTCCGCTCATCGAGCCGGTTTCCAGGACGCCATGGCCGCCCTGTTCCACGCGCGGCGCGCCCCGATCGTCGTCATGGGGGTCAGCGGATGCGGCAAGACCACCGTCGGCCGGTACCTGGCGGATTCGCTCAGGGTGCCGTTCGAGGAGGGGGACCGTTTCCATCCTCGGCGCAACGTGGAGTCGATGGAGAACCGGACCCCCCTCGACGACCGCAGCCGGAGTCCCTGGCTCGCCGCCGTCGCGGGCCGCATGAGAGCGGCGGGCGCGGAGGACGGGCTGGTGATCACCTGCTCCGCCCTCAGACGCATCTACCGCGAATTGCTGCGGGTGGCCCGGCCCGACACGTTCTTCCTGCACCTGACGCTCGACCAGGAGACGGCCACCTCCCGCGTGGCGAGCAGGACGTCGCACTTCATGCCCGCCTCCCTGGTCTCCTCACAGTTCGAGGACCTGGAACCGCTCGAGGACGACGAAGCCGGAATGACCGTCGACGCCACCCTGCCGGTCGAACGCATCGTCGCCGAGGTCCAGACCGAGCTGGCCCGGCGCACCTGGGGCCGCTGACACCGGCCGACCGAACGAACGAACCCACGGAGAGAGCACGCCCGGACCGACACGAAGAGGGGGATCCACCATGAAGATCGTGTCCGCAGAAGTGATCGTCACCAGCCCCGGCCGGAACTTCGTCACCCTGCGCATCACCACCGAGGACGGCGTCGTCGGCCTCGGCGACGCCACGCTCAACGGCCGCGAGCTGGCGGTCCAGGCCTACCTGGACAACCATCTGGTGCCCCTGCTCATCGGCGGTGACGCCACCCGAATCGAGGACACCTGGCAGTACCTCTACCGGGGCGCGTACTGGCGGCGCGGCCCCGTGACCATGGCGGCCATCGCGGCCGTGGACACCGCCCTGTGGGACATCAAGGCCAAGTGCGCGGGGATGCCCCTCTATCAGCTCCTCGGCGGCGCCTCCCGCACCGGCGCCCTCGCCTACGGGCACGCATCCGGCCGCGACGTGCCCGAACTGCTCGACTCCATCCGTGCGCACCTGGGGCAGGGCTACCGGGCCATCCGCGTCCAGACCGGCATTCCCGGCTTCGACTCGGTGTACGGCGTGGCCGCCTCGAGCGCGGGCGGGGGAGAGCGCTACGACTACGAGCCCGCGCGCCGTACCGCCGCCGACCGGCTCCGGCCCACCGTCGAAACCTGGGACACGCGTGCCTACCTACGGCACCTGCCCACGGTCTTCGAGGCCGTACGGGCGGAGTTCGGCCCCGAGCTGCCGTTGCTGCACGACGGGCACCACCGGATGACGCCGATCCAGGCCGCCCGACTGGGCAAGGCACTCGAGCCGTACGACCTGTTCTGGCTCGAGGACGCCACACCCGCGGAGGATCAGGCCGCCCTCCGCCTGATCAGGCAGCACACGACCACACCGCTGGCCATCGGCGAGGTCTTCAACTCCCTCTACGACTACACCACGTTGCTGAGCGAGCGGCTCATCGACTACGTGCGCTCCGCGGTGACCCACACCGGTGGCGTCACCGCGATGAAGAAGCTGCTCGATCTCGCGGCCGTCTACGGTGTCAGGTCCGGGATGCACGGCCCCACCGACATCTCCCCGGTCGGCATGGCCGCCGCGCTCCATCTGGACCTGGCCGTGCACAACTTCGGCATCCAGGAGTACATGCGGCACTCCGAGCGGACGCTGGAGGTGTTCCGCACCTCCTACCGCTTCGAGGAGGGACTGCTGCATCCGTCCGACACACCGGGGCTGGGCGTCGACCTCGACCTCGAAGCCGCACGGCACTTCCCGTACCAGCAGGCGTACCTGCCCGTCAGCAGGCTGCACGACGGGACCGTGCACGACTGGTGACGCCGGCCGCCCCGTTCCCGTGCGGCGGCCGTCCCGTCGTCCGGGACAGGTGCCGATCCGGCAGCCGTACGGCGCCCGTGAGGCCGGTCGTCCGGGTTGCTCACGGGCGTCGCGGGGCGTACGTCAGGAGGGCAGCCCCCACTTCTGGGCGCCGGTGCCGTTGCAGGTGTACAGCTGTACCTGCGTGCCCTGGGTCGTGGTGGAGTCGGGATCGTCCAGGCACAGCCCGGAGTGAGGATTCACCAGCGAGCCGTTGGTGCCGGGCTTCCACTGCTGGGCGCCGGTGCCGTTGCACGTCCACAGCTGCACCACGGTGCCGTTGGCGGTCCCGCTGTTGGCGGCGTCCAGGCATTTGCCGAGGGCGCGGACCGTGCCGTCGGCGGCCATCGTCCAGTCCTGGGCGTAGCTGCCGTTGCAGGCCCAGATCTGTGCGTGGGTGCCGTCGGCGGTGCCTGAGTCGGCCGTGTCCAGGCACAGGCCGGAGGAGACACCGGAGACGACGGCGCCGATCCGGGGCTTGGCCGGCGTGCCGACGCTGCCGCCGTAGGAGGGCGGAGCCTGGCTCGCCGCCGACGCCCAGGAGGTGTTGGCCGTGGTGCCGAGGGCGTACGTCAGCGAGCCGCCGGTGGTGATGGCCGAGGTGGGGGCGTAGGCGTTGTTCCAGGCCGAGCCGTTGAACGTCGCCGACTGCACGTAGGGAGCGTTGTCGGCGGCGCCGTCACCGGTCACGGTCAGGGTCTTGCCGGACGGCAGGGTGAGGACTGTCTGCGGGAACAGGGGCGAGCCCAGGGCCAGGTCGGAGGTGCCCGGTGTCATGGGGTACATGCCCAGCGCCGACCACACGTACCAGGCGCTCATCGCACCGAGGTCGTCGTTGCCGTCGGCCAGCCCGCCGGGGGAGTTCGCCCAGATCTGGTCCTGGATCTTCCGGACGGTGCCCTGCGTCTTGTACGGCCGGCCGGTGTAGTCGTACTCCCAGGGCAGTTCGATGCTGGGCTCGTTGCCGACCCAGGCGTAGCCGCGGTCGCCGGTGTAGCTGCGCAGAACGGTGTCCAGGTAGTCGTTCATGGCGTCGTTCCCGCCCTTGGCCGTGGCGAGGCCGGCCACATCGAACGGCACCATGCCGGTGTAGATCCAGGAGTCGGCCTCGACCATGTCGGTGCCGCTGGTGGGGTCGAAGCCGCCGGTCCAGGTGCCGTCGGCGTTGCGCGGCTGGACGAATCCGGACGCCGGATCGAGGACGTTGCGCCAGTCCTGGGCGCGGTCGGTGTACTTGTGCTGGGTGGCGCTGTCGCCGAGAGCTCCCGCGAACGAGGCCAGGGCGAAGTCGGCGGTGTCGTACTCCAGGGTCGTCGCCACGGGGCCGTAGAAGTTGCAGCAGCCGTAGCTGCCGTCGTGCGGCAGGTAGCCCGGGGAATCCAGGTAGTTCAGGCCGGGGCGGTTGTTGTTCGTCCTGCTCGCTTCGGCGATCATGCCCTTGAGGGCGGCGGCCGTGTCGAAGTCCCTCGCGCCGAAGGCGTAGTAGTCGGCGATGATGGCATCGGCGGGGTCGCCGACCATCACGTAGGACTCGCCGTTGTTCTCCGACCACTTGGGAAACCGGCCGGTCTGCGTGTAGTCGTCGACCATCGACTGGGCGGTGTCGGAGGCCACCTGCGGGGCGATGAGGGCTTCGAGCTGCGCCTGGCTCCGGTAGATGTCCCAGCCCGAGTAGTTGCCGTACACCGCCGTGTGGCCGGAGTCGACCGTGTGGGTGGCGCCGTCGAACCCGGGATACCGGCCGTCGGCGTCGCTGATCACGTTCGGGTGCAGCAGGGAGTGGTAGAGCGCCGTGTAGAACTGCGTCTGCTGGTCTGTGGTGCCGCCGGAGATCCGGGCCCTGCCCAGGAGCTTGTTCCACGCGCTCTTCGCGGCGTCGCGAGTGGCGTCGAAGTTCCAGTCCGGGTTCTCGGCGGTGCGGTTGGCCACGGCGCCCGCGGCCGACACATACGAGATGCCGACCTTGGCCTGCACGACCGGGTTGGACGTCGTGTCGAACGTGACGTATCCGTTGGAGGCCGCCGCCCGCGGGGCCGGACTCGCTTTACCCCTGCTCGCCTTGGGCAGGGTGCCGTGGAGTCTCGGCCTGTTGGGCGGCTCCGCGGCGTTCTTCGACGCCGGGGGAACGGTGGGCGGGGCCTTGGCCGCTGGAGCGGCGGCGGTGCCCTGGCCGGTGAAGGGCCGGTCGAAGACCATGTTGAAGTAGACGGTGTACGTGTTTCCCGCACCGCAGAAGTGGCCGCTGGTGACCTGCCCGCTCACCTCGGTGTCCGACACCTTGGTGAACCGGGTGTTCGACGCGCCGCTCTGGCTGCCGGCGACCTTGAAGATCAGGTTGGCGCGCGTGCTCGCGGGGAAGGTGAAGCGGGCCATGCCGCTGTGGGTCGTCGCGGTCAGCTCGGTGTTCACGCCGTTGCCGAGGCCGGCCTTGTAGGAGCCGGCCGTGGCGGACTCGTCCTGGTGTTTGAAGCCGATGGCGGCCCCGGTGTCCACGGCGCCGACCGTGGGCAGCACGGGTATGTCGCCGGACGCGCCGCAGCCGGGGCCCGCGATGTGCGTCAGGCTGAAGCCGGTGATGGAGGAGTCGTTGTACTGGTAGCCGCCGCCGGGCGGCCGCGAGGGGGTGTCCGGACTCCACTGGACCATGCCGAACGGCACGTCCGCGCCGGGGAAGTCGTTCGCGTCGTTCGAGGTGCCGAGGAACGGGTTGACGAGTGAGGCAGGGTCGGAGACGGGCGCGGCCTGTGCCTTCCTCGTGCCCGTGGGATGCGAGGTCGTCGCCTGGGCGGGGAACGCGGCGATACAGGCCAGGGCGGTGCCGACGCCGAGGGCCGCGGTGAGCGCACGGCGTCTCGGGCGCCGTCCGGATCTGGACCGGCTGGATGTGGGCATGACAAACAAGCTCATCCTTTGCGTCCTTCCTGAAGGGGTGGACCTGGTGCGGCTTGCGGCAGTTGCGGATGGGCGGCCTCTACGACGCGCCCCGCGACCGGAGATCGGCCTCTGACATCGTTGTCAGAGCGGAGGCGGGAGCATCGGCACGAAAGGCAGAGGAACGCATGCGAAGCTCCTGAAGGGCGACGCCGCACACAGGGGCCGGCGGCTGGAGGGGGGTGCGCTCCCAAGCAAGCTAGTCAGCGGTCGGAGGCGCGTCAATGGCCGTACGCAGACTTGGGGACGCGACCGTGGAAGTGCCGTACTTGCGAGCGGAGTTGGCAAGTGCTCGGCTACGCCGGGACGCTGACCGCCCCCGCCGTACCTTCGGCTGGACGTGGTCACCACCAGTAGGCGGGGTAGCGAGGTGCATGCCTGGGCAGCCCGGCGACGATCCCGGCGCTCACCAGGAGCAGAGTCGCGGTGAGCAGAAGGGCGAGGAAGCGGAGCGGGGCGGGTGACTGGAGGACGACGATGACGGCGGTGGCCGCTGCCGGGGAGTGAGGCGTCCTGGTGATCATCATGGTGCCCAAAGCGAGGCCGCCTGCGAGTGCGGCGGCCCAGGACGAGCTCCCGCAGGTGGCCAGTACCAGGTAGCCGCCGATCGCGGACAGCAGGTGGCCGCCGATCAGGCTGCGTGGTTGCGCGAGAGGCAGTCTCGGGGTGCTGTGCACGAGGGCGGCGCTGGCTGCGAGGGGCGGCGCAGTCCTGGCCTCCATCCAACCAGTAGGTGCTGCTGATACGACGGGCGCCCCCCTGGAGATCGAACATCCGGTCCCGCACACCGTGACCTGGGGCCAGCTACTCCGACGGCGTCCAGGGGGCAGACAGCAGATCGGCGACGCTGCGCCGCTCGCGGTGCTCGGGCGGCTCCTCGGCCGCCTTTCCCAGCGCGACCATGGAGACGATCGCCCATCCCGGGTTCGGGCCGAGTTCTTTGGTGAGGCCCTCCAGGTCGAAGGCGCGGAACTGGTGCGCGGACAGTCCCATCGCCTGGGCCTGGATGGTCATGTGGGCGATGGCCTGGCCGAGGTCGTAGTCCGCGAACTCGGAGTAGGGCAACTGCGTCTCGTCCACGTGGCGGCGTGTCAGCATGACCACGAGCAGGCCTGCGTCCGTCGCCCACCGGGCCGAGCTGCGTGCGAGATGACGCACCACTCGTCCGTGATCCGGTTCACCGGGACGAGCGGTGAAGAAGCCCCAGGGCTGGGAGTTGCCGGCGGACGGCGCCCACCGCGCGGCTTCCAGCAGCAGGTGCAGCGTGTGGTCGTCGATGGCGGACGACGGGTCGAACCGGTACGGGCTGAACCTCTGCGCGAGCAGAGGATGGAGGGAGCCGCGCGGTTGCGGATCATGTCGCATGCCCGCGTACAACCGTTCGGCTCACGGGCGTATTCCGGACGTCGGCCGCGGTCGGGCGGCAGGCTTGTGGCTCCGACGGAGGCGCGGTGGTGGTGACCGACCGTGCGTCCGTCCGGGTGAGTTGACCGGAGCCGTCCTCCAGGGGGCTTGACTGGATTCGAGTGGTTTCACGGCCGGACCGGGGCGGCGCCATCGCTACGTTTCCGCCGCACGTCCATGGTGGAGCGCATCGTCAATTCCCCCTGGCCGCGGTGACCCGGCGACAGCCGGGATCAAGTCCGTCTCACCCCACACCGAGAAGGGAACGCTCGTGCGAGCCATCACTGTCCGGGATCGCGAGGCCGGGATCACGGGACTGGCCCTTGAGGACCTTCCCCATCCGCACGCAGCCGAGAACGACGTCATCATGCGGGTGCATGCCGCGGGTTTCACCCGAGGAGAGCTCGACTGGCCCGCGACCTGGGCCGACCGCGCCGGCCGTGACCGCACGCCGAGCGTGCCCGGCCACGAGGTCTCAGGGGTGGTGACGGACCTCGGTTACGGAACGACCGGCCTCACGGTGGGTCAGCAGGTGTTCGGACTGACCGACTGGGCCCGCGACGGCTCGCTCGCCGAGTACGTCGCCGTGGAAGCCCGCAACCTCGCTCCGCTCCCCGCCGACATCGACCACACAGTGGCAGCCGCACTGCCCATCTCCGGACTGACCGCCTGGCAGGGCTTGTTCGAGCACGCCCGTCTCACCACCGGTCAGACCGTTCTGATCCATGGCGCCGCCGGCGGCGTCGGTTCGATCGCCGTCCAACTTGCTCAGGAGACAGGAGCCCGAGTGGTCGGCACGGGCCGCACCGCCGACCGGAACACCGTCCTCGGCCTGGGCGCGCACGCGTTCGTCGACCTGGAGGCCGACCGGCTGGCGGACGCAGGCCAGGTCGACGTCGTGTTCGACGTGATCGGCGGCGACATCCTCGACCGCTCGGCCGCCCTCGTGCGTACCGGCGGCACGCTCGTCACCATCGCCCATCCGCCCACCGTGCGCCCCGACGACGGGCGCGCCCTCTTCTTCGTGCACCTCCTGGGGGTGACCGCGACGTCCCGGGGCCTAACCTGGACCCCATGTCAGTTCGTGGAACCCGACCGCGCACGCCTCGCCGACCTCGCCCAGCGTCTGCGGGACGGCCGGCTGAGGGTGCGGGTCGGCGCGGTTCGTCCGCTGACCGAGGCAGCAGCCGCCTTCGCCCCGGGGCAGCGCGTTTCCGGCCGCACGATCATTCGCGTCGCTGAGGGGTGACGGCTGAGGACTGAGGGGTTAGGGCTGAGGGCTGAGGGGTGAGGGCGGGGGCGCCGTCCGATCGAGCAGTCTCGCCGCCGGCCGGGGCTGCTCCACGGGATGGTGTGCCTCAACCACGCGCCGCGTCACCGGTCTTTGGACGCGGGCGGCGCCTCAAGGCATGGTGGCCGCCGCAGTAGGGGCCGCCCCCCACCGACACCGCATGCCCGGCCCGACAAGTCCGGGCAGTGCTTCGCCATGTCGGGTGGTCCTGTCCCGCCTCGTGGCGGGCGGCTTGCCGGCAGGAGGCCGGGGAGGCGGAAGGGCGCCGGGGCGAGTCGTGCCTCGGCCGGTCAAGCGGTCCGAACGTCGTCGCGGCCTGCCGCATCGGGTGCCGTCACCGTGAACAGTTCGCCGGCCTGTGTCAGTTGCAGCAGGCGTTCGGGCTGGGTCTGCAGGCCGGTGACGGCAAGGCGGCCGCCTTCGGCGTGCAGGCGGTGGCGCAGCTGGATCAGCAGGTTCAGGCCGCTGGAGTCCATGAAGGACACCGCCGACAGGTCCAGGTACAGCGTCTTGCCGGTCAGGGGGATGATGGAGGTGGCCTCGGCCAGTGCCGGGCAGGTCTCCAGGTCCATCTCCCCGCTCACCGTGACCACAGTGCGGTCGATGTGCTGCTGTGTCACCACGGTCAGATCTTCCACGGTTCGCCCCTCGATTCCGGGGTCGAGCCCATCACGCCCTCCACCGATGGAGGGCATCAAGCACGCGGCGTAGGGCCGCGTACAGCCGAGCGAGACAACCCGTACCGTGTCCCGGTCGCCGGGAAGACGACCTTCAGGACCGGCGCGGGGCCTCCCACCAGACCAGGCTGGTTGCCCCTCGAGCGTCGCACAGGCGGTTCGCCTTTACCAGCACGCCCCGTCCTCAGGGCTGCCACCTACTCCGGTACCGGAAAGGTCCACTGTGGTGGACCCGTTGAGCGCGGCGTTCACGGTGGGGAAGACGGGGAGCAGCGTGTCCAGGCCGAGAATGCGCCAGACCTGCTGGTAGTGGTCGCTGAGGGCGGCGAGGCGCAGGGTACCGGCACGATCGTCGAGCACGCGCGACAGCGTGATGATCATGCTGATGCCCGAGGAATCGAGGTACTTCACTTCGGAGGCGTCCAGCACGAGGGTGCTGCAGTCCTGGTTGGCCAGGTCCGTGCACTGGGCGGCGACGTCGGAGGCGTTGTCGTAGTCGACCTCCGCCGGCAGCCGGGCAACCATCGTGTCTGTCTGCCGCATCCGCACCCTGAGCATCGGCAACGGGCTCCCATCGCAATCATTTCCGGCCATGCCGTCCCGCAGGTACCGGCACTCTTCCCATCGCCGCCCCACCCCGGCGACACCTCCGCGCTTACCCTGAACGACCATGGCCACGCCCGCTTCGCGGACAGTACCGGTGAGCAGGCCGTTCCCGGGGGGCGGGCCGCTCTGACCGGTTCGACCTATTCGGGCAGCCCGGTGTGGAGGCGTACCGTGGTGCCTTCGTCCGGGGTGGACCGGATCTCGACCAGATCGCAGAGCTGGTGGACGAGCCACAGGCCGCGTCCGCCGACCTGTCTGGCGCTCGGCATCGTGCGCCCGGCCAGCGGATCCTCGAGGTAGCCGGCGTCGCGGAACTCGCAGACGAGCCTGCGCTCCTCGCCCCAGGTGCGCAGCACGCCTTGTCCACCACCGTGGCGGATGCTGTTGGTGGCCACCTCCGTCGCGGCCAGGTGCAGCTCGCGCAGGCGTCGACCGGTCAGGCCGTGCTGCTCGGCGCAGGCAGCGATCTTCTCTCGCAGGGCGGGCAGGTCTCCGCTGGTGTAGACGAATTCGTCGTACGGGTCACAGGGGTCGGTGAGCGGAACGAACGCATACGGTGCCCGCGCCTCGTAGCCCTCGCTCAGCACCGTCCGGCCGTCTCTGCGGATCTCTGGATGGCAGCGGGCCATCTCGGTCAGTGCGGCCTCGTCGCGGGCGTCGAAGGGGCACAACAGCCACCAGGCCGGACCCTGGGCGAACGCTCTGTTGAGCAGCCACTCGTGGTAGCGCAGTTCCGAGGCCTCAGCGGAGCTGCGGACCTCGTCCCAGGGGGATTCGCCGATCCCGCGGACGGGCCGCCCTTCCGAAGCGTGTTCCTTGACCCATTCCTGCCAGGCGGCGATGAGCCGGCCCGGATGATGCGCCACCCGGCTGGTGTCGACGTAGCGCACGGTGCTGTTCTCACGGATCTCGGCACGCAGCAAAGACGCCTTTTCCTGCGGCACGGCCACGACGACGGCCTCGTCACCCTCCAGCGCCTCCTGGATGAAACTCACAGCGCCCGCGAGGAACTCATCGCCGCCGGAGTACGGATACAGCTCGTGCCGGTACCCGGCTCCCGTGGCGGGGGTGGGCGAAGAGGAGGTCACGGTGTCATCACCACCGGAATGTCGGGGCTCGCGAAGCCGGACAGCGTCCAGGCGAGCCGCACGGTCTCGTTGGCGCCTTCCAGGATGACCTTGCGATCCGGAAGGTACCTGGCGGCATCGGCCAGGGCGCTCATGCCGGCGGCGTCGAAGAACTCCAGGGTGTGGCAGAACATGCGCACCGTCGGCGTGTGGGCGAGGAGGGTGCACAGGATGGTGCCGAAGGTCACCGCGCCGTCGCTGTCGACGGTCCCGGTCACCGTCCAGCCTTCCTGCTCGGTCCGGTACACCCGGAAGGCGGGTGACACCGGACGGCTGCCCAGGTGGTGGGGATGCACGCAGCTGATCTGCTGCAGAGCCGAGAGGTCCCAGTCGGCACCGCTGTAGGCGCAGACCACCATCGCTCCGGTGTCGGCGGCGAACTCTTCGAGATCGAGCTCGCTGCGCAGCCATTCGCCGTCGTGTTCCGTGCGGAACCCGGGCATGACGTGGTTCAGCACGCGAAGTGAGCGGAACCCCTCGCGGTCGGCGGTGGCCGCCTCCCGGCGTACCGCGGAGAGAAGCGAACCCTTCAGCCGGGCGGGGTCGAGTACGAGCTGTGCGAACTCGCTTCCGGCCTGCCGGGCGGGCCCGATGATCACCACCTTGTCGCCGTGCAACGCACCGTCCGCGACGAAAGCCCGGCTACGGTCGATGACGTCGTCGGCACGATCCAGCACGTGGCAGACATGATCGCCCGTGTCTACCTCGTCCAGGGTTGGCAGTACGCGCGGCGTTCTCACCTGTCCTCCCTCGGCTCCCCACCACTTTACTGCCGTTTTCACCGCCTCCCAGCTGATGTCTGGGTCCCCACCGATCTCGTGAGCAACGCCGGACAACACCCGAAGCAAGCTCCGCTCCGGCGTTCACCGGCCACGGCCGGCCGTCAGCCGATGGCGGTCTCGCTGTCGGGGAGGAGGGGGAAGACCTGGTCGAGGCCGACGATGCGCAGCACGCGCAGTGTGTGCGCGGGGACTGCGGCGAGCGCGATGTCGGCCTGTGCGGCGTGGGCGTGGTTGCGGGCGGCGATCAGGGCGGTGATGCCGCTGGAGTCGCAGAATTCCATGCCGCCCAAGTCCAGGACGAGGCGCCGGCCCGGCTGGAGGGTGAGCGCCGTGACCTGTTCGCGAAGCCGGGGGGCGGTGCCGTAGTCGAGTTCGCCGATGATCTCCAGAACGGGACCGGTCGAGGCGTCTCGGATGGTGATCTTCAACGGGCTCATGATTCGTTTCTGGTCCGAGGGGCGGGGGCGGGGGCGGGGGCGGGGACGCCCAGGGCGAGCAGGGCGGTGTCGTCGTCCACGCCGTCGCCGAAGCCGTCGAGCAGGCCGCTCAGGGCCTGGATGACGGCGTGCGGCGGTTCGCCGGCGTGATCGGTGGCGAAGGCGAGCAGGCCGTCGTCCCCGTACAGGCTGGTGCGGTCCTCACCCGTGCGTGCTTCGGTGAGGCCGTCGGTGTAGAGCAGGAGGGTGTCGCCGGGGGCGAGGACGGTGGTGGCGGTGGCGAAACGGGCCTCGGGCAGGATGCCGACCAGCAGGCCGCCGGGTGTGGGCAGGTAGTCGGCCGCACCGTCGCCGCGCAGGACGAGGACCGGCGGGTGGCCGCCCGAGGCGAGGTGGACGGCGACCTGGCCGGTAGCGGGGTCGGGTTCGAGCGTGCCGAAGACGGCCGTGCAGTAGCGGGGGTCCGCGCTGACGCCGTAGCGCTCGTGCAGCACCTTGTTCAGTGTGGTCAGGGCGGAGACGGGGTCGGGGTCGTGCAGGGCGGCGGCGCGCAGGGTGTAGCGGGTCAGTGAGGTGAGCGCTGCGGCCTGCGGTCCCTTGCCGCACACGTCACCGAGGAAGAACGCGAAGCGTTTGCCGTCGAGGGGGAAGACGTCGTAGAAGTCGCCGCCCAGCCGGTCGGGAGAGGCGGTGTGGTAGTAGGCGGACGTCTCCATGCCCGGGACCGGTGGCAGGGTGTCGGGCAGCAGCGACTGCTGGAGTACGGCCAGGGCGTCCTGGAGCCGGGCACGGTCGGCTTCCGCCTGCTTGCGTGCCTCTTCGGCCGCTCGGCGGCCGCGCAGGAGTTCGTCCTCGTAGGCGCGGCGGTCCCGGGCGTCGAAGACCGTGGTGCGGATCAGCAGGGGCTCATCCATGCTGCCGTGCTTGACCACCGAGGAGACCAGCACCGGTATCCGGCCGCCGTCGGCTCGCTTGACGTCCAGGGCGATTCCGCTGAGCTCGCCCTGCAAACGCAGGAGCGGCGCGAAGTGCGTCTCGTGGTACAGCTTGCCGCCCACGGTCAGCAGGTCGGTGAACCGCATCCGGCCGACGACCGCGGCCCGCTCCAGGCCGAGCCAGTCCAGCAGCGTGGTGTTGATCTTCGCGATGGTGCCGTCCATCAGCGTGGAGAGATAGCCGCACGGCGCGGACTCGTACAGTTCCTCCGCGCTGTCCTCCAGCAGCGCGGCGAACGCCGCGTCCGACGTCTTCCCGTCGTCGGCGTCGTGCGGGTCGGGCTGCTGCCCGGTGCGGCACATCATCGCAGGTCTGCCAGGAATGCGGTGATCGCCTGGTTGGTGGCTTCGGGCGCGGACAGGTGGGGGCAGTGCCCGGTGGCGTCCAGGGTGACGAGCGTCGAGCCGGGTACGGCCCGGTGGACGAAGGCGCCGACCTCCCTGGGGGCGATGACGTCCTGGGTGCATTCCAGCACGAGCGTCGGCACCGCGACCTTCTTCAGATCTTCCCTGGAATCCGACAGGAAGGTCGTACGGGCGAAGACGCGCGCCATGTCCGGGTCGGTGGCGCAGAAGCTGTTCTTCAGCTCCTCACCGAGCTGCGGACGCTCGGCGTTGCCCATGATCACCGGAGCCATCGCCGCCGACCAGCCGAGATAGTTGGACTCCAGCGAGTCGAGCAGCTCCTCGATGTCCTCGGCGCTGAAGCCGCCCCGGTAGCCGTCGTCGTCGATGTAGCGCGGAGACGGCGCGACCATCACCAGCGCACCGATCCGCTCGGGAGCCAGGCCGGCGGCCAGCACCCCGATCATGGCGCTGACCGAATGCCCGACGAACACCGCATCGCGCAGGTCGAGCGCCTCGCACACCTCCAGCACGTCCCGGGCGTAGCCGTCGAGCGAGGCGTAACGTTCCGCCGAGAACGCGGACGGCTCCGAGCGGCCCGACCCCACATAGTCGAACAGCACCACCTGGTGGTCCTCGGCCAGCGCAGGCACCGTCAGCCGCCACATGTTCTGGTCGCACCCGAACCCATGGGCCAGTACCACCACCCGCCCCTGCGGGTTGCCGGTGACGGTGACGTTGTTCCTGCGGACGATATCCATCCGATCAGTCTCTCAAGCTCTGGCCACCGCTCTCGCTCAACCTCTGGCCACTGATGTGGACCAGCACGGAATCACCCCACACCCCGGCCGCCACCCTCACGAAAACCCGGCCGCCGCCCTGGTGCATGTCGTCCGCGAGCCCGGTCAACGGTCACCGTCGTGCCTGGTCACCGTCGTCAACGGTCGATGCCCGCAGGACGGGAACGCCGCGGGAATGGGACGGGAAGTCGTCCCCCGACGATGGTCGAGGCACAGACCACCACCTCCATCGACGAGACGGGGCACGACCGTTGATCTCCTGACGGTTCCGCAGTGAGCAGTTCCGCACGGGGGCACGACCGCCCGCCTTGTCGAGCGGAGTTCGAAAGTTCAACGAGGGAGCCGACCATGCCAGACATCGTTCTGGATCGATTCCACTCCGATGCGTGGCACATAGCGCCGATTCGCGGGGAGACCTCCGCCGCCCCGGAGGAGAAGTACCTGGGACACCTCGCGGACCTTTCCGAGGTGCTCGCCGAGCATCTCGGTGACGTGGCGATCCGCTCGATCGACGCCGCCTGGGAGGAGAACACGCTGGACGGCGCGGACCTCCTGATACTCACGCTGCCCAGGACGGACGAGCCGCCGCTGACCGCCCAGGACCTGGCGTTGCTGCGCGGCCATCTCGCAGCCGGCCGGAGCCTGCTGCTCCTCGGCAACTCCACGAACGACACCGCGCCCTTCCCGCTGTCCGACCTGGTACCGGGGCTGGTCCTCGATCCCGGCCTCGTCTCCGTCCGCCAGGCACCCCCGGCCAGCCACCTCCTGACCTATTCGGTCTCCGCCGACGTGCTGCCGGGACACCCGGTGACCGAAGGCGTCGAGCAGCTGTACTTCCACCGGGCCAGGGGCCTGACCGTCACCGACTGCGCCGCCACCGGGATCGCCGCCCGGGACGGGCGCGTCCTCGCCGCGGCGGCCGACGTGGGCGCCGGACGGCTCGTCGTCGTGGGCGGCGGTGAGCTGTTCGCCCTGCCCTTCCTGGGGCGTGCGGACAACGCCAGGTTCCTGCTCAACACGCTCAGCTGGCTGCTCACCGGCCAGTACGCTCCGGCCGGCTCCGAACTGGCGAAGGCGGTCACACACGAGCGCTGCTTCACGGTCCGCTCGTTCTCTCCCGAGGAGGACCTGGCGAAGGCCGAAGGCTCGCACGTCGTCGACGCGACGCCGTACCGGTCCTTGCTGGAACGGATCGGCGGGGGCCTGCTGCCCGATCCCTACCAGGACCAGGCGGCCTTCCTGGTCGAGGCGGAGCTGCGCTTCGACGAAATGCCGCGGGTGATCCGGGAGGCGGTGACCACCTTCCGGCACCGGTCCAACGACTACGAGGGGCTGCTGGTCCGCGGGCTGCCGGTGGACGCGGACCTGCCCGTGACCCCCGTCGACCCCGGGCGGCGGGTGGACAAGTCGACGTGGCTGAGCGAACTCTGGCTGGCCGGATTCGCGTCCGCGCTGGGATTCCCGCTCGCCTACCTCCAGGAGAAGCACGGTCTGCTCTTCCAGAACGTGGCACCCACGCCGCACAACGCGGCCAACCTCTCCTCGGAGAGTTCCGCGATCCTGCTGGACTTCCACACCGAGACCGCGTTCCACCCGCACATGCCGGACTTCCTCATGCTGCACTGCCTGCGCAGCGACCACGACGGCATCGCCAGGACCATCATGGCGAGCGTCCGGATGGCACTGCCCCACCTGAGCCTGGCGGACCGCTGCGAGCTGTTCGTCCCGCAGTTCCGGACAGGGGTGGACTTCTCCTTCGGCAGTGCCAACGGAGTGCAGGGCAACGGTCCGACGCTGCCCGTCCTGTACGGCAATCCCTACGACCCGTACATGACCTTCGACCTCGACCTGATGGTCGGGGAGACCTCGCACGCGCAGCAGGCGCTCGAATCGCTCCGGAGCGCCGTCAACAAGGTGCAGCGCTGGGTCCGCCTGTCGCCGGGCGACCTGCTGATCGTCAACAACCGGCGTGCCGTCCACGCGCGTTCGGAGTTCCCCGCGCGGTTCGACGGCCGCGACCGCTGGCTGCAACGGGTGTGTCTGGTGAGCGACCCGGTGCCGTCGGCTGCCGACCGACGCGGCAGTGGACGCGTGGTCGAGACGGCCTTCGCCGTCTGACCGAGGCAGCGCCATCCGAAACCGAACGAGGAGCCGAACAGTGATCGAGTCGTTCATCGACTTCTTCGAAACGCACGTGGCGGCGACACCGCACGCGACGGCCGTCGTGTCCGCGACCGGCACGCTCAGCTACCACGATCTCGACGCCATGGCCCGCCGCCAGGCGCGCGAGCTGACCGACAGGGGAGTGCACCCCGGGGAACTGGTCGGCGTGTACGCCGAGCCCGGACCGGCGATGATCGCCGCGATCCTGGGCGTTCTCAAGGCGGGCGCCGCCTATGTGCCGCTCGACCCCGAATACCCCGAGCAGCGGCTCGACTATCTGATCGAGGACTCGGGGATGTCGGCGGTGCTCGCCGAAGAGCGCCTGGCGTCGCGCCTGTCCGGCCGGGACCTGCCGGTCATCGGCGTCTCCGGCCCGGCCGACGCGGCCTCGGCTCCGGCCGCCGAGACGGTCCGCCGAGGTCCGGACGACCTCGTCTACGTCATCTACACGTCCGGATCGACCGGCCGCCCCAAGGGGGTGCGGGTCACCGAAGCCAACGTCGTGAATCTGCTCAACGCCGTGGGCGAGAGCTACAAGCTCTCCTCGCACGACGTCACGATCTTCACGCACTCCTTCACCTTCGACGCGTCGGTGCTGGAGATCTTCGCCCCGCTCGCCTTCGGGGCCAGGCTGGTCGTCGCGGCCGCCGAGGAACGGCGGGACGCTGCGAAGCTCGTGGCCACGGTCAAGCGGCACGGCGTGACGATCTGGGACATGGTGCCGGCCATGCTCGCCCAGGTCGTCGATCTGCCGGACTTCGCCGCCGACTGCGCGTCCCTGCGCCTGGCGATCTCCGGGGCGGACGTCCTGCCGCCCGCTGTGGCCCACCGGTTCCTGACCCTCGTCCCGTGGTGCGAACTGCAGAACCAGTACGGCCCCACCGAGGCGACCGTCATCACCACCATCTGGCCCTTCACCGCGGACGACGAGGCCGGGTCCGTGCCGATCGGATTCCCGATCGCCGGGACGTCCGTGCACGTCCTGGACGACCGGCTCGCACCGGTCGGGCCGGGGGAGACCGGCGAGATCTACATCGGTGGCGCCGGGGTCACGGCCGGCTACCACGGTCGAGAGGAGCTGACCGCGGAACGCTTCGTCACGGACCCGCACGGCCTGCGCCTCTACCGCACCGGCGACCTCGGGCGGCTGCGCGCCGACGGGGCGCTGGAGTTCCACGGCCGCGCCGACCGGCAGTTGGCCATCCGCGGATTCCGGGTGGAGCCCGGGGAGATCGAGGACGCCCTGTGCGCCGACCCGGGTGTGCAGGCCGCGGCGGTGACCACCCGCGGCAGCGGCAACGACGTACTGCTGGTCGCCTACGTCACCCCGGCCGCCGACGGGGCGATCGTGGTTCCCGCCCTCCGGCAGCGCCTCCGTGAGACCCTGCCGGAACATCTGCGGCCCAACGTCTACGTCGTCATGGACAAGCTGCCGCTCGGGATCAGCGGCAAGGTGGACTACCGCGCGCTTCCCGCCCCGCCTTCGACCCGCCCCGAGCTCTCGGTGCCCTACGTCGCACCGGGCGACCGGGAAGAGCAGAAGGTGGCCGCGACGGTGGCCCAGATCCTGGGCCTGGACGAAGTCGGCGTCGACGACAACTTCTTCGAGCTCGGCGCGCACTCCCTGATCGCGACGAAGATCATCACGCGGGTGCGGGCGGAGTTCCAGACCGACATCCCGGTCTCGGTCGTCTTCGAGCATCCGACCGTGGCGGGCCTGGTGGGCTGGCTGCGCGTCAACGCCGACGCCGCCACGAAGGTGCAGGGGCCGACCCGTGCCGACCGGACCGGGCCGATCCCGCTCTCGCTTCCCCAGGAGCAGGTGTGGTTCCTGGGCAAACTGGTGCCGGACAGCATCGCCTACGCCACGCAGGCCTATCTCGACCTGCGCGGGCCGGTGTCGGTCGCGGTGCTCGAGGAGTCGCTCAGCGAGATCGTCCGCCGGCACGAGCTGCTGCGGACCGCCTTCGTCGAGGGCGCCGACGGGATGCCGGAGCAGGTCATCCACGCGCCCTTCCCGGTGAGCGTCCAGGTGGAGGACCTCAGCGCGGAGCCGGAGGAGATCCGGGAGATCCTGGCGCTCGACCGGATGCAGGCCATCGTGGCGCGTCCCTTCGACGTCGGCCGGCTGCCGCTGTTCCGCTGGGTGCTGTTCCGGCTCTCCGCGGACCACCACATGCTGCTGCTGGTCGAGCACCACTTCATTCACGACGGCTGGTCGTTCGGCGTCCTCATGCAGGAACTGCGCGAGTGCTACCGGGCCTTCAGCGAGGGCGGCCGGCCCTGGTTGCCCGAGCTGCCGGTCCAGTTCGCCGACTACGCCGTCTGGCAGCGGCAGTGGCTGGCCGGCGACGAGGCCGAGCGGCAGTGGGAGTTCTGGCGGGAGAAGCTGCGCGGGGCCGAGGAACTTCTGCCCCTGCCCACGGACCGCCCGCGCCCCCAGGTGCAGAGCCACCACGGCGACGTCGTCATCATGCCGGTCCCGGCCGACCTGTACCGGCGCATCCGGCAGCTCGGTGCGTCCACGGGCGCCACCGGTTACATGGTCATGACGGCGATCTTCACCATGCTGATGAACCAGTACTCCGGGAAGACCGACATGACCATCGCCATCTCGATGGCGAACCGGCGGTTCGAGTCGACCGAGCGGCTGATCGGGATGATGATCAACGGCGGTCTGCTGCGCGCGGACCTGTCGGGCGACCCCACGTTCGGCGAGCTGCGCGGCCGCATCACCGAAGCGGCCCTCGACATCTACCGCCACCAGGACTTCCCGTTCTCCAAGCTCGTCGAGTACCTCAACCCGGAGCGCAACCTGGCGTACAACCCGCTGTACCAGGTCGCCTTCTCCTACCACGACGCCCGGGTGCCGCAGATGTCCCTGGGCGAGACCCCGGCGGAGATCCACTACCTGCAGAACTACAGCGCGAAGCACGACCTCGACGTCATCGTCATCCCGCGTGGTGAGCAGCTGGCGACGGTCCCCGGCTCCGACCCGGCCGACGAGGTGCTGATGGAGTGGATCTACTCGACCGATCTCTTCGACCGCTCGACCATCGCGTCGATGGCGGAGGAATTCGTCGCGCTCTGCCGCCGCGTCGTCGACGCACCCGACAAGACCCTGTCCGAACTGGTCGGGCGCGCTGCCGCCGACCCCTCCCGCGTGAAGGCGTGACCATGAACACTGGCGTTGAAGTCGGAACCGAGACCACGGCCGTCGCCCTCTTCGAACAGCACGCCGCGCACCGCCCCGACGCGGTCGCCCTGGAGTTCGCAGCGGAGCGCGTCAGCTACGGCCAGCTGAACGCGTGGGCATCGCGCATCGCCCGGGGGCTGTCCGACGCGGGCACGGGCGGGCAGACCATGGTCGGCATCATGGCCCACCCCGGTCCGGAAATGGTCGCCGCGACCATCGCCGTGCTGAAGTCGGGGGCGGCCTACGTGCCGCTCGATCCCTGCTATCCGCGCGACCGCCTGGCATTCCTCGTGGCCGATTCGGGCATCACCTCGCTCCTGGTCCAGGAAGACCTGTCGGAAAGTGCCGCCGGGCTGCCGGTGCCCACCGTGACGGTGCCGGGCCGGCCCGAGGCCGGCGAGCCGGTGGAACCGCCGATGTCCACCACGGCCGAGCCCGACGACCTGGCGTACGTGATCTACACCTCGGGGACCACCGGCAACCCCAAGGGAGTGGAGGTGACGCACGGAAATCTCGCCAACACCCTGCAGGTGATCCGTGAGCACAGTGGCTACGGCGCGCAGGACGTCGGCCTGCTGAAGTACTCGTTCAGCTTCGACTCGTCCGTCATCGAGATGTTCGCACCCTTGACCAGCGGAGCCCGTCTCGTCATCGCGGCCGCGGACGAACGCAAGGACCCCTTCCGCCTGGCGGAGCTCATCGGCGCCCATGGGGTCACCCAGCTCGACTCCGTCCCGCTGCTGCTGGCGCAGATCCTGGAAGCCCCGGGCGTGACGGAGTCCTGCGCCTCCCTGCGGGTCGTCGTCTCCGGCGGGGACGTGCTGCGGCCGGAGATGGTGAAGCGGTTCTTCGAACTGCTGCCGAACGCCACCCTGCAGAACCACTACGGGCCGACCGAGACCACCAACGACTCGACGATCTGGTACGTCGACCCCGCCGCGGCGGACGAGTCGGTGCCGATCGGCCGCCCGGTCCGCAACACCTTCGTCTACCTGCTCGACGAGCAGCGCGATCCGGTGCCTCCGGGGGCCGTCGGCGAGATCTACATCGGCGGCGCCGGCATCGCCCGCGGCTACCGGAACCAGCCCGGCCTCACCGCGGAGCGCTTCCTGCCGGACCCCTTCACCCCCGGCTCGCCGCGCATGTACCGGACCGGTGACCTGGGACGGTTCCGGGACGACGGCGCGCTCGAATTCCAGGGCCGGGCCGACCGGCAGGTGAGCATGCGGGGCTTCCGGGTCGAGCCGGAGGAGATCGAGGCCGCGCTGATGAAGGATCCGACGGTCGCCCTGGCAGTGGTGACCGCGGGCGCGTCGGCAGCCGACCAGCGGCTCGTCGCCTACGTGACCGCAGCGGACGCCGAACGCGCGCCCGACCCCACCGCACTGCGCGCCCACATGGCGGACCTGCTGCCGGCCCACCTGGTGCCGACGCACTACGTGGTCCTCGCCGACCTGCCGCTCAACGCGAACGGCAAGGTCGACTACCGGGCCCTGCCCGAACCGAGCGGCGAACGGCCGGAGTTGCGCACCGCCCACGTGGCGGCGTCGACCGAGGTGCAGCGCCAGGTGGTCGCCGTCTGGCAGGACGTGCTCGACATCGAGCGGATCGGGGTGCGGGACAACTTCTTCGAGCTGGGCGGCCACTCGATCCTCGCGATCAAGGTGGTGGGCCGGCTGCGCGCCGCCTTCGACGGACGGCTGCCGATGTCGGCGATCTTCGAGAATCCGACCCCCGAACAACTGGCCGCCGCGATCGAGGAGTCCCGGACCGCCGTGCCGCGGGCGACCGACGACACCTTGCGCCGGGTGCTGGAGGCCGACGCGGAGCTCGGTCTCGACCCGGTGTCCGTCAGCGACGCCGACCGGGAGCGGATGCGCGCACCGGAGCACGTCCTGCTGACAGGAGCCGGCGACTTCGTCGGCGCCCACCTCCTCGCCGAACTCCTCCGGCGCACCTCGGCGACCGTGACCTGCCTGACCGGCGAAGCCGATGAGCGGCGCGCGAAGGCACGCCTGGCCGCCACCCTGCACAAGTGCGGGATCGAGCTGCCCCGGCCGCAGGACGTGTCCGTGATCGCCGGCGATCTGCGACTGCCCCGGTTCGGCCTCGGTGAGCAGCAGTGGGAGGAACTCGCGAACCGCATCGACGTGGTCTTCCACCACGGGGCCACGGAGAACCTGGCGCAGCCCTACACCGCGCTGCGTGCCGCCAACGTGTCCGGAACGCGCGAGGCGATCCGTTTCGCGGCACTCGGCAAGGCCAAGGCCCTCCACTTCACCTCCACCGTCTCGGTCATGCCGTGGAAGACGGGCTCGGCCGAGCGGATCTGGCCGGAGCTCCCGGTGGCCACCCCGGACGGCCTGGACTACGGATTCGCCCAGTCCAAGTGGGTCGCGGAACAGCTGGTGGCCGGTGCGCAGAAGGCCGGTGTCCCGGCTACGGTGCTGCGCATCGGCCGCGTGGTCGGCGCCGCGGCCAGTGGACGCTGGCCCGAGGACGACCTGGCGCGGATGCTGATCGTCGGCGGCGCCCAGCTCGGGGCGCTGCCCCGGCGCGCGGTCGCGGAGCCCTGGCTCACGGTCGAGTACGCCGTGTCGGCCATGTGCTCCGTCGCGCTGGGCGACGACGCCTTCGGCCGGGTGTTCCACGTCGTCGACGGACCGATGGTGGACTCCGACCTGATCGCCGGCTGGATCAGGGACCGCGGCTTCGACGTGGAGATCCTCTCGCCCGCCGAATGGCTCTCGAAGCTCGCCGAACACCCCGACAACGCGGCCTTCCCGCTGCTCGGAGTACTCGATGAGGACAGCGAGTCGGTGGGGGCGCGCGGCCGCGGCCCTAACCCCTTCGCCCACGACAACACCCTGGCGGTGCTCGGCCGGCCGGAGCCCGGCTGGACGGTGACCGGTGAGCTGGTCGGTGAGCTGCTCGACTCGGCCGTGCGAGCCGGCGAACTGCCGCAGCTCGAACCGACGCGCTGACATTCCCGATGCCCATCCTGTCGACCGGTCGGCTCCGCCCCCGCCGGGGCGGCCCGACCGGTCGACAGCGGAGACTTCACTGAGGAAGACGAGAAATTGAGTGACGACGTCATGAACCCGGCCGCCGGAAGCGATTGGATCGGCGAGAGGATCCGGGACTTCTGCCGACAGTACGGCGGCGAGAAGCTCCTGCCGCTCGGCGCCGCCCTCCCCCTGACCGGCTTCCGCCTCGCCGAAGTGCGCTCAGCCGTGCCGGAGATCCTCCGGGCGAAGTCGGTGATCCTGCGGCACCTGCTGGCCACCATGGACAGGGCGGCCGTGCTGCAGATGTTCGGGGTCCCCTCGCAGCTCGTGTCGTGGATGCCGGTGCTCGACGACCCCGAGGGGTACGAGTGCCCCGTCCTGCGGGTCGACCTCATCCCCGTCGCCGACGGCTCGGTCCGGATCTGCGAGCTGAACCTGGATTCGAGTGTCGGCGGCCCGGAGACGGCCGAGTTCCGCAGGTACGAGGAGCTGGCGGCTGGACTCCCGCTCGCCCCCACCCCGTACGAGGAGCTGGCACGTCAACTCGCCCCGATCATCTGGCAGAAGGGCCTCACCAAGGTCTGCCTGCTGGACTGGAGCACCTGGGAAGGCTACGGCCAGTTCGACCTCGAGTGGATGCGCGAAACCCTGGCACACCAGCTTCCCGCCGGACTCGACGTGTTCGTGGCGACCGAGAAGTCGGGCGCGGAACGGATCGACGGGCAGACCCTGGTCTACCGGGTCTTCATGGCCGACGACGCCCTCGCGGACCCCGAGTTCGTCGCCCGGGTGTTCGGCACGGCCGGACACGTGATCGGCGACTTCTCCGGCGAGGTGATGGGGAGCAAGGTGTGGATGGGACTTCTGCACGACCCGGAGCTCCGCGCCCTGCTGCCCGAGCGGACATGCGCGGCGATCGACGCCCTCGTACCGAGGACGCATGTCGTCACGGCTGCGAACATCGACACCCTGATCGCCGACATGTCGGGCTACTTCTTCAAGTCCGCGACGGACTTCGGCGGTTCCGGAGTCATCGACGGGCGCACGGTGAGCGAGGCCGTGCTGCGCGGCAGGCTCGCCGGGGACAACCGGGGAAACTGGATCGCCCAGGAGATCATCACGCCCGCCGAGTTCGACGTGCGGTTGCTCGGATCGAGCGACACCGTGTCCCGGGAATGCGTCCTCGGCCTCTACCGCTACGGCGAGAGCTGGTCCGGATACTTCCTGCGGAGCCGTTCCGGAGCCTCCGTCATCAACATGGCCTCGGGCGCAGCCGTCGGCTGGGCATACGAGGTGTCCTCCGTTGAGGCGTGAACTGCGGCAGCTGCTGGCTGCCGACGTCTTCGTCCGGCTCACCGGACTGGCGTACTACACGGTCTTCACCGCCGGCATCTATCAGCTGACCGGACGGACGGCCGACGTCGGGCTGATCGGTGCCGCCACGCTGCTGCCGGCCCTGCTGATGGTTCTGACAGCCGGCCGCCTCACGGCACGGCTCACCTCGCGGCGGACCCTGATCGCGTTCAGCGGCGCCCGCGTCGTCCTCTTCGCCGGAGCGGCGTTGCTGCCGGTCACCACCGCGAGTCTGCTGGTGGTCGCCGCCCTGAACAGTCTGATCCAGCAGGCCGTCCTCAGCGCCAAGCGCACCTTCGACGCGGAGGTGCTGCGGGAACAGGAGCGCACGGCCTACAACGCACGGAGAACGATGGCCGGGAACGTCCTCGTGATCGTCGCACCGCCGCTGGGCGGAGTCGCGGTGACCATGCTCGGACCGACCTGGAGCCTGGTGATCGGAGCGGTGTCGGGCGCCTGCCTCATTCCGGTGCTGGTCGCGTTGAAAGCCGCTCCCGCGGAGCCACACCAGGAGCGGGGAGGGGAGATCTCGGTCGCCGTCTCCGCCTCGCTGCGCCATCTGTGCCGGATGCCGCAGGTGCTGTCGATGGTGACCACGTACTGTCTCGTGGTCATCATCCTCGAGGTGGAGTCGCCGCTGATGTTCCCCTTCGCGGAGCAGGCCTACGGGCTCGACGGCAGCTTCACCGGACTGCTGCTCGGCCTCGGCGGCCTGGGCGGCATCGTGGGAGCCATCCTGACCCAGCGCTTCCCACGGGTGTTCGGCGAGTCGTCCCTGGCCTGGATGATCATCTTCGACGGACTGGTGTTCTTCGCCTTCACCCAGGCGGATTCGGTGCCTGTCGCCTGTGCGCTGTTCACCCTTCTCGGCGCCATGGGTTCGGTGAGCATCGTGCTGGTCGAGGGAACGGTCCAGCAACACGTGGCGCCAACGCACCGGCCGTTCGTCTTCTCCGCCATGCAGTTCGCCGGCGGGGCGGGCGGAGCCGCGCTGGGGGTCGTCGCCGCGTACATCGCCAATGCGACGGGTGCGAAGTCCGTGCTGGCATGGTGCGCGCTGACCGAGGTCGCCGCCGGGCTCGTCTGCGTGCTCGTGTGGCAGACCGTACGCAAGCGGGGGGCGGGCGAGACCCAGGACGAGGCGGTGGTCGCCGAGGCGTCGGAGTCCTGACACCACGAGGCCGTCGCACCCTGGAACGCGCCGGTGGGCCGCATGCCCTCCGGTCCGACGATGAGGACGGGCAACATGGCAGATCCGATCACGACCTCGGTCACCTTCCCCGACGGGGCCACGACCGGCACGGCGACCGTGCTGGCGGCGCGCGCACTGCCCGCGGGCACGGGCGTCATCGTCGACACCACGCCCTTCCACCCGCTCGACCACAGCTGGCTGGACCAGCCCTGCGACCTCGGGACCCTGGTGGCGGGCGGAGCCGAGTACGAGGTGGTGGACTGCGTCACCGGTGGGATCGGACCCGGGGGCGAATTCGCGGTGGGCGTCGACATCCCGGTGCGGCGCGGTGACGAGACCTGGCGCCGGCTCGTGGTGCACCTCGTGGACGGCGCGGCGCCGGCCCCCGGCCGGCAGGTCGAACTGTACGTGGACGAGGGCCGCCGCGCCGCCCTGTCGGCCGCCCACACCGGCTGCCACCTGATGGCACTCGCGCTGAACGAGGCCCTGGCCGACCGCTGGCGCACGGAGGTGCGCGTCGACGGCCTGGGCAACCCGGACTTCGACGGCATCGCCGTGGTGGCCTCGCGGATCGACGTGGACTCCGGCACCGACCGCTACCGGCTCGGCAAGTCGCTGCGCAAGCGCTTCGACACCGACGGACTGCGTGAGGCCCTGCCCGGGCTGGCCTCGAAGGTGAACGAGCGGCTGGCGGGCCGGCTCGCCCAGGACGCGCCGGTGCGCATCGACACGCCGGGGCCGGAGCTGACCGCACGTCGGCAGTGGGTGTGCGAGCTGCCGGAACGGACCGTCGCGATCCCCTGCGGCGGGACGCACCTGCGGCGGCTGGGCGAACTGGCCTCGCTCACCGTGGAACTGACGCTCGCGGCGGACGGAAGCGAGCGGGTGGCCGTGACACGACACCTCACAGCCGAGGCGGCCGCTCCCGGAAATCGCAAGGGCGGAAGAAAGGGCGGAAGAAGGGAGGGCGGATGGGCCGGAACGATTGGCGGATCCTGTTGATCGATCCGGAGCCTTCACTGATCGAGACAGCGATCCAACTGGGTTTCCACGCATGGTCGCTGTCGAACGTGGACACGGACGAGCGGATGGCGGGGGGCTCTGACGGACGGCGTGCGGCGGCGGGCCGCGCCGACCGAAACGCGCTCCGGGTGGCCATCGTCGAAGCGGCACGAGGGAACGACATCGAGCACGTGCTGTACCTCGGCGACCGTCCCGCCCTCCACCACGCCGTCGAAGAAGCCCTGGTGCTGCTGTTCCCGAGGAGGGCTGCCTCCCTGCACGCGCTTCAGGACCCGCTCGTCATGCGCCGGACGCTGAACCAGGCCGGTGTCTCCGTGGTGAACGCCGTACGGGTGAGTTCCGTGAGTGTCGCGCGTACCTGGCTCGAGAGCCTGCGCCATCCGACGGTCATCAAGACCGGCCCCGGACGCGGTATCGACGTCATCCGGGACGACACCGCCCTGGAGGCGTGGGCGGCCGGCCGGCCCTCGCTGCCCTGCGTCATCGAGGAGTTCCTCGAGGGGCCGCAACTCATCGTGGACACCTTCACGCATGCCGGCATGCACCATGTGCTCGGCATGACCGGCACCACCCTCACCGGAGGGCAGTTCGTCCATCCCGCCGAACTGGCGGAGGCGGCCGCGACAGCGGCCCGGGCCACCGTACGTGCCCTGCTCGACCTCACCGGCCTGGAGAGCGGGCACGTACGCACCCATGTGGTCCTCACGCCGCGAGGGCCGCGCATCGCGAGCGCACAGGCATCCCCCGTTCCCGGACCGGTCGCCCGCCTCAGAGCGGCCGCCACCGGCCAGGACCTGGGCGCGCAGATACTGGCCGTTCTCGCCGGCCGGGCGGACCCCCACTGCCCCTGCCCGCCCGACCCCCGACCGGAGACCTTTGACATCGGAGGAACACCATGACAGTCAGCCTGCTCGCACCGGACCACGGCACAGCCCGCAGCCATGAGCGGGCCGAGACGGCCGTCGCGGGCATGGGACGTGGCTGACATGTACGCCCCGCCTGCCGATCCCGTGGACGAGCGGCGGATGGTGGCGGCACACCACCGTGCCGCCACCAGACTCGGAGTCACCGTCACCGGCCCCGCGTCCTGGGGCTGGAACGGCCGGACCCTCGGCAGACGAGGGCACCACCGCCGGCACGGCGACTGCTGGCTGCGGCTCGACTCGGCCCCCGCCGGACGGCGCCCCGACGTCCTCTGGGAGGGCGCCTCCGCGGCGTGGGCCGGCCTCCCCGGTGTACCGCAGCCGCGCCTGTACGCCGTCGACGAGAGCCGTGCGGACCAGATGCTGTATCACGCGGAACTGGCCGCCTACCTCAGCAGTCAGGTCTGCTTCACCGTCCCGGTCCTGAGCGCACCCCTGGACCTTCCGGACCGCTGGTGGGCCTCACTGCGGACCTCCCTCACCGCCATCTCCGCCGCACGGACCGACCGCCCGACCGTGCGCCGCCAGTGGCTCGACCGCGCTTTCCCCCGCTTCCTGGGACTTCCCCCGCCGCGCTGCCCGGAGTTCACCACCGCCCACGGTGACCTGCACTGGAGCAACCTGACCCGCCAGGGACCGGTGCTCCTCGACTGGGAGGCGTACGGCACAGCACCACGCGGCTACGACGCCGCGCTGCTCCTCGCCTACTCGCTGCTGGTCCCGCAGACGGCGGCCCGGGTCCGCGCCGAGCTCGGACACCTTCTGGACACTCCCGCGGGACGCGTCGCCCGGCTGACCGCCGCCGCCGAGCTGCTGGAGAACGCCTCGCGCGGCGATCACCCCGAACTCGTCCCCAAACTGCAGGAGTTCGCTGCCGACGCAGGCGCCCCGGCCGTGTGACGACCTGCGGGTTGACGCCGGGAAGGCGGGGGGAGTGATTCGGGAACGGGTACCGCGATCCTTGGTGGTGGTTCGGAAACCACCACCAAGCCCCAACGGGAGATCACATGCGTGCCGCTCTTACGAAGACCGTCGGCCTCGTCGCGGGGGCGATCCTGGCCCTGGGCTCCATCGGCGTGGTGACGGACACCGTCGGCACGGGGTATGCCGGCCACCGGACGGCCGCGGACCACCAGGGGCCGGCGTCCGTCAACCCGTGAGGCACCAGGCCGCGTGTCCCGACGAGCCCATGGAGCGGAACAGCTCCTCCGCCCTCGCGGTATGGCCGGCGGCCGACTCCGCGTCGCCGAAGGCCGCCGCGGCCTCCGCCATCCCGCAGAGAGCATGTGCTTCCTCGGGGCGGTATCGCATGGCGACGGACAGTTCGTGCGCATGGGTGTGCAGCGCCATTGCCCGCTCGAAGTCCTTGCGCCGCCGGTACACCCGGCCGACCAGGTTCTCGACCTTCGCCTGACGTGTCGGGCTGCCGCTCAGCGCGGCGAACTCCAAGGCCTCCTCGGCGAGGATCGGCCCCTCGGCGGACCGCCCGAGGCATTCGAGGACCTCCGCGGACAAAGCCAGGGTCAACGCCACGTCGCCCGGTGGGCTCGACGCGTCGCAGCGCGCACGGGCCTGCCGGAGCTGCTCGTCGGCATCCTCGTATCTGCCCTGACCCGCGTACGCGAAGGCGAGATCGGTCAGGGCCATCACATGGTTGTCGCGATAGTCCAGCGAACGGTGGATCTCGAGCGCCTGCCGAGCGGCCAGAGCGGCCTCCTCGTACCTGCCCCACTGCGTGAGCAGGGTGCTGAGGTTGCTGAGACTCTCGGCCTCCGCTCGGGGGATGCCCAGATCGCGTTCCAGGGCGATGGCGCGTTCCAGATGCGACAGGGCCTCGGGGTGCTCGCCCTGCACGGTCAGCAACAGGCCGATCATGGATTCGCTGTGGGACTCGGTGCGCTTGTCGCCCAGTCGGGCGGCGACATCGCGCCCCTCCTCGGCCGATTGGATCCCCTCGTCGAGGTGCCCCAGCCGCCAGCAGGCGACACCCAGACTGGACAGGCTGCTCCCCAGCGCCGCGAGGTCGTCGTCGCGTCGCGCCGCCGCGACCGCCAGCTGACTGAGCTGCTTGAACTCGTCGAAGCGGCCCACGGAACTGAGCCAGAACACGATGTTCCTCACGAGCCACACCGTGTATCGGTCCAGCCCCTTCCGGTCGGCGAGCTCCACCGCGGCGATGAGGCCGACACGCTCCCGGTGGAACCAGCCAGTCGCCTCGTCCGTGGTCGTGAACAGCGGGAACTCGCCTGCGTAGGGCGCGATCACCGCAGGGCTGTGCGCGCGTCCGGGAAAGAGCACCTCGCAGGCCGCCTCCGTCGTCGTCCAGTAGTAGGCGAGCAGGCGCTCGACGGCCATCGAGTTGTCGTGCGCGGTGGCGGGAGAACTCAGGCCCTGGGCGAAGTTGCGCACCAGGTCGTGGAACCGGTACACCGCCATGTCCGACTGCTGCAGCAGATGCACGTCCAGCAGCCGCTCCAGGATCTGCTCCGCGCCATGGGTGTCCGTCGCCAGCAGCGCAGCACCCGCGTACACGTCGATGTCGGCGTCGCAGTACAGCCCCAGCAGCCGGAGTGCGGTGCGGTGTTGCTCGTCCATCGCCTGGTACGACAGCTGCAGCGTGGCGGCGACACTGCGCTCGCCCGCGCTCAGCTCCTCCAGGCGACGCGTCTCGTCGTGCAGGCGCTCCACGAGATAACGCACGGTCCAGCGCGGTCTGTTGCGCAGCCGGGCGGCCGCGATGCGCAGCGCGAGCGGCAGCCCACCGCACAACCGGACGAGATCCTGTACCGCCTCCGGCTCGGCGGCGGTGCGGGTGGCGCCGAGGACCTCCTCGATCAGCTGCGTCCCTTCCTCGGGGGCCATGGGGCCGATCGAGATCCATTCGGCGCCGTCGAGGTCCACCAGCCGTTTCCGGCTGGTCACCACCACCAGACATCCGGGGGAGGCGGGAAGCAACGGATGCACCTGGCCCGTGTCCACCGCGTTGTCCAGGACGAGCAGCATGCGGCGAGTGGCCAGCTGGGAGCGCCACAGCGCCTTGCGTCCCTCGAGATCGCCCGGGATGCGGTCACTGGGCACCCCGAGTACGCCCAGCAGACAGTCCAGCGCGGCGGCCGGCGGCATGGGCGCCTCGCCGGGAGTGAACGCACGTAGATCGATGTGGAGTTGGCCGTCGGGGAATTCGGCGGTCACCTGGTGGGCGGCCCGCACGGCGAGGCTGGTCTTTCCGCTGCCTCCCATCCCGTCGATCGCCACGACGTGGCTGCGGCCGCGCAGCTGCCGCCTGCCGGTCATGCAGTCGAGGACTGTCTTCAGTTCGCTCTCCCGACCGGTGAAATCGGCCAGGTCGTAGGGCAGTGTGCACGGGGTGTGCGCATGCTCGGGCACGTCGGCGGGCACGTCGTTGGGCACGTCGGTGGGCAGTGCGGCCGGCTCCGGTGGTTCTGCGACCGCATGGGGGGCAATGCTCAGTTCCGGCGCCTCGCGCAGGATCGCCTCGTAGAGGCCGCTCACCTGGGGGCCGGGATCGATCCCGAGTTCCTCCACCAGCAGTTCCCGGATTTTGCGGTACTCGTCCAGTGCCTCGGCCTTGCGTCCACTGCGATACAGAGCCAGCATCAGCTGGGCGTGCAAGGACTCGCGAAAGGGGTGCTGGGCGGCCAGGTCCCGTAAGTCGGCGACCAGTCCTCCGGCGTGGCCCGCACGCAGGCATAACTCGAAGACCTGTTCGGCGGCGGTCACCCGCCGTTCCTCGAGCCTGGCCGCGGCGGCCTCCAGCGCGGCGCTGCCGAGACCGGACATGCGGCCACGCCACAGTGCGAGGGCTCCTTGCAGGGCGGCGATGGCGTCAGCGGGCCGGCCTTCGGCGACAGCTCGGTCTGCCTCCCCCGTGCGGGAACCGAACTCGACGAGGTCGAGCCCGGCGCCGGCCACCACCGCCCGATAGCCCTGACCGTCGGTCACGATGACGTCGTTGCCGTCCGGGATGCGACGACGAAGCTCGGCAACGGCCTTGCGGACCTGGTGGGTGGCGGTCATCGGCGGTTCTTCGTTCCACGCCGCCTGCACCAGCCAGGAGACCGGGACGGTCCGGCCGGGTTCCAGCAGCAGACTCAGAAGAACCCGTTCGTGAATCGCTCCGCCAAGGTGTAGCCGCGAGCCGTCGAGCCAAGCTTCAAGGCTCCCGAGAATGTTGAAACGAAGCACCTTGCGCCCCCCGCGTCGACGTCGGCACTGAGTCCGCCTGGTCGATGTAGTTCCTCGTTCGCTCTTCGCCTTTTGAGCGTGAGCGACTCTGTACATGCGGCCTGCATGATGACATTTCGCTGGACCTGGGCATAGATTCGCAGTTTCGTTCTGGCCACGGTCAGCCCGTACTCCCGCATCCGGATGTCTGGCTCCGGCAGTGGGATCAGCGGGTGTGCGGTGCCTCTTCTCCCGGCCGCCGGCAATCTTCACACCGCTCTGCAGCCTCACCGCCATGTTCCTCCCCGATGGGCGTGTCGCGCGGCATTTGGCCGGATCTGATGGCTTTGTGTCATTCGTCGGCCCAGGTAGGGGTGGCGGTCGGTGGAGGAGGCCTGTGCCTCCTGCCGGCCGAGTGGCCGTGAGCGCGTCCGCCGGAAAAGCTGGACGACGTACGAAAGCAGCCGAGCGGACTGTGGTGATCGCCGATGGCGGATGAAAGTGTCGACTATCCAGGTCTCATCGTCCCGGTCGGGCATGTCGAGCCGGTGCCGCGGCGTATCCGTGCGCAGGTCGCCGGCCGGTGGGTGTGCGACACCCGCCGCGCGTCGTACGTGTGGGAGTGGCCCGGCTATCCGCAGTACAGCATTCCGCTGCGGGACCTGGCCGAGGGCGTCCTGACCGACGACGGCCGCGCCGGCCGGCTGGGCCCCGGCCCCGCACGACGGCACTCGCTGCGGGTCGGCTCCGAGGTCCGAGAGGGTGCGGCGTGGGTCTGGGACGAGGGAGCTCCGGGGGCCCTCATCGGCACCGCCCGTTTCCGGTGGGACGCGATCGACGCGTGGTACGAGGAGGAGGAGCAGGTCTTCGTGCACCCGAGGAGCCCGTACACCCGGGTGGACGCGCTGCGCTCGTCCAGCAGCGTGCGCGTGGAGGTGGAGGGCACTGTCCTGGCGGACGCGCCCGCCTCCGTGAAACTCTTCGAAACCGGCCTGCCGACCCGCTACTACCTGGAGCGTGCCCATGTCGACTGGACGCTGCTGCGTTCCTCGGACACGGTGACGGCGTGCCCGTACAAGGGCAGGACCAGCGAGTACTGGTCGTTCGTGCGCGGGGCCGTCGCCCATGACGATCTCGCCTGGGCGTACGACTTCCCTACGGTGGCATGCGCCGCCATCGCAGGGATGGTCGCCTTCTACAACGAGCACGTCGACCTGTACGTGGACGGCGTCCTGCTCCCACGGCCCACCGCCCTCTCGCGGACTCAGTGGGACAAGCGACAACGCGCACGCTCCTGAGCCGCTCGCCGGCGCCCTGGGCGAGCGGCCAGGCGACCCGTCACACCGAAGCAAGGGAGCAACCACGCGGTACCGCACACTCGGCAGCTCAGACCTGGAAGTCTCGGAGATCTCGCTCGGGTCCTGGCTCACCTACTCCGGCGGCATCGAGGCGGACGCCACCCGTGCCTGCACCGAGGCGGCCTTCGACGCCGGGATCAACTTCTTCGACACCGCCAACGTCTACGGCCGGGGAGCCGCCGAGACGGCATGGGGCGAGATCCTCTCCGCCCACCCCCGCGACTCCTACATCCTGGCCACCAAGGTCTACTTCCCGATGTCGGACGACCCGGCCGACCAGGGCCTGTCCCCGGCGCAGATCGCCCAGCAGATCGACGCCTCCCTGACCCGCCTGAAGACCGACCACGTCGACCTCTACCAGGCGCACCGATTCGACCCGTCCGTGCCGATCGAGGACACCGTCGACGCGTTCCGCCACGTCGTCCAGCAGGGCAAGGCCCGCTACATCGGCTTCAGCGAGTGGACCCCCGAACAGATCCAGGCCGCGATCGACATCGCCGGCCCCGAGCTGTTCGTCTCCTCCCAGCCGCAGTACTCCATGCTCTGGCAGGCCCCCGAAGCCGAGGTCTTCGCCCTCTGCTCCGCCAACGGCATCTCCCAGATCGTCTGGTCCCCTCTCGCCCAGGGCGTCCTCACCGGCAAGTACAAGCCCGGACGGCCCGTCCCCGAGGGCAGCCGGTTCGCCTCCGCGGACATGGCGGTCTCCCAGGACCTGGTCTACAGCGACGCCACGCTCGAAGCGGTCCAGCGCCTCGTCCCGATCGCCGAGGAAGCCGGGATCAGCATGCCCACCCTGGCCCTCGCCTGGATCCTGCGCCGCAGCGAAGTCGCCTCCGCGATCACCGGCGCCTCGCGACCCGAGCAGGTGCACGGCAACGCTGCCGCCTCAGGCGTTCGGCTGTCCGATGACCTGCTGACCGCAGTCGCCCGTGCCCTCGGTGACGTCCCCCTCACCGAACCCACCCTCGCCCCCGGCGCCCAGGCCGGCATCAAGCACCGGTGACGGGTCGGGGGCTTCCTACGCCCGGTGGCACCAGGCGGGTAGTCCTGGGAGGCGTCACAGGCGGACGACGATCAAGGCGATGTCGTCGTGTCCTCCGCTGCTGACGCCGAGGTGGGCGAGCAGAACATCGGCCAGGTGGTCCGGACCGAGCCTGGAGTTCTCGGCGAGGGCGCTGGTGAGCCGGTCCAGGCTGATGTCGATGTCCTCGTCGCGGCGTTCGACGAGCCCGTCGGTGTACAGGACCAGGGTGTCGCCGGACGTATAGGGCAGAGCGGCCTGGGGGCGCGGGACGTGCTGTGGGCGGGCCCCGAGAGGCGGGTCGGTGGCTTGGTCGAGCAGTACGAAGGTGCCGTCACGGTGGACGAGGACGGGCGGGGGGTGGCCGGCGATGCTGTAGGTGATGTGCCGGCGGCGGGTGTCGATGACGGCTTTGACGGCCGTGGTGGCCAGGGCACCCTCGACCGAGCGGGCGTACAGGCCGAGGACCTCCATCGCCTTGGCCGGCTCGTGCAGCGCGCGGACGGCGGCGGACAGGGCGCTGCGCAGCATGCCCATGGCGGCTGCTGCCTCCAGGCCGTGGCCGACCACGTCACCCACGGCGACGGAGAAGGCGTCGTCGGGCAGGTCCACGACGTCGTACCAGTCGCCGCACACGTTGAGTCCCCTGGTCGCGGGCAGGTAGCGCACCGCGATGTTCGGGTGGCGGGCCAGGTCCGGCGACTGCATCAGTGCCTCTTGGAGGGTGACGGCGACCTTCCGCTCCCGGGCGTGGGCCTGCCGCAACTGTTCGTTCAGCAGTTGAAGCTCTCGCGCCCGCACGTACAGCTCGGCCTCCATGGCTTCGCGCTCACCGAGCACCTGACCCGGATGCGTGCGGGCGCCATGCGAGAGTACGAACTCGGTGACGTCTTCCACCCGGTGAATGATCCATGCCACCTGCCCGACGGGACCGAGCACGGGGGTGTTGACCGGTGACCACCACCGTTCCTCGAATTCCCCGGGGTGGCCGGGCACGGGGATGTCGTACTTCTGCACCGCCATCGTGTCCGGCTCCTTCGAGCGCAGAACTCGGTGCAAGGAGGCACTGAGGTTCCGTACCCCATCGGCGTTGGGGTCCGCCGGGTTGTCGGGGAACGCGTTGAAGAGGTACTGCCCGATCAAGTCTTCGACCGTGCAGCCGGTCGCCCGGCAGTAGGCCGCGTTGACGTCGAGAATCACCAGGTCAGGGCCGACCACCAGGTACGGGCTGGGAGTGGCGGCGAACAGCGCGTGGTAGTCGATCGGCGGAGTGGTCACAGGCGCTCTCCCGTTCCTCCAATGCCCCCTTTCAGGTGTCCCACTATCCGTTGTTGATCACCACACGAGCAGGCCGGGAGCACGCTGCGAAGGCGGGTCTGGGGCTCATGGCACGTGACGTCGGCCATGCGAGCGGGATCACATCCTAAAGAGGGCCGTACCCCTGGGCCCCCGGGAAGCGCAGGGGATGGCCCCCTCGCGGAGCATTCTGGGCATTTCTCCGTAAGTGGGTAGTAGGTCACATCATTGCGTCCGCTGCGGACGGCCGCTAATCATGGCTGTCGTCGCTGCGAGCCGGAAGCCTCCGG
>NZ_JBFBBK010000050.1:0-32289 GCF_040682635.1 Streptomyces sp. NPDC051133
GGCCTGGCCGACCAGTTCGCGGCCGACTCCGCCGGTGGCCCCGAAAACGGTGAGCTTCATGGCTGCTCCGGTCTTCCTGTGGTCGGTGCTGCGCCGGGTGAGTGTTTGCTCACCCCTGTCGCCCCCTAGAGTGGGTAAGTATTCACTCACCCGTCAAGCCCGATTGGACGATCCATGGAGACGAGGCCGGCACGCGTGCGTATCCTCGACGCCGCTCACGAGCTGATGCGCACCGTCGGACTCGCCCGCGCCACCACCAAGGAGATCGCCCGCGCGGCCGGCTGCTCCGAGGCGGCCCTCTACAAGTACTTCGACAGCAAGGAAGACCTGTTCGTCCGCGTCCTCTCCGAGCGCCTGCCCCGGCTGACCCCCCTGCTCGGCAGCCTCGCGGCCGAGCCGGGACAGGGCACCCTGGAGGCGAACCTCACCGAGATCGCCCGCCAGGCCGCCCTCTTCTACGAGCAGAGCTTCCCGATCGCCGCCTCCTTGTACGCCGAGACCCAGCTGAAGCGGCGTCACGACGAGGTCCTGCGCACGCTCGGCTCCGGCCCGCACAAACCCATCGAGGACCTGGACGGCTACCTCCGGGCCGAACAGGCCGCCGGCCGGGTCCGTGCCGACGCCGACACGCTCGCGGCCGCCTCGCTGCTGCTGGGTGCCTGCGCGCAGCGCGCCTTCGCCTACGACGCGACCGACACCGGCGAGCGCCCGCCCGTGGACGCCTTCGCCGCCCGGCTCGCCCGGACGCTGCTGGGCGGAATCTCCGTTGCCGGGGAACCCGCGAACGCGCGACCCTGATGCCATGAGGCGGCGCACATGCGGCTGAGGCTGCGCGAGTTCCGGCCCCGGACCGGGCCGTACGCACACCGGATCGTCCAGCCCGGGCACCCCCTGCGGCACACCTCGCTGCGCGCCCCCGACCCCATCGGCCTGCTGCTAGGCGATCACGAGGGGCTGAAGCGGCTCGCCGGCCTGTTCTCCTTCGCCGCCTACTCCCGGCACACCATCGTCCACGTGCCGCTGCGCGACGGGGTCCCGCCCGACGAGGGCGTCGGCGAGCGCGTCGACCTGGTTCTCGCCCACCACACCCTCGGCCTGCGCCCCAGCCAGTGGCCCGAGCTGCGCCGCGGACTGCGCGGAGGCGCCCCGCTGACCGTCCGCACCGACGAGGCGCGCACCGCGCGGGACGCCGCCGTCTGGCGCGCGCGCCGCGAGCGGGCCGACTTCCGGGACGAGCTACGGCACGCCACGCACGCGCGTACGTTCTTCCTCTTCGGTACCCGGGAGGTGTTCGCCGAGACCGCCACCGACTTCGCCCGCGCGGCCGGCTGGGGGCCGTACGAGAAGAACGCAGGCAAAGGCTACTCGGCGCTGATGGCGGGGCTCGCGCTCACCCAGCCACCCGGCGGCGGTCACCCGGTCGAGGTGCTCATCTGCTTCAAGGCCTATCCGCCCTACGCCCACTTCAGACGCCCGGGCGAGCCGCTCAGACGCCCGGGCGAGCCGCTCAGACGCCCGGGCGAGCCGCTCAGACGCCCGGGCGAGCCGCTCAGACGCCCGGGCGAGCCGCCCAGGCGGCCGGACGGGTCAGCCACGCGTCGACGCCGGCCAGCAGCCGCGCCTTGACGTCCTCCGGGGCCGCCGAGCCCCGCACCGACTGACGGGCGAGCTCCGCCAGCTCGGCGTCCGAGAAGCCGTGGGCGTGCCGGGCGATCTCGTACTGCGCGGCCAGCCGCGAGCCGAACAGCAGCGGGTCGTCGGCGCCGAGTGCCATCGGAACGCCGGACTCGAACAACGTGCGCAGCGGCACGTCCTCCGGCTTCTCGTAGACGCCGAGCGCCACGTTCGAGGCCGGACACACCTCGCAGGTCACGCCCCGGTCGGCCAGCCGCTTCAGCAGGCGCGGGTCCTCCGCCGCGCGCACCCCGTGCCCGATCCGCGAGGCGTGCAGGTCGTCCAGACAGTCCCGGACCGAGGCCGGCCCGGTCAGCTCGCCGCCGTGCGGGGCCGACAGCAGACCGCCCTCGCGCGCGATGTGGAAGGCCCGGTCGAAGTCCCGCGCCATGCCCCGCCGCTCGTCGTTGGAGAGACCGAAACCGACCACGCCCCGGTCCGCGAACCGCACCGCGAGGCGGGCCAGCGTGCGCGCGTCCAGGGGGTGCTTCATGCGGTTGGCGGCGACCAGGACGCGCATGCCGAGACCGGTCTCGCGGGAGGTGGTGTCGACCGCGTCCAGGATGATCTCCAGCGCCGGGATCAGGCCGCCCAGGCGGGGCGCGTACGACGTCGGGTCCACCTGGATCTCCAGCCAGCCCGAGCCGTCCTTGAGATCCTCCTCTGCGGCCTCGCGCACCAGGCGCCGGATGTCCTCCGGTTCGCGCAGACAGGAGCGTGCCGCGTCGTAGAGGCGCTGGAAACGGAACCAGCCCCGCTCGTCCGTGGCCCGCAGTTTCGGTGGCTCACCGCTGGTCAGCGCTTCCGTGAGGGACTCGGGCAGTCGTACGCCGTACTTGTCGGCCAGTTCCAGGACGGTGCCCGGCCGCATCGAACCGGTGAAGTGCAGGTGCAGATGGGCTTTCGGCAGCTCAGAGAGGTCACGTACACGCTCCATCCCCAGATCCTGCCGTACGCCACCGGCGTCCCGGTAGCCGTTTCCCCTTACGTGGTCTTGCTCGCACACAGAAGCGGGCCGCCTCCCCGGAGGGAAACGGCCCGCACACGCGCGTGGAGCGCGCAGAACACAGAGAAGAGGGGACTCTAGTCCCGCGCCTCCGCCAGCAGCTTCTGCATGCGGCTCACGCCCTCGACGAGGTCCTCGTCACCGAGCGCGTACGACAGCCGCAGGTACCCGGGCGTGCCGAAGGCCTCGCCCGGGACGACCGCGACCTCGGCCTCCTCCAGGATCAGCGCGGCCAGCTCGACCGTGTCCTGCGGGCGCTTGCCGCGGATCTCCTTGCCGAGCAGGGCCTTCACCGACGGGTAGGCGTAGAAGGCGCCCTCGGGCTCCGGGCAGAGCACCCCGTCGATCTCGTTGAGCATCCGCACGATGGTCTTGCGGCGCCGGTCGAAGGCCTCGCGCATCTTCGCCACGGCCTCCAGGTCGCCCGAGACGGCGGCCAGAGCGGCCACCTGGGCCACGTTGGAGACGTTCGAGGTGGCGTGCGACTGCAGGTTGGTCGCGGCCTTGATCACGTCCTTCGGGCCGATGACCCAGCCCACGCGCCAGCCGGTCATGGCGTACGTCTTCGCCACACCGTTGACCACGATGCACTTGTCGCGCAGCTCGGGCAGCAGCGCCGGCAGGGACACGGACACCGCGTCGCCGTACACCAGGTGCTCGTAGATCTCGTCGGTCAGCACCCACAGGCCGTGCTCGACGGCCCAGCGGCCGATCGCCTCGGTCTCGGCCTCGGAGTACACCGCGCCGGTCGGGTTGGACGGGGAGACGAACAGGACGACCTTCGTCTTCTCCGTGCGCGCAGCCTCCAGCTGCTCCACGGTGACGCGGTAGCCGGTGGTCTCGTCGGCGACGACCTCCACCGGGACACCGCCGGCCAGGCGGATGGACTCCGGGTACGTCGTCCAGTACGGCGCCGGGACGATGACCTCGTCGCCCGGGTCGAGGATCGCGGCGAACGCCTCGTAGATGGCCTGCTTGCCGCCGTTGGTGACCAGCACCTGGGACGCGTCGACCTCGTAGCCGGAGTCGCGCAGCGTCTTCGCGGCGATCGCGCTCTTCAGCTCGGGCAGGCCGCCGGCCGGGGTGTAGCGGTGGTACTTGGGGTTCTTGCAGGCCTCGACGGCCGCCTCGACGATGTAGTCCGGCGTCGGGAAGTCGGGCTCACCGGCGCCGAAGCCGATCACCGGACGCCCGGCGGCCTTCAGGGCCTTGGCCTTGGCGTCCACGGCGAGGGTGGCGGACTCGGAGATCGCGCCGACTCGGGCGGAGACCCGGCGCTCGGTGGGAGGGGTTGCAGCGCTCATGGGCCCATCGTTCCAGACCGGAAATCCCCCGGGCACGTGGGTTTCACAGACTGAACAGCCACGGGTCGAGACGTGAACACGGGTCCGAATCCGCGGCCCGGCCAGGACGATCTTCGGCCAAGAGCCTCTGGGCGGGCCCTTTCTGTTCGACGCCGGGCCGTGGACCACGTACACTCTCACCTCGTTGGCCTTCAGCAGCCGCTGCCGAAACCGGTGCACACCGCGCACCCGGTTGGATGCGGTACGTTGGGGGACACACAAAGGGTCGTAGCTCAATTGGTAGAGCACCGGTCTCCAAAACCGGCGGTTGGGGGTTCAAGTCCCTCCGGCCCTGCTACACACACCGCCAGGATGTGTGCGCAGGTACGTACAGCAATGCACCGCCGTGCGGCTCAAGAAACCGGGCGCGGCACGGCCACGACCCGGGATCAGGTGAGGACTATGACGGACGCCGTGGGCTCCATCGATACGCCTGACGCTCAGGACGAGGTGCAGGAGTCCAAGAAGAAGGCCCGTAAGGGCGGCAAGCGCGCCAAGAAGGGCCCGCTGAAGCGCCTGGCCACCTTCTACCGCCAGATCGTCGCGGAGCTCCGCAAGGTCGTCTGGCCGACGCGCAATCAGCTGACCTCGTACACCACTGTGGTGATCTTCTTCGTCGCCATCATGATCGCCCTGGTGACCGTGATTGACTATGGGCTCAACCACGCGGCCAAGTACGTCTTCGGCTGAGCCAAGAGCGAAGGGCGCCGTGGTACCGGCGCCCGTTTTCGCATGTTCCACCCCTATGTATCCAGGAAGAAGCAGCCATCGTGTCTGACCCGAACCTGAACGACGACGCCACCGAGCCTCGCGGGAACGCCGCCGAGATGGTGGACGACGAGCTCGACATCGTCGAGGGCGCGGACGAGCAGGACGAGTTCGAGGCTGCCGAGGCCGAGGCGGGGGAGCCGGCCGAGGAGGCCGCCCTGCACGTCGAGGACGAGAGCGAAGAAGCTGCCGAGGAGGCCGCCGAGGAAGAGCCGGCGGAGCCCGTCGACCCCATCCAGGCCCTGCGCGAGGAACTGCGCACCCTTCCCGGCGAGTGGTACGTCATCCACACCTACGCCGGTTACGAGAACCGCGTGAAGACCAACCTGGAGCAGCGCGCCGTCTCGCTGAACGTCGAGGACTACATCTTCCAGGCCGAGGTGCCGCAGGAAGAGGTCGTCCAGATCAAGAACGGCGACCGCAAGACGATCAAGCAGAACAAGCTGCCGGGTTACGTCCTGGTCCGCATGGACCTGACCAACGAGTCGTGGGGCGTCGTCCGCAACACCCCGGGCGTCACCGGCTTCGTCGGCAACGCCTACGACCCGTACCCGCTGACCCTCGACGAGATCGTCAAGATGCTCGCCCCGGAGGCCGAGGAGAAGGCCGCCCGCGAGGCCGCAGAGGCCGAGGGCAAGCCCGCTCCGCAGCGCAAGGTCGAGGTCCAGGTGCTGGACTTCGAGGTCGGCGACTCGGTCACCGTCACCGACGGCCCGTTCGCCACGCTGCAGGCGACCATCAACGAGATCAACCCCGACTCGAAGAAGGTCAAGGGCCTGGTGGAGATCTTCGGCCGCGAGACGCCGGTCGAGCTCTCCTTCGACCAGATCCAGAAGAACTAGTCCCTCCCGGACGTCGCTCTTCCGTGCAGGTCAGACGGGCTGCTTCAGCCCGTCTGACCTGCTCGGTTTTTAGCCGCGCATCTATACCCGTTATCGTTGTGCGGTATGCCTGCGTCAGGGTCGCGATCCTCGCGCGGGCATGGACCCGAATGAAAGGACCCGGAGAGCTATGCCTCCCAAGAAGAAGAAGGTCACGGGGCTCATCAAGCTCCAGATCAACGCCGGTGCGGCGAACCCGGCTCCGCCGGTCGGCCCCGCGCTGGGTCAGCACGGCGTCAACATCATGGAGTTCTGCAAGGCCTACAACGCCGCGACCGAGTCGCAGCGTGGCTGGGTCATCCCGGTGGAGATCACGGTCTACGAGGACCGCTCCTTCACCTTCGTGACCAAGACGCCGCCGGCCGCGAAGATGATCCTCAAGGCCGCGGGTGTCGAGAAGGGCTCCGGCGAGCCGCACAAGACCAAGGTCGCCAAGATCACCGAGGCGCAGGTCCGCGAGATCGCCCAGACCAAGATGCCCGACCTCAACGCCAACGACCTGGACGCCGCGTCGAAGATCATCGCCGGCACCGCCCGTTCCATGGGCATCACGGTCGAGGGCTGAGCCCCACCCCAGCAGTCCATGCGGCCGTGACCGGTCGCACGTGGCAGGGCCTGCTCGGCCCGGAGACCACGACTCCTTTCAGAACACACAGGAGCAAGTTGTGAGCAAGCGCAGCAAGGCTCTCCGCGCTGCGGACGCCAAGATCGACCGGGAGAAGCTGTACGCCCCGCTCGAGGCCGTCCGTCTCGCCAAGGAGACCTCCACGACCAAGTTCGACGGCACCGTCGAGGTCGCCTTCCGCCTGGGTGTCGACCCGCGCAAGGCCGACCAGATGGTCCGTGGCACCGTGAACCTGCCGCACGGCACCGGCAAGACTGCCCGGGTCCTGGTCTTCGCGACCGGTGACCGTGCTGCGGCCGCGGAGGCCGCGGGCGCCGACATCGTCGGCTCCGACGAACTCATCGACGAGGTGGCGAAGGGCCGTCTGGACTTCGACGCCGTCGTCGCCACCCCGGACCTCATGGGCAAGGTCGGCCGCCTCGGCCGCGTCCTCGGCCCGCGTGGTCTGATGCCGAACCCGAAGACCGGCACCGTCACCCCCGACGTGGCCAAGGCCGTCACCGACATCAAGGGCGGCAAGATCGAGTTCCGCGTCGACAAGCACTCGAACCTGCACTTCATCATCGGCAAGGCGTCCTTCGACGACGACAAGCTGGTGGAGAACTACGGCGCCGCGCTGGAGGAGATCCTCCGTCTGAAGCCGTCCGCCGCCAAGGGTCGCTACATCAAGAAGGCCGCCATCACCACCACGATGGGCCCCGGCATCCCGGTCGACCCGAACCGCACCCGCAACCTCCTCGTCGAGGAGGACCCGGCCGCCGTCTGAGCCTCCGCTCAGCCCGGTAGCCGCGTCAGGTACGCGTAAGTAGAGGGCGGGCCCTGCAACCTTCCAGGTGCGGGGCCCGTCCTTTCTTTGTGCGACCTTTCGCACGACTGTCAGTCGCCTGGGTTACGGTGCAGGCACTCGACTTGCTATGGGGGTAGGACTAGATGAAGAGCATGACGGCGCGCCGGGTGACCCTCTGCGTCGCGGTGGTCGCCGCGCTGACCGGAGTGGCCGCCTGCGGCTCCTCGGACTCCGGCAAGGGCGACAAGGCGAGCGGCGGCGGCGCGATCCACGTCAGCCCCATCGCGGCCCTGCGCAGCGCCGAGCAGTCCACCGACAAGGCCGACTCGGCCAAGGTGCGCTCCACGACGTCCATCGGCACTCTGATGTCGATGACGGCGAACGGCGCCCTCACCTGGGGCGACGGCCTCAAGGGCAACCTCACCATCACGTACACCGGCGGCCAGATGGCCGAGCTGATGAAGAAGGCCGGCACCGCGTCGATGGAGGCCCGGTACCTGCCGGACGCCTACTACGCGCACATGAGCGACGCCTACGCCCAGCAGACGGGCGGCAAGCACTGGCTCAAGTATTCGTACGACGACCTGGCCAAGCTCGGCGGCGCCTCCGGCACGTACATGAAGGACCAGCTGCAGAACTCCACGCCGAACCAGTCCGTGAAGCTTCTGCTGGCCTCCAAGCAGGTGAAGAAGGTGGGCGAGGAGACGGTCGACGGCGCCCACACCACGCACTACTCGGGCACGGTGCAGGTCGCCGACCTCGCGGGCAGGAGCAGCAACCTCAGCGCCGACCAGCTGGCGGCCCTGAAGCAGCAGCTCACCCAGGCCGGCATCACCACCGACACCATCGACATCTGGATCAACGACCAGAACCTGCTGGTGAAGAAGACCGAGAAGGCCGACACGGCCAAGGGCGCCATGAACAGCACCGCCTACTACAGCGACTACGGCGTGAAGGTCTCCGCCGTGGCGCCCCCGGCGAGCGACACCAAGGACTTCAAGGACCTGATGAAGTCCCTCGGCACCCCGGGCTCGTCGAACACGGCGAACGGCTCCGGCATCAGCTCCTGATCCCGGCACCGGCCGGGCCGGGGCGGCGTGGAGCCCGATTTGCTCGATGCCGCCCCGGTCCCGTACTCTCCTACCGAAGCCAAAGACCGCTGGTCGTTGCCGTGCGCTCGAGTGAGGGTGCGGTGGCCGAAGGATCCGCTGAAAAGTGGGCGACCCGCGCAGGTGTCAGTGGAAGAACTCCCGGAGTGCGCGCCCCGCGCGTGTGCGTTCGGTCGAGTCCGCCCCGTGCGCCTGCGCCGGGGCGTTTCGTTTTGCCCAGTCCTCCTTCGGGTCCGCGCGGTCCGAATCACCCGGAAGGAGGCCGAGGCTCTATGGCGAGGCCCGACAAGGCTGCCGCGGTTGCGGAGCTGACGGACAAGTTCCGCAGCTCCAACGCCGCCGTGCTGACCGAGTACCGCGGTCTCACCGTGGCGCAGCTCAAGACGCTGCGCCGGTCGCTCGGTGAGAACGCCCAGTACGCCGTGGTGAAGAACACGCTGACCAAGATTGCGGCCAACGAGGCCGGGATCACGCTGGACGACCAGCTCTTCGCTGGTCCGACGGCCGTCGCCTTCGTCACCGGTGACCCGGTGGAGTCGGCGAAGGGTCTCCGTGACTTCGCCAAGGACAACCCGAATCTCGTCATCAAGGGCGGTGTCCTTGACGGCAAGGCGATGACCGCCGACGAGATCAAGAAGCTTGCGGACCTCGAGTCCCGCGAGGTTCTGCTCAGCAAGCTGGCCGGTGCCTTCAAGGGCAAGCAGTCCCAGACTGCTCAGCTCTTCCAGGCGCTGCCGTCGAAGCTCGTCCGCACCGTGGACGCGCTCCGTGCCAAGCAGGCCGAGCAGGGCGGTGCCGAGTAATTCGGCTCGCTTTCTGACCCACGCCGCATGACGCGGCAGGGTCGCAGCGGGCCCGACGTACGCCCGCCTCTCATGTACATCCGGCACCTGCCGAATTAGTGGAAGGATCGCCCACCATGGCGAAGCTCAGCCAGGAAGACCTGCTCGCGCAGTTCGAGGAGATGACCCTCATCGAGCTCTCCGAGTTCGTGAAGGCGTTCGAGGAGAAGTTCGACGTCACCGCCGCCGCCGCGGTCGCCGTCGCGGGCCCGGCCGGTCCGGCCGCCGCCGCCCCGGCCGAGGAGGAGAAGGACGAGTTCGACGTCATCCTCACCGGCGCCGGCGAGAAGAAGATCCAGGTCATCAAGGTCGTGCGTGAGCTGACCTCCCTGGGCCTGAAGGAGGCCAAGGACCTCGTCGACGGCACCCCGAAGCCGGTCCTCGAGAAGGTCAACAAGGAGGCCGCGGACAAGGCTGCCGAGGCCCTCAAGGGCGCCGGCGCCTCCGTCGAGGTCAAGTAAGACCTCACGGGTCCGCAGGACTCGAACGCGCGCCGACCACAGCCTCGTCGCACCGTGAAAAGTGCCCCGTAGGGCTGTAACGCGAACGCACCGAAGAGCGATCATCCATCCGGGTGGTCGCTCTTCGGCGTATCCGGAGGGCCCGGCCACGGTTGCCTTGCACTCGCGACGGTGAGGGGTAAGGTGATCTTCGTTCTGTCTCCGGTCGGCTCCGTTCGGGCTGGGGGGCCTTGACGAACCGCACGCAGCGCGCAATTCTCAGGACGCGTCGTCACAAGGATCCGAATCCGAGGCATGGATCGACGACGAAGAGGGCAGTATCAACGTGCGTTGAGGGCAGCATGCCGAGGGCGTTGACAAGAGCGGTGAGCACAGCGAGGGTCTCGAAAAACCCGCACTGGACATCAGTGTGCCAAGTGGCTACACTGACCCTTTGCGCTGCCTGTTAGCTGTCCCCTGCCCGTCACCAGGGGTCTGCCCTCACTCGAGCACAGTCGACCGAAGCTACCCTGACCTGGGGTTTCCGTCTCTGTGTACGGGAGAGGGACCGGTACGCGCGTAGTGAGTCCGAGCCCTCGGAAGGACCCCCTCTTGGCCGCCTCGCGCACTGCCTCGACCGCGAATACGAACAACGGCGCCAGCACCGCCCCGCTGCGCATCTCCTTTGCAAAGATCAAGGAGCCTCTCGAGGTTCCGAACCTGCTCGCGCTGCAGACCGAGAGCTTTGACTGGCTGCTCGGCAACACCGCTTGGCAGAGTCGGGTCGAGGAGGCTCTGGAGAACGGTCAGGACGTCCCCACCAAGTCCGGTCTGGAGGAGATCTTCGAGGAGATCTCCCCGATCGAGGACTTCTCCGGGTCGATGTCCCTGACGTTCCGGGACCACCGCTTCGAGCCGCCGAAGAACTCCATCGACGAGTGCAAGGAGCGCGACTTCACGTACGCCGCCCCGCTCTTCGTCACCGCCGAGTTCACCAACAACGAGACCGGTGAGATCAAGTCCCAGACGGTCTTCATGGGCGACTTCCCGCTCATGACGAACAAGGGCACTTTCGTCATCAACGGCACCGAGCGTGTCGTGGTGTCCCAGCTGGTCCGTTCCCCCGGTGTCTACTTCGACTCCAGCATCGACAAGACGTCCGACAAGGACATCTTCTCGGCCAAGATCATCCCGTCCCGGGGTGCCTGGCTGGAGATGGAGATCGACAAGCGCGACATGGTCGGTGTCCGCATCGACCGCAAGCGCAAGCAGTCGGTGACCGTCCTCCTGAAGGCGCTCGGCTGGACCACCGAGCAGATCCTCGAGGAGTTCGGCGAGTACGAGTCCATGCGCGCCACCCTGGAGAAGGACCACACCCAGGGCCAGGACGACGCGCTGCTCGACATCTACCGCAAGCTGCGTCCGGGCGAGCCCCCCACGCGTGAGGCCGCGCAGACGCTGCTGGAGAACCTGTACTTCAACCCCAAGCGCTACGACCTCGCCAAGGTCGGCCGCTACAAGGTCAACAAGAAGCTCGGTGCGGACGAGCCGCTGGACGCCGGCGTGCTCACCACCGAGGACGTCCTCGCCACCATCAAGTACCTGGTGAAGCTGCACGCCGGCGAGACCGAGACGGTGACCGAGTCCGGTCGCACCATCATGGTCGAGACCGACGACATCGACCACTTCGGCAACCGCCGTATCCGCAGCGTCGGTGAGCTGATCCAGAACCAGGTCCGTACGGGTCTCGCCCGTATGGAGCGTGTCGTGCGCGAGCGCATGACCACCCAGGACGTCGAGGCGATCACGCCGCAGACCCTGATCAACATCCGGCCGGTCGTCGCCTCCATCAAGGAGTTCTTCGGCACCAGCCAGCTGTCCCAGTTCATGGACCAGAACAACCCGCTGTCGGGGCTGACGCACAAGCGTCGTCTGAACGCCCTCGGCCCGGGTGGTCTCTCCCGTGAGCGGGCCGGCTTCGAGGTCCGTGACGTTCACCCGTCGCACTACGGCCGCATGTGCCCGATCGAGACGCCGGAAGGCCCGAACATCGGTCTGATCGGCTCGCTCGCCTCCTACGGCCGGGTCAACGCGTTCGGTTTCATCGAGACGCCGTACCGCAAGGTCGTCGACGGCCAGGTCAGCGACGAGGTCGACTACCTGACCGCCGACGAGGAGGACCGCTTCGTCATCGCGCAGGCCAACGCGCCGCTGAACGACGAGATGCGGTTCGCCGAGGCCCGCGTGCTGGTCCGCCGCCGTGGCGGCGAGGTCGACTACGTCGGCCCCGAGGACGTGGACTACATGGACGTCTCGCCGCGCCAGATGGTGTCGGTCGCGACCGCCATGATCCCCTTCCTGGAGCACGACGACGCCAACCGTGCCCTCATGGGCGCGAACATGATGCGTCAGGCCGTGCCGCTGATTAAGTCCGAGGCGCCGCTCGTCGGCACCGGCATGGAGTACCGCTCCGCGGTCGACGCCGGCGACGTGGTCAAGGCCGAGAAGGCCGGTGTGGTCCAGGAGGTCTCCGCGGACTACATCACCACCGCCAACGACGACGGCACGTACATCACGTACCGCCTGCACAAGTTCGCCCGGTCCAACCAGGGCACCTCGGTCAACCAGAAGGTCGTCGTCGACGAGGGCGACCGGATCATCGAGGGCCAGGTCCTCGCCGACGGTCCGGCCACCGAGAACGGTGAGATGGCCCTCGGCAAGAACCTGCTCGTGGCGTTCATGCCGTGGGAGGGTCACAACTACGAGGACGCGATCATCCTGTCGCAGCGCCTCGTGCAGGACGACGTCCTCTCCTCGATCCACATCGAGGAGCACGAGGTCGACGCCCGTGACACCAAGCTCGGCCCGGAGGAGATCACCCGGGACATCCCGAACGTCTCCGAGGAGGTCCTCGCCGACCTCGACGAGCGCGGCATCATCCGCATCGGTGCCGAGGTCGTCGCCGGTGACATCCTCGTCGGCAAGGTCACGCCCAAGGGTGAGACCGAGCTGACCCCGGAGGAGCGTCTGCTGCGCGCGATCTTCGGTGAGAAGGCCCGTGAGGTCCGTGACACCTCGCTGAAGGTGCCGCACGGCGAGATCGGCAAGATCATCGGCGTGCGCGTCTTCGACCGCGAGGAGGGCGACGAGCTGCCGCCGGGCGTGAACCAGCTGGTCCGCGTCTACGTCGCGCAGAAGCGCAAGATCACCGACGGTGACAAGCTCGCCGGCCGTCACGGCAACAAGGGTGTCATCTCCAAGATCCTGCCGATCGAGGACATGCCGTTCCTGGAGGACGGCACCCCGGTCGACATCATCCTGAACCCGCTGGGTGTGCCGTCCCGAATGAACCCGGGACAGGTCCTGGAGATCCACCTCGGCTGGCTCGCCAGCCGCGGCTGGGACGTCTCCGGTCTCGCGGACGAGTGGGCCCAGCGCCTGCAGGCCATCGGCGCCGACCAGGTCGCCCCGCGCACCAACGTCGCGACCCCGGTCTTCGACGGTGCCCGCGAGGACGAGCTGGCGGGTCTGCTGCAGCACACCATCCCGAACCGCGACGGCGAGCGCATGGTGCTCCCGTCCGGCAAGGCGCGGCTGTTCGACGGCCGTAGCGGTGAGCCGTTCCCGGACCCGATCTCGGTCGGCTACATGTACATCCTGAAGCTGCACCACCTGGTCGACGACAAGCTGCACGCCCGCTCGACCGGTCCGTACTCGATGATCACCCAGCAGCCGCTGGGTGGTAAGGCCCAGTTCGGTGGCCAGCGGTTCGGTGAGATGGAGGTGTGGGCCCTCGAGGCCTACGGCGCCGCGTACGCCCTCCAGGAGCTGCTGACCATCAAGTCCGACGACGTCACCGGCCGCGTGAAGGTCTACGAGGCCATCGTCAAGGGCGAGAACATCCCTGAGCCCGGCATTCCCGAGTCCTTCAAGGTGCTCATCAAGGAAATGCAGTCCCTGTGCCTCAACGTGGAGGTGCTGTCCTCGGACGGCATGTCCATCGAGATGCGCGACACCGATGAGGACGTCTTCCGCGCTGCGGAGGAGCTCGGTATCGACCTGTCCCGGCGCGAGCCGAGCAGCGTCGAAGAGGTCTGACGGGAGTCCGGCGGGGCCCCTGACCGACCAGGGGCCCCGCCGACCCCCAGGCCCCCGTACAGACCACAGACTTACGACCCTGAGAGGGATTGACGCATAGTGCTCGACGTCAACTTCTTCGACGAGCTCCGGATCGGCCTGGCCACCGCTGACGACATCCGTCAGTGGAGCCACGGCGAGGTCAAGAAGCCCGAGACCATCAACTACCGCACCCTCAAGCCCGAAAAGGACGGACTCTTCTGCGAGAAGATCTTCGGTCCGACCCGGGACTGGGAGTGCTACTGCGGCAAGTACAAGCGCGTCCGCTTCAAGGGCATCATCTGTGAGCGCTGTGGCGTCGAGGTCACGCGCGCCAAGGTGCGCCGTGAGCGGATGGGCCACATCGAGCTGGCCGCGCCCGTCACGCACATCTGGTACTTCAAGGGTGTCCCGTCGCGCCTCGGCTACCTGCTGGACCTGGCGCCGAAGGACCTCGAGAAGGTCATCTACTTCGCGGCGTACATGATCACGTACGTCGACGAGGAGCGCCGTACCCGCGACCTGCCCTCCCTGGAGGCGCACGTCTCGGTCGAGCGCCAGCAGATCGAGAACCGCCGGGACGCCGACCTGGAGGCCCGCGCCAAGAAGCTCGAGACCGACCTGGCCGAGCTGGAGGCCGAGGGCGCCAAGGCCGACGTGCGCCGCAAGGTGCGCGAGGGCGCCGAGCGCGAGATGAAGCAGCTGCGCGACCGTGCGCAGCGCGAGATCGACCGTCTCGACGAGGTGTGGAACCGGTTCAAGAACCTCAAGGTCCAGGACCTCGAGGGCGACGAGCTGCTCTACCGCGAGCTGCGTGACCGCTTCGGCACGTACTTCGACGGCTCGATGGGTGCCGCGGCGCTGCAGAAGCGCCTGGAGTCCTTCGACCTCGACGAGGAGGCCGAGCGCCTCCGCGAGATCATCCGCACCGGCAAGGGCCAGAAGAAGACCCGCGCCCTCAAGCGCCTGAAGGTCGTCTCCGCGTTCCTGCAGACGTCCAACAGCCCCAAGGGCATGGTCCTGGACTGCGTCCCGGTCATCCCGCCGGACCTGCGTCCGATGGTGCAGCTGGACGGTGGCCGCTTCGCGACCTCCGACCTGAACGACCTGTACCGCCGTGTGATCAACCGCAACAACCGTCTGAAGCGGCTCCTGGACCTCGGTGCCCCGGAGATCATCGTCAACAACGAGAAGCGCATGCTTCAGGAGGCTGTTGACGCCCTCTTCGACAACGGTCGTCGCGGCCGGCCGGTGACCGGTCCCGGTAACCGCCCGCTGAAGTCCCTCAGCGACATGCTGAAGGGCAAGCAGGGTCGCTTCCGTCAGAACCTGCTCGGTAAGCGAGTCGACTACTCGGCGCGTTCCGTGATCGTCGTCGGCCCGCAGCTGAAGCTGCACCAGTGCGGTCTGCCGAAGGCGATGGCGCTGGAGCTGTTCAAGCCGTTCGTGATGAAGCGCCTGGTCGACCTGAACCACGCGCAGAACATCAAGAGCGCCAAGCGCATGGTGGAGCGCGGCCGCACGGTCGTGTACGACGTCCTCGAAGAGGTCATCGCCGAGCACCCGGTTCTGCTGAACCGTGCTCCCACCCTGCACCGCCTCGGCATCCAGGCCTTCGAGCCGCAGCTGGTCGAGGGCAAGGCCATCCAGATCCACCCGCTCGTCTGCACCGCGTTCAACGCGGACTTCGACGGTGACCAGATGGCCGTGCACCTGCCGCTGTCCGCGGAGGCGCAGGCCGAGGCCCGCATCCTGATGCTGTCATCGAACAACATCCTCAAGCCGGCCGACGGCCGCCCGGTGACGATGCCGACCCAGGACATGGTCCTCGGTCTGTTCTTCCTCACCACCGACGGCGAGCTGCGTGACACCAAGGGCGAGGGCCGCGCGTTCGGCTCCACGGCCGAGGCGATCATGGCGTTCGACGCCGGCGAGCTCGCGCTGCAGTCGCAGATCGACATCCGCTTCCCGGTGGGCACCATCCCGCCGCGCGGCTGGATGCCGCCGGCGCGCGAGGAGGGTGAGCCCGAGTGGCAGCAGGGTGACTCGTTCCGCCTGCGCACCACCCTGGGCCGCGCGCTCTTCAACGAGCTGCTGCCCGAGGACTACCCGTTCGTCGACTACTCGGTGGGCAAGAAGCAGCTCTCCGAGATCGTCAACGACCTGGCCGAGCGCTACCCCAAGGTCATCGTGGCGGCGACGCTCGACAACCTGAAGGCGGCGGGCTTCTACTGGGCGACCCGTTCCGGTGTCACCGTGGCCATCTCCGACGTCGTCGTTCCCGAGGCGAAGAAGGAGATCGTCCGCGGCTACGAGGCGCAGGACGAGAAGGTCCAGAAGCAGTACGAGCGCGGTCTGATCACCAAGGAAGAGCGCACGCAGGAGCTCATCGCGATCTGGACCAAGGCGACCAACGAGGTCGCCGAGGCGATGAACGAGAACTTCCCCAAGACCAACCCCATCTTCATGATGGTTGACTCGGGTGCCCGAGGAAACATGATGCAGATGCGGCAGATCGCCGGTATGCGTGGTCTGGTGTCGAACGCGAAGAACGAGACCATCCCGCGTCCGATCAAGGCGTCCTTCCGTGAGGGCCTGTCCGTGCTGGAGTACTTCATCTCCACGCACGGTGCCCGTAAGGGTCTGGCGGACACCGCCCTGCGTACCGCCGACTCGGGTTACCTCACCCGTCGTCTGGTCGACGTCTCCCAGGACGTCATCATCCGCGAGGAGGACTGCGGCACCGAGCGCGGCCTCAAGCTCAAGATCGCGGAGCGGGGCGCGGACGGCGTGCTGCGCAAGACGGACGACGTCGAGACGTCCGTGTACGCGCGCTGCCTCGCCGAGGACATCGTGGTCGACGGCCAGGTCCTGGCCCCGGCCGGCACCGACCTGGGTGACGTCCTCATCGAGGAGCTCGTCGCCCGTGGCGTCGAGGAGGTCAAGACCCGCTCGGTCCTGACCTGCGAGTCCGCCGTCGGTACCTGCGCGATGTGCTACGGCCGTTCGCTCGCCACCGGCAAGCTGGTCGACATCGGTGAGGCGGTCGGCATCATCGCCGCCCAGTCCATCGGTGAGCCCGGTACCCAGCTGACGATGCGTACCTTCCACACCGGTGGTGTGGCCGGTGACGACATCACCCAGGGTCTGCCGCGTGTCGTCGAGCTCTTCGAGGCCCGTACCCCGAAGGGTGTCGCCCCGATCTCCGAGGCCAACGGCCGCGTGCGGATCGAGGAGACCGAGAAGACCAAGAAGATCGTCGTCACCCCGGACGACGGCAGCGACGAGACGGCGTTCCCGATCTCCAAGCGTGCCAAGGTCCTGGTCCGCGAGGGCGACCACGTCGAGGTGGGCCAGCAGCTCACCGTGGGTGCCACGAACCCGCACGACGTGCTGCGCATCCTGGGTCAGCGTGCCGTCCAGGTCCACCTGGTCGGCGAGGTCCAGAAGGTCTACAACTCGCAGGGTGTGTCGATCCACGACAAGCACATCGAGATCATCATCCGGCAGATGCTCCGCCGCGTGACGATCATCGAGTCCGGCGACGCCGAGCTGCTGCCCGGCGAGCTGGTCGAGCGCTCGAAGTTCGAGACCGAGAACCGTCGTGTGGTCCAGGAGGGCGGTCACCCGGCCTCCGGTCGTCCGCAGCTGATGGGTATCACCAAGGCCTCGCTGGCGACGGAGTCCTGGCTGTCGGCCGCCTCCTTCCAGGAGACGACCCGAGTCCTGACGGATGCGGCGATCAACGCCAAGTCCGACAGCCTCATCGGCCTCAAGGAGAACGTCATCATCGGTAAGCTCATCCCGGCCGGTACGGGTCTGTCCCGCTACCGCAACATCCGGGTCGAGCCGACCGAGGAGGCCAAGGCCGCGATGTACTCGGCCGTCGGCTACGACGACATCGACTACTCGCCGTTCGGCACGGGCTCCGGCCAGGCCGTTCCGCTGGAGGACTACGACTACGGTCCGTACAACCAGTAAGCGGGCATGAGTCGAAGGGCGGTCACCCCGAGCGCGGGGTGACCGCCCTTCGGCGTGTCAGCGGGCCGTCAGCTCCCAGGCGGTGACGACCACCGCCGCCACCGCGGCCAGCGCGCCGATGCTGGCCAGCGGCCACCGGGCGCGCTCCAGGGCGTCCAGCCGCTGCTCGTGGTCGGCGAGCTGCCTGTCGGTCTGGTCGCTGCGCTGGACCAGCAGCGCGAGCGAGCCGTCGACCCGGGCGAAGCCGGCCTCCACGGTCCCGCGCAGTCGTTCCAGTTCCACGGCGACGGCGATGGGGTCGGAGAAGGAGGAGGGGCGGGAGCCGGATTCGTTCACGCGTCCCTCCGCTCCGGGCCGGCTTCCGTGCGTGCTCCGGGCAGGGACAGCAGGTCGGCGTCCGAGTTCGGCCGGGCGTCCGTCCGCAGCCAGGCGGGGAGCAGGGCCTGGACGCCGGGGGCGGCCATCAGCCGGGTCACGGCCGCGGCGACGGCCAGGGCACCGGCGGCCCAGGGGAGCGTGCGGGGGATGCCGGCGGTGTCGACGACCGTCGGCAGCAGCACGCACAGGCCGACAGCGGTCTGCAGGACGGTACGGAGGGTGCGCTTGGCGGCCTCTGACATGGGGGGACCTCGCTTTTCGGGATGTGCTCAGGGGGTGCTCAGCGGGGGTTCAGGAGCTGTGCGGGACCTTCAGCGCGGCCCAGGACGTCGGGCCCGGCCAGCCGTCGGCGGCGCTGCCGCTGTAGCCGAGCTTGCGCTGCCAGGCGGCGTACGACTCCCGGTCGGCCTCGGACCAGTGCGAGGACGGGCCCACGCGGTAGCGGCCGCAGCCCTCGGCCACCAGGCGGCGGCCCATCGCCGTGACGACCGGCGAGTCCGGGGCGCCCTTGAAGAAGGAGACGCCGGGGAACGGCTGGTACGTCGGCGGCTGCGGGGGCCGCGGGGGCTGCGGGTTCTGTCCGCCGTGCGAGGAGGAGAGCCGGGTCTGGACCCGGCGGCGCATGCCGGTCATGGAGAAGCCGCGCGGGTCGCTCTTCCAGTCCGACCACTCCAGGTGTCCGATGACGGACTTGGCGCCCCAGCCGTGGGCCCGGCACAGCGCTGCCGCGACCCGTTCGATGGCGTCGAGCTGGGCAGCCGGCCACGGGTCGTGGCCGTCGCCGAGGTTGACGCACTCGAAGCCGTAGAAGCGGGAGTTGCCGTCGACGGCGCCCGCGCTGCCCTCGTGCTCGTGCGGGGCCGGGGGCCGGTCCCCGTACGTCTCGGTGATCACGGCCTGCAGGACCGACGGATCGCCGCCGCCGGCGTGGTTGGCGCGGCCGTTGCCGACGAGGTGGACGCTGCCGTCCTTGGCGATGACGCCGTGGCAGAGCGGGCCGGGCAGGGCGGAGTCGCCGTTGAAGCACATGCTGACGCTGTTGCCGGTGCCGGAGGAGACGGTGTGGTGGACGATGACGCCGTTGACCGGTCCCCAGGCTCCCTTCTGGTTGCGGTTGTGGGTGCGCCAGCCGGGGTGTTCGACGACGTCGACGCCCTCGGCCCGCAGGGCGGAGACGAGGGCGTCGGCGGACAGGGGTGTGGCCATGTGAACTCCAGACATGAAGAAGCCCCGGGCCGAAGGGCGCGGGGCGGGGTGTGGGGCGGGGTGCGGCGGGGTGCGGCAGGGGGTCAGGTGGCGGTGTCCGTGCCACCGACCGTCCCACCGCCCGTCCCCGTGCCGCCGCCGGAACTTCCGCCACCGGCCGTCCACTTGGTGCACAGGTCGGTGTAAGCCGCCGTGTTCGCCTGGAAGTCGGCCAGGGCGTCCGCGACCGCGTGCTGTACGGCCGTCTGATCCGGTACGACCGGATCCGCGCCGATCGGCATCACCGTCACGCGGCCGTAGCCGCGCAGGATGGCACCGTTCGCGCCGGTCTCGCTGAACTGGGCGGTGACGGTCACGGGTGAGTAGGTGCCGGTGATCGAGTCCGGCCCGATGATGCTGCTCAGGCTGGTGTCGGAGACGTTGACGTAGAGTGTGTGACCGGCCTCGGTGATGGTGGCGCGGCCGGCGTAGTCGATCGCGAGTCCCCAGGGCTGGCTGGTGTCGATGTCCATGGGTGGGCTGCCTTCCTCAGGTCTGGCGGCCGTGCATGAGCACGGGGTTGGCGTAGACGGTTCCGGAGGTGCTGGAGACGTAGGCCTGGACCTCGACCTTGACCTGCTTGCCGAAGACCGAGGAGAAGTCGTTGGCGATCGGTCCGGTGTTGTCGAAGTCCGCCGGGACGGTGACGGTGCCACCCCACTGGGCGCCGTTGACGAGCACCCGGACGTAGCCGGTGGCGCCGGAGCCGGCCCGGGTGTTCACCAGCAGGCGCATGTACGGCTGCCAGACGACGTTGTAGGACACCGCGATGGTCGTCCACGCGGTCGCGGTGGTCTGCGGCCAGCGGGTGGTGGAGGTGTCCTGCGGCGGCAGCATGGGCAGCCAGGGCCGGGCGAGACCGCCGGTGGCGATGTCGTCGGAGAACAGCTCGCGTTCCCCGGTGGAGTCGAAGATGCGCAGCGGCTGCGCCGAGGTGCTGGTGCCGTCGCCGTTCTGCACGGTCAGCGCTTTCGCGCCGGTCTGGCGGCGGATCGCCAGGCCGTACTCGTCGCCGCTCCAGCGGCCCACCGCGAAGACGGCGGCGCCGCCGTCCGGCGGCCGCACGGAGAGGTAGCCACCGTCGGTGATCTCCACACCGCCGCCGGAGATCTGGTTCAGGGCGGGGCGGGTGTTGACCGCGGTGGCCAGCTGCTGGATCCGCCGCTCCATCTGGGTGAGCCGGTCGATGATGTCTTCGGGCAACTGGGGCATCAGGCCTCCTCCAGGTACAGGTCCGCGGTGTCGGGACGCCCGCGCTGCGCCGGGTCGACTTTGACGCCGACGATCCGGTAGCGGGCGTCGAGCCCCTCGGACCACCACTCGTCGGTGATCCGTATCCGGGCCGTGCGGCCGAGCAGCGCGGTCGGCACCAGGTCGTCGAGGCGGATGGTGATCTCGGGGATCACCACCGCCCCGGTGGCCGTCTTCAGTTCGGCCCGGGCGAAGGCGTTCAGGGTCTCGGGGTCGGTGATGTCGTTGTGGTCGGACGACAGGTCGATGCGCGGATATCCGGCCTTCTCGATCAGGTCGTCCGCGGATGCGACGGCGGAGGCGAGCGGCCGGGACTCGGAGGCCTGGTTGGCGTTGACCGACGCCCCCCGGGCCCGGGCGGTGGTGCCGCCGCGGGTGGCGTCGCGCGGGAACGAGTACGCGAGGATCGAGCCCGGCCGGTCCAGCACCAGGTCGGTGAAGCCGGTGGTGATCTTCGGGCTGCCCAGCCGCAGCCGGCGCACCCGGGCAGCGGTGGCGGGGTCGGTGTACACGGAGATGTAGTGCTCGAAGCCGTTCTCCATCGCGGCGAGGGCGTCGATGGCGTCGAGGTAGACGGTCTCGTCTCCGTCGCGGTAGGTGACGGTGCGGTACTGCGGGGGCTGGGACAACTCGTTCCCGTAGGTGACGCCGATGTCTCCGCCGTGCAACGAGGTCTGCAGATCCGCCCACAGGCCCCGGGCGATCTCCAACTGGTCGCTGTGCGCCTGGCCCGCCGGGGGGAACGACAGCTTGTAGTTGGGGTCATAGGCGGGCTTGGGTGCCCGGATCATGCGACGGCCCGCGTACGACTCGAAGGTGGCCGCCTGGATGCCCAGGGTGATCACACCGTGGTCGTCGCTCTGCAGGGTGCTGGTCCAGACGATCCCGCCCCACCACAGGTCGTCGCCGCGCTGGAGGTAGACCGAGGTACGGCCCTCCTCGATGCGGCGGACCCGGGCGGCCATCGCCGCGTCGGGGACGGGGACGGTGCCGGAGAGCGAGCCGGGCTTGCCGATGTAGTCGTCGACGGTGACGTCGCGGAGCGGAAGGATGTCGATGGTCCGGTCGGTGCGCAGATCGCAGAAGATCGCGCGGTACGGGGTGTTGATGGTCATACGCTGGGTCAGCTCCCGTGGCTCTCGAGCGGATGGACGGCGCTCACAGCACGAAGCACGCGGACAGGCGCACGCTGTTGCCGACCTGGATCACGCCGCTCGTCGCCCAGGTGATCAGGTAGACCGAGCCGTCGGGGGTGAGCCGGACGCTGCCGTCCGCGTAGCCGTCGGTCGCGACCGCGTAGGTGTCGGTGGCGGGTCGCCAGCCGGCCGGCAGGGTTCCGATCAGCTCGTCCGTGACGTTGCCCGGATTGGTGGTGCCCGCAGCGGTGGCGGTGAGGTTGGCGGTCGTGCGGGTCAGCGCCATGGTGAACGAACACACCCCGCGGGTCCGGCGGGCGCTGTACGACGTCAGCGTCCAGTTGCCCGTCGCGGTGGCTCCGGTGGTGGCCGTCTCGACGGCGACCGGCGGCTGGTAGTCGGCCCAGGCGGTCCCCGACCAGCGCTGCAGGACGCCGCTGCTGTCGCGGTACTGGCCCGGATAGGCGCCGCTGGAGGTGTCGGTGGTGACCGGCAGGATGCCGCCCACGGCGACCGTGGCGTTGCGCCGGCCGGTGAGGGCGGTGGTCCAGGGGATGGCGGTGGTGCCCGTACTCGCCCCGGCCGGCACGACCACCTCGTACAGCGGCAGCGACAGGCCCGGCGCGGCGGGTACGGCCGGGGTCGCGGCGGGGGTGCCCCGGACGATCTCGACGACTGCCTCGGTACGGGCGGAGCCGTCGTAGGGGTCGTCGTAGACACGCAGGACGACCAGGTCGATGCGGCTGTACTGGGGGTCGCCGTCGGCGAAGGTCAGGGGCAGGTACTCGGTCAGCGCGACCGGGTAGGCGCCGCGGGCGTCCGTGCTCTGGATGACGGCGCGCCCCGGGCTGACGGTGGCGTTCATTGTGCCGGTGGTCCCGGTCAGGGTGAAGCCGGAGATCCGGGACTGCCCGTCGGGGGAGCCCGGCAGGATGCCGGAGCGCGTGGCGGTCGGTGAGGTCGGGGTGAGAGCACCGAGCGAGACGAGGCGGGTGTCCTCACGTGACTGGCTGTCGGACAGCCAGCCGGAGCGGACGGGCATGGTCAACTCCCTTGGGTTCGGGTCAGCTCGACATCTCGACGCGCATGAAGACGTTGTCGAACCAGCTGGTGACGGCGGCGTCGCCGGATCGGTGCATGGCGGTCATCGTGTAGGTGGCGCCGGGGGTGAGCCCGTACAGCCGCCACATGGTCGAGACGGAGGAGCCCAGGGGGCCGCCGTGCGAGCACGAGAACTCGTCGTTCGGGGCGAAGTACACGGTGCCGTCCTGGGCGGTGATCTTCGGAACCATCAGCGCGGAGGTGGTGCTGCTGTTGGCGGTCCACATGCGGGCCCCGAAGTGGAGCATCACCGCGCCGGTGGGCGGGGCGATGAAGACAAGGTCCAGCGAGGTTACGGTGGTGCCCGTGAGCGCCGCCGTGTACGTCGTCGAGGTGGTGTACCCGGCGTCCAGGGACGAGGCGTAGTACGGCGTGTTGGCCCGCTGCCAGAGCGTGCCGTTCCAGCGCTGCAGGATGCCGTTGGGCGCGTCGCGGTACTGGCCCGGGTAGGCGCCGGCCACGCTGTCGGCGTTGGTGGACGGCAGGATGCCGCCGACCGCGACGGTGGCGGTGCGCAGGTCGGTGCGTGCGGTGGTCCAGTCGATGCCCTTGGTGGCGCCGGCGCCGGCGGGGACCGTCACGGAGAACAGGGCCAGCGCGGCGTCGGGGGTGGCCGGCACGGCCGGGGTGGCGGCCGGAGTGCCCTTGATGACCTCGACGGCGGCCTCGTTGCGGGTGAGGCCGTCGTAGGCGTCGTCGTAGATCCGCAGCACGACCAGGTCGATGCGGCTGTACTGGGCGTCGCCGTCGGCGAAGGCCAGCGGGACCGGGTCGGTGACGGCCACCGGGTAGGCGCCTCGCGCGGCGGCGGTCTGGATCACCGCCCTGCCCACACCGACGGTCGCGGTCATGGCACCGGTGCCGGTCAGGTCCAGGCCCGCGATCCGGCTCTTGCCGTCGGCCGAGCCGGGCAGGACGCCCGAGCGGCCCTGGAGTTCGCCGACCGGGGTGATCGCGCCGATCGGGGTGACCCGGGTGTCCGCCCGGGTCTGGCTGTCCGGGGACAGCCAGGCGGAGTTGATCGTCATGGGGGTCCCCGTCTCAGGCAGCGGATTCGTAGGTGCCGTGTATCGACAGCGTGTCCCCGGTGGTCCAGGGGAACGGCAGCGCCTTGCCCCACAGGCCGGTGGCCAGCTTCATGGAGTCGCGCATCCCGTGGACGTATCCGACGCCGTTGGTCACCGAGAGCTGACCCGAACCCTGGTACAGGAGCAGGGTCGAGGCGTCGAAGGCCTCCATGCTCATCGCCCGGTGGTCCAGCTTCCAGGCCTGCTTGGAGTTCGGCGCCGTCGGCAGCGAGAAGGTCCAGCGGCCGTCGGAGGCCTGTGCGGACAGATTGGTCGTCGAGCCGATCTTGAGGTAGATCCGCACGTGCACCAGGTTGTTGATCTTCACGTACGACCCGGCCAGCGTGCCGTTGCCGATGCTCGGGGCGGTGCCGGCCTCGGCGCCCCAGACCGGTGTGTAGTCGGTCCAGTTCGGCTGGTATGACACCCACGCCGAACCGTTCCAGCGCTGCAGTCCGGCGGAGGAGTCGCGGTACTGCCCGGTGTAGGTCGCGGTGCTGACCGCACCGGACGGGGCGATGCCGCCCAGCGCGCTCGGGTACGACACCCAGGCCGAGCCGTCCCAGCGCTGCAGGGCGCCGCCGAAGTCGCGGTACTGGCCCGGGTAGGCGCCGATGCCGGTCTCGCCGACGGCCGGCAGGATGCCGCCGATCGCCACGACCGGCGTGCGCAGGTCGGTCATGTCGGTGTCCCAGTGGATGCCACCGGTGCCCGCGCTCGCTCCGTGGCGGACGGTGACCTGGTAGATCGGCAGGCAGATCGGGGGAAGGGCGGGCGGCTGCGGGTTGGGACCGGCGGTGCCCTTGACGATCTCGACCTCGACCTTGTTGAACCCGGACTTGTCGTACATGTCGTCGTAGACATGGAGGATGATCACGTCGATGCGGTCGTACGAGGCGTCGCCGTCGGCGAAGGTGAGCTTCAGCTGCTCGGGCAGGGTGACCGGGTAGGCGCCCTGGCCGCTGTCGGCCTGGATGACGGCACGGCCCTCGTGCACGGCCGCGGTCATCGCGCCCGCGTCCCCGCTCACCCAGAAGCCGCCGAGGCGGTAGAGGCCGTCGTAGGTGCCGGGCAGAACACCGGAGCGGACCTGGATCGGGTTGGCCGGGGTCGTCGCGCCGATCTGGGTCAGACGGGTGTCCTCGCGGGTCTGGCCGGTCGTGGCCACCCATGAGCTGCGCATGTTCATGTGAGAGTCTCCTGGGACTTCCGAAACGGGCGGGAGGGGTGAGGGGTCGTCAGGGCGCGTGCCGGGCGCGTCAGCCGCACGATCACCACTCCGCGGAACGCCAGCGGACCGACAGCTGGGCTCCGGCACCGAAGGAATCGGGCCGGAAGGCCGGCTGGGCCCGGCCCGGTTCGAAGGAGAACAGCTCCTCGGGGCTGCTGTCGGCGGCCGCCGTGTTCCGACGGGAGGCGGTGCCGTTGAGGGTGACCGTGCCGGCGGCTGTGTCCACGACCAGCTCGTCACCCGCGGCCAGGCCGATCTCGTAGCGCAGCCGGCGGTTGGAGACGCGCTCGGTCACGGTCGGGTTGACGCACGGCCCGGTGAAGGTGATCACCGGGTGGGTGGGCGCCGAGCCGTCGTTGAAGACGTCGACATCACCGGTGGAGGCCGTCTGACCCCAGTTCAGCGGCCATGTCAGCGGCCAGGTCAGGCCGCTCTCCGGCTGCGGGGGGCCGGTCACCGCGGTCTGCTCGTCGACGGCGTAGCGGCGCGGATCGGTGGCGTACCACTGCACGGACGCCTTGGAGACGCCCTGCGTGGTGTACGTCCGGTCGGCGGCCAGGACGCGCTGGCTGACGCGGGCGCGCACGGCCAGCGTCTCGCCGTGCAGCCGGACCGCCAGCCAGCGTTCCTCGTCGCCGAGGAGCAGCGCCTGGCGCAGGGCGCGCATCGCGGCGAGCGAGGAGGCGGTGTCGTCCTGCGGCGGCAGGGTCCACACCGTGCCGCCGACCTTGCGGGGCTTGGCGTAGCGGGCGCCCGGCCAGGCGCCGTGCGAGGTGGGGTGGTCGGCGTCGGAGGTGTCGTAGTCGGGCAGGTCCTCCCAGCCGGTGAGGCCGCCGCTGTCGATCTCGTACGGCGTGCCGGGCCCCATCAGCAGTCCGGCCCACTGCATCTGCCCGTCGAGGGTGATGAGTGAGCCGGGGGGGACGTCGTCGGTGTATGCGATTGTGGTCGTCTCGGCCATGGGGCCGTCACCTCACTGTCGTGACTGTCATGCGCAGGCGTGGGCGGAGGCCAGGAAGAGCAGGTCCTCCGCCGTGCCGAAGGCGCCGGCGCTCCGGCTCTCGTGGAACTCCTCGATGCGGTGGGGGCTTTGCGCGGTCCTCCGGTGGCGGGCGGCGAGGGCGCGCTGCCGTTCCAGGGCGGTGAGGGGGAGCACCCGGCCGCTGTGGGAGTGGGCGCCGGGCACCGCGACGCCGCCCTGCGCGAGCATCGGGATCTTGTTCAGGTGGACGCCGAACTTCTTGCCGAAGAAGCTGAAGCTGAGGCTGTTGAGTCCGTCGATGATCCAGTTGGCGAAGGCGATCAGGCCCTGGATGGGGCCCTTGACGACCCCGGCGACGGTCTGCGCGCCGGTGGTGACGAACCGGCCCATCCCGCGCAGGGTGCCCGAGAGAGCGTCCTTGACCCGCTGGAACATCTGGGGGATGTGCTTGCCGATCCAGTCGGTGACCGGCCGGACGGCGTCCTTGAAGCCGCTCCAGATCGCCGACATCTTCCCCGTGAGGGCGCGGGTGTCGCCCGTGGTGAGCGCCTTGAGCACGGCGAAGCCGGTGCCGATCAGGGTGCTGAGGACCTTGAGGGTGCCGGCGATGAGGTGCAGGTAGCCGGACACGTAGGTGCCGACCACGGTCGCGATGACCTTGAGCACCGGCGCGAGGACGGTCAGCACGCTCTCGACGTACTTCAGGACGAGCTCGGCGAGCTGGTCCATCAGCCGCTGCCCGGTCTCGGAGTTCATCGCGAGGTCCAGCAGCCAGCCGGCCATCGGCAGCAGGATGCCGGTGACGAATCCGATGGGGTTGGCCTTGGTGATGAGGTTGATCAGCATCATCACGCCGGAGCCGATGGTCATGGCGAGGCCGAACTTGTCGAGGAGGTCGCCGAGGACACCGGAGGCGTCGAGGAGCGCGCCGACGACGGCGAAGACACCGCCGAGCGCGCCGCCGAGCTTTCCGAGCGTCTTCCCGGCGCTTTTGACCTTGGTGCCGATGGACTTGATGCCCGACCTGGCGGCGGTGGCGGTCTGTCCGGCCTTGGCGACGGAACGGGCGGCGGTGTCCGCGTTCGTCTTGATCTTCTGGAGCGCGGTGGCGCTCTGGTGGGTGGGGGTGCCGATGTGGTCCAGGCAGGCGGCGGTGTCCTTGATGCGGTCGGTGAAGGACCGCATCCCGGCCTGGGCCTGCTCCGCCTTGGTCCGGATGGAGCGCAGGACGGGTACGGCCCCCTTGAACGGGTTGCGTACGACCGTGCTGCTCATCCGCGTGCCTTGGCCAGGTACATCAGGGCGTCGGCGGTCCGTTGCGGACTGCTCTTCTCCGCCGCGTAGTAGTGCTCGATGTGCAGGGCGCCTCCGTCCGAGCCGCCGTTGTACGCCCGGCCCTGCGCGGCGGCCCTGCGGAGCAGTCGGTCGAGCTTGCTCAGCGGCAGCACGGCCTCGGCCTCACCGGCCTCCGCCAGGAGCGCCGGCACACCGCCGGAGCGGGGCATGACGACACCGCCGGTGGCGAGCGCGGGGATGTGCGGAAGGCTGACGCCGAACGTCTTGCCGCCGACCATCGGGACCCAGCCCGGGATCGACACGTGGATGCCGTTCAGGGCGCTGATCGCGCGGTTGATGATGCCGATGACGCCGTTGATGGGGCCGGTCACCGCGCTCTTGATGCCGTTGAAGGCGTTGCTCGCGATGCCCTTCAGGCCGCCCCAGATGCTGGAGAGCCGGTCCTTCACTGCCTTGAAGGAGTTCGGGATCACGGACTTGATCCAGCTGACGACCGGTGAGATGACGGCCTTGATGCCGTTCCAGGCGCCGGAGACGACCGTCCTGATGGCCTTCAGCGTGTTGCTGATGACCGACTTCCAGGCGTTGACGCTGGACCGGACGACGTCGACGATCGCCTTGAAGATGGACGAGACCGACGACTTGACGCCGGACCAGACCGACTTGATCAGCTTTCCGGCGTTCTTCATGATCGGCCCGATGGCCTTCATGACGCTGCTGATCACGGTCTTGATGACGGTGAAGGCCTGCTTCAGGACCTTCTGCATGGTCTTCGAGTTGGTCACCATGTCGATGACCTTGTCGATGAGCGGCTGCAGCAACTGCATGAGCAGGCCGAAGAAGTTGCCCTTCATCGACTTGTTCATCTTGTCCTGGCCCTTGGCCGCCTTGCTCGCCCCGGACTCGTACTTCCCGAGGTTCTTGCCGGCGCTGGACCCCGTCTTCCCGGCCTTGCCGAGGGACTTCTCGGCCTTGTCCGACGCGGTCTTGAGGTCTTTCAGCTCCTTCCCGGAACCGTCGGCAGCCGTCTTGAGGGACTTCAGCTGACCGGCACCCTTCTGGCCGGCGCTGCCGATTCCCTTGGCCGACGTCGCGGCGCCGGAGGCTTTGGACTTGAAGTCCTCAAGGGAGCCGGAGGCCTTCTTCAGGGAGCTGACGAGACTCATCTAGCACCTCCTTTCGAGAGAGCTGGAACATCAGGAGATGGCGTCGGCGGCGTGGGTGGACGCGGTGGCAAGGTTCCGGAACATCTCTCGGACGTTGTCCGCGTTGTCGTGGAGTTCCTTGGCGGCCTTCGAGATGTCCCTCAGCGTCCGGGGCTTGGGGAGCTTCTCGTGGTCGAAGGCGGACATCTTCTGGTTGAGCCTGTCCGTGGCCGCGGTCAGCTCGTCGAGCTCCGCGGGGCGCAGCCGTTCGGTGACCTTCTCCAGAGCGCCGCTCAATTTGGTCGCCGCGCCGGCCGTCCGCTTCATCTTGGCTGCGGACGGGAGCTTCGACTTCAGTCTGTCGAAGGCCTCGACCTGGCTGTTGACCCTGCCGAGCGCCTGCCCGAGATCGCGCGCGTCGCCGGCACCGGACCCGCGCGAGGCGCCGCTGCCGCGCTGTGCTCTCCGGAATCGCCGACTGGCCTCCCGTTGGGACTGCTGCATCTCCCTGGAGGTGCGTTCCGGACGCAGCCCGAAGTGTCCGTTGTCATCCCGCCCGTAGTACTGGCGCTGTCCTGTGAGGCGGCCCGTGGCCCGCAGCGTCCATTCCTTGAACGTTGCCAAAAAGCTCTTGATCTTGCCCAGCATTCCGGTGATCATCGTTCGGACTTTGCCGTAGAAAGCGATGGCAGTGCCCACTGCGGTGGTGAACAGCAAGACCTTCGCCAGGATGTCTCCGCCCTTGGCGATATCCGTGAAGGCTTTGATCATCCCGAGGAGAGTCTTGACCGGCTCCGTCTCCTTGAGGAGATCCCATCCAGTCTTGGGCTCTTCCTTCTTCTCCTCCTTCTTTCCCCCCTTCTCGATCGCCGTCTTCAACTCGGCTATTTTGGATTCGAAGAGGGCCTTGGTGACCTCCTGCTGGGCGTTCTCGTCGACTTGTTTTTTGACTTCTGTCAGCCGGTCGTAGACCTCGTCCGTGGTGTGCTGTCCCATGTGCATGCTCCTTGCTGGTGTCGCTCAGCTGGGGTTTTGCATCGATCTGGGTCTTGCTCGCGTCGTGGATCCCCGGTAACCTCAAGGGTTCGGCGGAAGAATCAGGGGGGAATGAATGGGTGTCTTGATCTGGGCTGTCGGGAGTTGCTTCCTTCTCTTGGGATTGTTCTGTTTCTTCATAGCCCTCCTGTTGTGGTCCAGCTGGCGACAGGGAGTTGAGCGGGCGACGTTCGTGAAATTCTTGGCGTGGCTTTCTGCAGGAGTCGTCGCGGAGGGGCTAATGGTGGTCTTCTACATGCACAAGTCATAAATTGCAGTGAAAAAGTGGCAGGCCAGGTTTCACTGGCCGGCCTCCTCATTTCTCAGCTGCACGCCGAAAGCCCGCCGGGCTCAGCCCGGCGGGCTCGTCGAAGGCGTGGGCTTCGGCCGGCCTGCCCCCCGCGGCGCCCGGCCGGCCGGTCAGCCGCGCGGTCGCGCGCGCCGCGCCTCGGTCAACGCGTCCGTCCACCCCGCCGCGTAGGCCTTCGACTCGCGCGTGAGCAGCTCCTCGTACAGCCGGTCGAGCAACGCCTCGCGGTCGGGCGCGGGGGAGCGCAGGAGGTCCGCGAGGCGGGTGTAGGTGTCGATCGGCTGCTCCGGGAGGTTGCTCGTGCGAGTCGCCATGTCGTCCTGCTTTCCGGTCTGTCCGCTGGGCCCTGCTGGTGGTACAGGCGGCGCCCCTGTGGCGTTCGAAGCGCCTGTTCGAACTAGTGTACGAGGAATCTTCTGGTGTCGGAGCGTGTTTGTCGAGGACTCTCCGTTGCCAAGCGGGGGCGAGCAGCGGCGATGTGGGGGTCCGGTCTGATTGTGTGTCAAAGCGGTGGAGTAGGATCCGGCCGTCCTCCCGTCGGTGAATGAAGGGTGAACGTCAAGGCCCGGCATAGGACCTGAAGCTCAGTCACACGACGGTGGGCGGCGGCAGGGCAGCCGTCCTCGCGCGGGGGCGCGATCGGGCAGGGACGAGAGCAAGGCCACGGGGTGGACGGGGACGCGAGCTACGCGCGGCAGCGGCATGTGATCGATTGGCTCGAACAAGCCTCCGATCTGCCGCATCTCATCGCTCGTGTCTCCGAGCTCGTCCTCCGTCTCGGTTACGAGCCCGAGGACCTCGTGGTCATGCCGCGCGCCGAGCTCGACCGGCGGGAGCTGGCCGCCTACAGCGCCGGGTGGGCCGATGTGGTGGAGGAGCAGCTTCCGGCCGTCCGCCAGGCGTACGAGCAGCGGATCACCGCCGCCTATCTCCAGGGCCAGGAGGACGCCCGCACCGGCCGCCGGCCGCGCCGGGCCCGCCGGCCCGAAGCCGAACGGGAGCACGACGGCGGCGAGGTCATTCAACTGCCGTATGTCCAACTCCTGCGTCCTCCGTCCGAATTGACGCGAGTAGAGCAGCGGGGACATCGGGAGCGGTCCGTTGCGGACGGCGGTCCGGTGCCCGCGCCGGGTCCGGTGCCGGCGTTTGTGGCCGGGGGGGCCGGCGGTGGTACGGCCCACCCGTCGGCCCCGGCGTCGGCGAGCGCGTCGTACGACGGGCCCGTGGGCGACACCGCGGACGCGACGGACGGTGACGCCGGCCCCCACGACGACTCCGGGCAGCCGGACACCGGCACGGCTCCCGATTCCTCCGGCGACGCCCTGTTCTCCGCGCGTGAGGTGCGGGAGAAGCGGACCGGACCTGTGGAACGGCGGCCGGTGGTACGGCGCAACGGCCGGCCCAGTGTGCCGCCGCTCGCCCGGCCCGCCGACCCGGGAGCCGGGCGGGACAAGGGGCGACGGGCGGGGACGGGGGAGGCGTCCGACACGGCGACGGCCCCCTCCGGTGAACGGACACGACTGTCCGACCGGGCCCGTGCCCTCGCCGACGAGTTCGAGGGCCGGGGGACGGGCCGGCGGAAGGACGAGCCGCCCGGGCCCGCGGACTCGCGTTGAATCCGCGGCGCGGGTCCATCAGAGGCGGTCAGCCGAAGAATCTGGCCAGTTGGACGGCCGACGGGGATCCGGTGGCGGGGTCGGTGCTCTGCGGTTCGGATCGGGCCGGCCGTGCGTCGGGCCCGCGTGCCGTGCCCGCGGATGTCCGCGCCGCCCCGTCCCCGTCCTCGTCGCCGTCCCCGTCCCCGTCCGTCTCCTCCGCGTCCACCGGACGTGGCACCGGTTCCGGGTAGTCCGGCTGTTCGCCCTCGTCCGAGTTGACGGAGGCGAACATCCAGTTGGCCGCGGCCAGATGGTCCACGACCGCCGCCAGCAGATGGTCCGTCACCGACCAGTCGGCCGCCTCGCCGTGCAGCTCCCGGTTGAGGGCGCTGTCGCGCGGCAGTTGCTTGATGAGCACCGCGAGCCGCCGGGCGGAGAGGCGGTCGCGGTGCCAGTCGAGCAGGTCGATGCCGTAGTAGCGGAGCAGGTCCGCCTCAAGGGCCTCGGCGTGTTCGTCGACGAACCCGACGAGGCTCAGTCTTCCCCCAGGCCGAGCCCGGTCTCCCGACCGTAGGCCTCCAGGATGGCGGCGATGTCCTGCATGGTGACCTCGTGCTGCTCGAAGCGGGCGAACTGCTTCTCGCCGAGCAGCAGCCTCAGCAGCCCGTCCACGTCATTGTCGTCGAGCTTGCGCAGGGCCTTGGCGGCGGCGCGGGTCAGCTCGGTGGGCAGGGTGTAGCTCTCGCCGTCGAGGTCGAACGACCAGGTACGGCCGAGGGCTTCCAGGCGCTGGGCGCGGGCTGCGTTGACGTCGAAACGGGCCATGGTGGGTGCTCCTTGAAGTCCGTGAGTCCGATGGTGACGAGAAGGCGGGCAGAGGGGCGGCCCTGCCATTGGCCGTGAAAGAGGTCTTCCGGAGGTGGTGGCGTTGGCGAGGAGTTC
>NZ_JBFBBK010000050.1:32299-62747 GCF_040682635.1 Streptomyces sp. NPDC051133
CCGACGGGTACTCCCTGGTCCGGCACGTCCTGCTGGAGCGCGCGGGCCTCGCCCTGGACGCAGCCCGCCCCACCGATGGGGTCCGGCTGGATCAGCCGGCGGTGTACGCCGAGTCCTTCATGACGAAGGAGGCCAGCGCCGAGCCGTCGGCCGCGGACATCGCCGTGAAGGTGATACCGAGCTGGGAGGCCGCCTTGCGGGCCAGCTTGATGTCGTCCGCCGCCGTGACCTGGCCGCGCGGGATGCCGAAGCGGTAGGTCACCGTGGAGCCGTCGCTCGCCCGGACGTCGGTGAACTCCAGGCCGAGGGCGCGCACGTCGGCGAACGGACGCTCGGCGATGTCGTACTTGTAGACGCCGGTGGAACCGGTCACCGCGTCGACGGTGCCGCCGCCCATGAAGAACGGCAGCGTGTCCTCGTTGAACTGCAGCAGCGAGAACTTCAGCGTCAGGTCGCGGTCCGAGTACACGAAGTGCACCGGGCTGACGGCCTGCCAGACGTCGATCGGCTCCAGCTTGTCCTTCTTGCTGAAGGTGACGCCGTCACCGGTGGTGAAGCCGAGGTTCTTCCAGCTCGCCCAGTCGGTGGAGGAGTCGGTGGAGAAGGTCGTCGGGACCTTGGTGTCGGCGGTGGCGACGTACAGACGGCCTACGCCGGCGACGCGGATCTCGGACGAGTTGGTTCCTGCCATGGTGATGTCTCTCCTCGGGTGAAGGGTGGTGCGAAGGGGTGCCGCACCCGGCGGTTCCGGATACGGCGAAGGCCCCGCCGGGGTGGCGGGGCCTTCGGTCTGTGGGGCGGTGTCCCTCGCGGGACGTCCGGTACGCGTCAGTAGACGTCGAGGTACACCTTGTGGACGCTCACGTACCGGTTGGCCGCGTGGTAGAGGTAGTCGGGCAGCCAGCGCGGGCCGTCCTGTTCCTCCACCTCGGTGATGAGGTTGGTGCCGTACCGGCTGCCGGCCGTGGCCAGCAGCGCCCGGCGGGCCTCGTTGGCCAGGACGTGCGCGGCCTGCTTCGTCGGGCCGTACACCTCCAGCTCGATCAGCGGCTGGTCGACGTGGAGTTCGCCGACCCAGGCGCCGCCGCGCCGGTTGACGAGGACGGCGGCGGTCGTGCCGTTGAAGTCGGACGGGGGCTGGACGGTGACGAGGGCCGTCGCGAGCGCCGGGTCCTGCTTCAGGATGTCGACGACCAGGGCCTCGACGTCCGGGAAGGAACTCGGGGGTGTGGGTGTGGTCATTGCCGGGTCACCTCGGGGCTGCGGGGCGCGCGGGGCGCCGTGTGGGTGGCGGGCGCGGGGCCCGGGACCCCGGCACCGGAAGCGGTGACCGCCGGGCGGGCGCCGCGTGGGGCGGCGGGGGAGGCGCGGCGCCTCGGCCCGGCGGAGCGGCGCGGAGCCGTCCGTCCGGCCCTTCCGGGCTGCGGTCACAGCTCCGCCGCTGCACCAACTGTGACAGAGGAGCGTGCGCGCACGCAACTAATTCGGAAGGTTGATCCTCCTTCCGTGGCCCGGGAGGGGAAAACTGCAGTTGAACGCCCTGTGAGGGGTGGGGCCGCAGTTGTTCACGAGAGTGGTGCGAGGGGTGTGAAAAGAGCCCCAGACATGCCGATGCACCCGCCGGCCAGCGGGTGCGACGTTGTTCCGACGCGCGGGTGCCGTGCCTCCGAGGTGCGGCCGCCGGGGATCAGTCCACGGCGCCCGCCACGCCGGCGGCCGCCACCACCGGCACCCGCGCCTCCTCCGGAAGCTGCGCCACCGGCTCCGCCTCCTGCGGCAGGAACTGCTCGACCACCTTCACGAACATCTCGCGCCGGTCCGCGGGAATTCCGAGCAGCTCGGCGACCTCCTCCAGCGTGGGCCGACGGGCGAACTCGGCGCTGGGCGCGGGGGAGGCCAGGTGCTCATGAGGGTCCGCCAGTTCCTCGGCGGTCAGCCGGCCGGAGCGGATGAGCATCTCGCGCACCGGGACCCCGAGCACGCGGGCGAGCCGGCGTGTGGTCTCGAGGTCGGGCATGCTCTGCCGCTGCAGCAGGCGGGTGACGGCGGCGCGGTGCACCCCCGCCTCGTCCGCGATCTTCGACTTCCCGCCCCCGCGCGGACTGTCGATGTCGTATCCGCGGTCGCGCATGAGGTCCTCGACCCATGCGGCGAACGCGTCCAGATCCTGGCTGGTCATCTGTGTGCTCGCTTCCTTCGGAGGCCACGAGTTTAGCTTGCTTGCGCGCGCGGTATTACGTGCTTTCGTGCAAGCACTGTGAAGAAGCCGCGCAAAACGCGCAAGAGGGCCTCCGTGAAATAAGTTTGTTGCGAGCGCGCGCGCAATCTGTAAGTCTGGGCGCGCTTGTGCTCCAGCCGCCCACTTGAGGAGGCCCCATGTCCGTCTCCGGCTCGTGCCCACCGCACTCTCCGAGCGCTGCCGAACCCGCCCGCGTCCTCCCGCCGTTCGAACCGGCGGGCTGGCAGTCCGCCGCCGCCTGCGCGGGGCTGCCGCCCAAAGTCGTCTTCTCCAAGAAGATCAAGGAGGCCGCTCCCGCGCTGCGGGCCTGCGCCGGCTGCCCGGTCCGCCGCAACTGCGAGAAGGCGGTCGCCCCGGCCGACAACTGGTTCGACGGCGTCTGTGGTGGCCGCCTCTGGCGCCGCGGCCGTCCCGTCCAGCTCCCCGCCGACTTCGGTACGACGGCGGGCGCTCACCGTGCCGCCCCGGTCGCCGGCAGCCGTGCCGCCCGTGACGGAGGCCGCGTTGCCTGACCAGCGCCCGACGTCCGGCACCCGCCCGGCCTCCGACCACCGCCCGGCTTCCGACCCCCGCCCGCCGGCCCCCGACCGCGGCACCCCCACCGGTAACCACCCCACCGTCGGTAACCACCCCACCCCCGCCAACCACCCCACCCCCCACGATCACCCCACCCCCCACGACCGCCCCACCGCCCAGGCCGCCCTCTGGATCGGCATGCTCCTGCAGCAGTTCCCGGAGCTGGCCACCGAGCTCGCTCCCGGGCGCGCCGCACCGGGCCCCCGTGTCCCGGCCCCGCCGCCCGCCGATCTCGCCGAACGGCTCCGCGAGGAACGCGAGGAGGCCCTGCTCCTGCGGCAGCGGCACGGCCTGGTCGCCCCCGGACACAGCGCCGCCCCGCTGCGTCTGCACATCTCGGACACCATCCGTGACATCACCGACGGCGTGATCGAGCTGGAGGAGGCCGTCCGGGACCGGCTCGGCCTGCCCCGTGTCCGCAGGGCCCAGGTCCCCGAGCGGCTGCGCCGCATCGCCGAACTGCTCGACGGCGTGTCCGCCGACCCCGTCCTGGCCGCCCATGTGCGCGACGAGACCCGCCGCATGGCCCGCCGCTGCGCCCGCGCACTGGGGGACACCGAGACCGTCGTACGGGTGTCCGGGCGCTGCCCCTGGTGCGACTCGGTGTCGCTGCGGGCCTTCCCCGACCGCGACGCGGTGCTGTGCGTCAACCCCGGGTGCCGGTGCCCGGAACCGCTGTGCGGCTGCCACGACGACCCCGCCTACCGGCACACCTGGGACGCGGGGGAGTGGGAGCGTACGACGACCGAGGGGAAGGACGGCCGATGAGCGGCTGCGAGACGAGCGGCCGGCCGAACCCGGCCCTGCCCACCCTGCCCACCCTGATCCCCGGGCCCCTCGCGGCCCAGGAGGCGGGTGTCGCCCCCGCCACGATCCGCAAGTGGGTCCAGCTGGGGCATCTGACGGCGGCCGGCAAGGCGGGCCGGGCCCAGCTGTTCCGTCTGGAGGACGTCTTCGCGGCCGAGCGGGCGGCCCGCGGCACGGCCCGCCGGGCCCGCCGGGCGGGCGACGACGCGAACGCCGTCCCCTGCGGACCGAACGCCGTCCCCTGCGGACCGAACGCCGTCCCCTCCGGACCGAACGCCCCCTGACGCCCCTACGGAATCCCCAGCTCGAAGATCACGTAATGCGCGTACCACCCGGACGCCACCGCCGTCGTCGTGAAGAACACCGCCAGGCTCGGCCACTTCAGCCGGCTCATGGCGGCGGCCGGGGCGAGCAGCAGGGGGAAGGCGGGCAGCAGATAGCGGCCGGTGTTGCCGAACATCTGCTGGGTGCCCAGCACCGTCACGATGCCGGCCAGCGTGTACGCCACCAGCACCAGCGGCGGCTTCCTGCGCAGCATCAGCGCGATCAGGAACGGCAGCGCGATCACCACCTGCACGGCCAGCAGGTCGGGCGTGGAGAAGGCGAACAGATAGCCGTTGCGGCCGACCGCGATGTTGCGCAGCACGTCCAGCGTGTACGCGCCCCAGTCGAAGTAGTGCGCCCAGCCCTCGCGCTGCAGCGTGAAGTACGCCGTCAGGTTCCCCATGCTCAGGCCGACCCAGCCGACGTAGGTGAGCAGGCCGAGCGGCGCCGCGACCATCGCGTACACCGGCCCGGCGATCCCCTGTTCCCGCCGGCTGTCCCGGCGCGCCAGCGTGACCAGGGCGGCCAGCCCCACGGCGCCGATCAGTGCCGCCGAGGTCGGCCGGTTCAGCCCCGCGGCGAAGGCGAGCAGGCCGGCCGCGACCCAGCGGTGCCGCATCACGCAGTAGCAGGTCCAGGCGGCGAGCGCGACGAACAGGGACTCGGAGTACACCGCCCACTCGACGCCCGCCCCGGGCGCGACGGCCCACAGCCCCGCCGCGATCGTCCCCGCCCGGGCGCCGGCCAGCGTGGAGATCACGGCGTAGATGCCGGCGGCGGCCACGAAGGAGGCCACCACGGACACCAGGATCCCGGCCCCGGCCAGGCTCAGCCCCGTCACCTCGGACACGCCCCTGATCAGGCCCGGGTAGAGCGGGAAGAAGGCGACCGAGTTCTGCTGGACCGTGAAGACCCCGCCGGGGGGCAGCGGCTGCAGCGGCTTCGGGTCGTACCCGTGCCCGGCGACCTGGAGGTACCACCAGCCGTCCCAGGTCGACAGCACGTCCCACCAGTGGGCGCCGCCGCCGAAGCGCGGTTCCTTGTGCCGGTAGTCGCCCGCGTAGTCGAGCAGGTACGCGAAGACCGTGAGGCCGACGATCTTGGTGACGCCGAACAGGACGAGCGGGGGAAGATAGGGCCGGGCCGCGGGCGGGAGGGCCGGGCGGCGGCCGCGGCCGGACCGTGCGGTCCGCCCGTCACCGGGCACGGCGGGGTCCGCCGTCGTGTCCCTGGAAGCCGTGCTCATACGCTGGTCCCCCTCGGCCCTGCCGCTCATAAGATCACATCAGGGTGGCATGAGTGCGTCCGAAGAGCCGCCCGTGCGCGCCGAAGGGCCGTCAGCGCGCGGCGAAGGGGGAGGGGCCGGTGGCCGAGCGAACGTGCGTGACCGACCGGGACGACCTGACGGCGGAGCCGGTCGAGCTGTCCGTGGTCATACCGATGTACGACGAGGAGGAGGCGCTGCCCGCCCTCGTGAGCCGGCTCCGCCCGGTGCTCGACGGCCTGGGGGTGGCGTACGAGCTGGTGGCCGTGGACGACGGCAGCGCCGACCGCACCGCCGACCTGCTGGCGGCGTTCCGGCTCGGCTGGCCGGAACTGCGGGTCATCGGCCTGCGCCGGAACTCCGGTCACCAGGCCGCGCTGACCGCGGGGCTGGACCGGGCCATGGGCGCGTACGTCGTCAGCATCGACGCCGACCTGCAGGATCCGCCCGAGAAGATCCCCGAGATGCTGGACCTGGCGCGCGCCGAGGGGCTGGACATCGTCTACGGCATCCGCGCGGACCGGACCACCGACAGCGGGTTCAAGCGGTGGACGGCCGGCCTCTACTACCGGCTCGTGCGACGGCTGGCCGGGCCCTCCGTCCCCGCGCAGGCGGGTGACTTCCGGCTGCTCAGCCGGGCGGCCGTGGACGCCCTGAAGGCGCTCCCGGACCAGCAGCGCGTCTACCGGCTGCTGGTGCCCTGGCTGGGGTTCCCGAGCGGCGAGGTGACGTACGACCGGGCCCCGCGGACCGCCGGGCGCAGCAAGTACCCGCTGGGCCGGATGATCCGGCTCGCCGTGGACAGCGTCACCGGGTTCTCGGCGGCTCCGCTGCGGCTGGCCACCTGGCTCGGCGGGGTGGCCTTCGTCGTCTGCATCGGGCTGATGGGCTACACGCTGGGGGCGCACGCCCTGGAGCAGACGGTCCCCGGCTGGACGTCCCTGTTCACCGGGGTGCTGTTCATCGGCGCGGTGCAGCTGATCTGCGTGGGAATGCTCGGGGAGTACGTGGCACGCATCTATACGGCCGTACAGAACCGGCCGGCGTACTTCGTGCGGCACGACACGGCTCACGACACGGCTCACGACAGGCCTCACGGCACCGCGCGTGAGGGCGTGGAGGAGACCGTGCGCACCGGCGGCGGCCGTACCTGAGCACACGTGTCGAGGTGCGCGCGCACCGTCCGACTGTGATAATGATCCCCTGCCCGCCCCGTGACGTTGCTTTTGTTTTGACCGAAGTCTGTGGGCTGGGTACGCTCAGACCTTGTGCCTGGGGTGTGCCCTGGCTCCTGTGCGTGCCTGCAAACCGCATGGCGAGCCGCGATCGGCCACCGTAATCTGCGCCCTTTTCGCCTTGCGGCGGGAGTCTGGCGGATTCGACACACCCGACCGCGTGGGTCGGTGACGTTCCAGGTTAGCTGTACCTATCGGCACACAGAAACCGGAGAAGTAGTGCCTACGATCCAGCAGCTGGTCCGCAAGGGCCGGCAGGACAAGGTCGAGAAGAACAAGACGCCCGCACTCGAGGGTTCGCCCCAGCGTCGCGGCGTCTGCACGCGTGTGTTCACGACCACCCCGAAGAAGCCGAACTCGGCCCTGCGTAAGGTCGCGCGTGTGCGTCTGACCAGCGGGATCGAGGTCACCGCTTACATTCCGGGTGAGGGACACAACCTGCAGGAGCACTCCATCGTGCTCGTGCGCGGCGGCCGTGTGAAGGACCTGCCGGGTGTTCGCTACAAGATCATCCGTGGCTCCCTCGACACCCAGGGTGTCAAGAACCGCAAGCAGGCCCGTTCCCGCTACGGCGCCAAGAAGGAGAAGTAAGAATGCCTCGTAAGGGCCCCGCCCCGAAGCGCCCGGTCATCATCGACCCGGTCTACGGTTCTCCTCTGGTCACGTCGCTCATCAACAAGGTGCTGCTGAACGGCAAGCGCTCCACCGCCGAGCGCATCGTCTACGGCGCCATGGAGGGTCTGCGTGAGAAGACGGGCAACGACCCGATCATCACGCTGAAGCGCGCGCTGGAGAACATCAAGCCGACCCTCGAGGTCAAGTCCCGCCGTGTCGGTGGCGCCACCTACCAGGTTCCGATCGAGGTCAAGCCCGGTCGTGCCAACACCCTGGCGCTGCGCTGGCTCGTCGGTTACTCCCGCGCCCGTCGCGAGAAGACGATGACCGAGCGTCTGCTCAACGAGCTTCTCGACGCTTCGAACGGCCTCGGTGCGGCCGTCAAGAAGCGCGAGGACACGCACAAGATGGCCGAGTCCAACAAGGCCTTCGCGCACTACCGCTGGTAGTCGCTACCCACATCGAGACCGAGAGAAGACTGAAGCCTTATGGCTACCACTTCACTTGACCTGGCCAAGGTCCGCAACATCGGGATCATGGCCCACATCGACGCGGGCAAGACGACCACCACCGAGCGGATCCTGTTCTACACCGGTGTGTCGTACAAGATCGGTGAGGTCCACGACGGCGCTGCCACCATGGACTGGATGGAGCAGGAGCAGGAGCGTGGCATTACGATCACGTCTGCTGCCACCACCTGCCACTGGCCGCTGGAAGACGTCGACCACACCATCAACATCATCGACACCCCGGGTCACGTCGACTTCACCGTCGAGGTGGAGCGCTCCCTGCGCGTGCTCGACGGTGCCGTGACGGTGTTCGACGGCGTCGCCGGCGTGGAGCCCCAGTCCGAGACGGTGTGGCGTCAGGCGGACCGCTACGGCGTTCCGCGTATCTGCTTCGTCAACAAGCTCGACCGTACCGGTGCCGAGTTCCACCGCTGCGTCGACATGATCTCTGACCGCCTCGGCGCTCAGCCGATCGTGATGCAGCTCCCGATCGGTGCCGAGGCCGACTTCAAGGGCGTCATCGACCTCGTGACGATGAAGGCCCTGGTCTGGTCCGCCGAGGCCACCAAGGGCGAGATGTACGACACCGTCGACATCCCGGACACGCACACCGAGGCTGCCGAGGAGTACCGCGGCAAGCTGCTCGAGGCCGTGGCCGAGAACGACGAAGAGATCATGGAGCTGTACCTGGAGGGCAACGAGCCCTCCGTGGAGCAGCTGTACGCCGCGATCCGTCGTATCACCATCGCGTCCGGCAAGGGCACCGGCACCACCGTGACCCCGGTGTTCTGCGGTACCGCGTTCAAGAACAAGGGCGTCCAGCCCCTGCTCGACGCGGTCGTGCGCTACCTGCCGTCCCCGGTCGACATCGAGGCCATCGAGGGCCACGACGTCAAGGACGCCGAGGTCGTCGTCAAGCGCAAGCCGTCCGACGACGAGCCGCTGTCGGCGCTGGCGTTCAAGATCATGAGCGACCCGCACCTCGGCAAGCTCACCTTCGTCCGGGTGTACTCGGGCCGCCTGGAGTCCGGCTCCTCGGTGCTGAACTCCGTCAAGGGCAAGAAGGAGCGCATCGGCAAGATCTACCGCATGCACGCCAACAAGCGTGAGGAGATCGAGTCGGTGGGCGCCGGCGACATCGTCGCCGTCATGGGCCTGAAGCAGACCACCACCGGTGAGACGCTGTCCGACGACAAGAACCCGGTCATCCTGGAGTCCATGGACTTCCCGGCGCCGGTCATCCAGGTCGCCATCGAGCCCAAGTCGAAGGGCGACCAGGAGAAGCTGGGCGTCGCGATCCAGCGCCTGGCCGAGGAGGACCCGTCCTTCCAGGTCCACTCGGACGAGGAGACCGGCCAGACCATCATCGGTGGTATGGGCGAGCTGCACCTCGAGGTGCTGGTCGACCGTATGCGCCGTGAGTTCAAGGTCGAGGCCAACGTCGGCAAGCCGCAGGTGGCCTACCGCGAGACGATCCGCAAGGCCGTCGAGCGCGTCGACTACACCCACAAGAAGCAGACCGGTGGTACCGGTCAGTTCGCCAAGGTGCAGATCGCGATCGAGCCGATCGAGGGCGGCGACGCCTCGTACGAGTTCGTGAACAAGGTGACCGGTGGCCGTATCCCGAAGGAGTACATCCCTTCGGTCGACGCCGGTGCGCAGGAGGCCATGCAGTTCGGCATCCTCGCCGGTTACGAGATGACCGGCGTGCGCGTCATCCTGATCGACGGTGGCTACCACGAGGTCGACTCCTCCGAGCTCGCCTTCAAGATCGCCGGCTCGCAGGCCTTCAAGGAGGCCGCGCGCAAGGCTTCGCCCGTGCTGCTCGAGCCGATGATGGCCGTCGAGGTCACCACGCCCGAGGACTACATGGGTGAGGTCATCGGCGACATCAACTCCCGCCGTGGCCAGATCCAGGCCATGGAGGAGCGGGCTGGTGCCCGCGTCGTGAAGGGTCTCGTGCCCCTCTCGGAGATGTTCGGTTACGTCGGCGACCTGCGCAGCAAGACGTCCGGCCGCGCCAGCTACTCCATGCAGTTCGACTCCTACGCCGAGGTTCCGCGGAACGTCGCCGAGGAGATCATCGCGAAGGCCAAGGGCGAGTAACGCACCGCGTTCGCACGCTTTAGGCTTGACTCCGGAGCCTCAAGGGGCATTCAGCCACAATCCTGGATGAATGCCCCGGGTTCCGGGCTTCCCAGCAAAGATCACCTGGCGCCGATGAAGTAAGGCGTACAGAACCACTCCACAGGAGGACCCCAGTGGCGAAGGCGAAGTTCGAGCGGACTAAGCCGCACGTCAACATCGGCACCATCGGTCACATCGACCACGGTAAGACGACCCTCACGGCCGCCATTACCAAGGTGCTGCACGACGCGTACCCGGACCTGAACGAGGCCACCCCGTTCGACAACATCGACAAGGCGCCCGAGGAGCGTCAGCGCGGTATCACCATCTCCATCGCGCACGTCGAGTACCAGACCGAGGCGCGTCACTACGCCCACGTCGACTGCCCGGGTCACGCGGACTACATCAAGAACATGATCACCGGTGCCGCGCAGATGGACGGCGCGATCCTCGTGGTCGCCGCCACCGACGGCCCGATGCCGCAGACCAAGGAGCACGTGCTCCTGGCCCGCCAGGTCGGCGTTCCGTACATCGTCGTCGCCCTGAACAAGGCCGACATGGTGGACGACGAGGAGATCCTGGAGCTCGTCGAGCTCGAGGTCCGTGAGCTCCTCTCCGAGTACGAGTTCCCGGGCGACGACGTTCCGGTCGTCAAGGTCTCCGCTCTGAAGGCCCTCGAGGGCGAGAAGGAGTGGGTGGACTCCGTCCTCAACCTGATGAAGGCTGTCGACGAGTCCATCCCGCAGCCGGAGCGCGAGGTCGACAAGCCGTTCCTCATGCCGATCGAGGACGTCTTCACGATCACCGGTCGCGGTACGGTCGTCACCGGCCGTATCGAGCGTGGTGTCCTGAAGGTCAACGAGACCGTCGACATCATCGGCATCAAGACCGAGAAGACCACCACCACGGTCACCGGTATCGAGATGTTCCGCAAGCTGCTCGACGAGGGCCAGGCCGGTGAGAACGTCGGTCTGCTGCTTCGCGGCATCAAGCGCGAGGACGTCGAGCGCGGCCAGGTCATCATCAAGCCGGGCTCGGTCACCCCGCACACCGAGTTCGAGGCGCAGGCCTACATCCTGTCCAAGGACGAGGGTGGCCGCCACACGCCGTTCTTCAACAACTACCGTCCGCAGTTCTACTTCCGTACGACGGACGTGACCGGCGTGGTGACCCTCCCCGAGGGCACCGAGATGGTCATGCCGGGTGACAACACCGAGATGAAGGTGGAGCTCATCCAGCCCGTCGCCATGGAAGAGGGCCTGAAGTTCGCCATCCGTGAGGGTGGCCGCACCGTGGGCGCCGGCCAGGTCACCAAGATCGTCAAGTAAGTTCCGCTTGCTTGAGGGTCACTTAACGACCTGAAGGTCTCTGACCTGCGAGAGGCCCGTACGACTTCGGTCGTACGGGCCTCTTCGCTATGTCGGGCCACTGTTGTGGTAAGGCTAGGCTTCGCAGCGTTCCTCGTGGGGCCGTCCTCATCCTGATCCTGCTCGGCGCGAGCTAGTCTAGCTAGCCTAGCTGGGGATATGTCCCGAGGTCGGAGTCGCTCCAGGCCCCGGCCGCGGAGAGATGATCGGTGGGTGTCCGCCGAGAGTGGACGCGTCCTGGCCGAGGCATTAGTACTGCAATCACAGTTAGGGGATGTGTCCACGTCGTTTGTAGTGGCTGTTGCGGGCGCGTGTCTGGCTGAGTCGTCGCCAGTGTGACCAGTGCAGATGGTGGCGGATAGTGAGGTGGGCGGGCTGGAGGAGGTGGCCGATGAGGCGTCGTATCTCTGCCACGGACAGTGGTATCAGGCCACCGCTCGTTCCCCTTTTGCGAGTTCGTGGGCGCGGACGGCGGTGAGGGCGGCGAGGGCGGCCATGGCGAGGGTGATGTGCCGGTACCAGGCGTGGTAGAGGCGGACCTGGCAGTGATCCAGGCCACACTCGCCCTTGGCGCTCTGGAAGCATTCCTCGACGGCCCAGCGAGTGCCGGCCACCCTGGCCAGGTCTTTCAGGCGGGTTCCCTGGGGGCCGTAGCAGACGCAGTAGGCGAGGTCAGCCGGGTCCGTCAGGCTGCGGCGGGCCAGGACCCAGTGGCCATAGCCGTTCTCCCACCAGATCCGGATCGGGGTCCTGGCCCACTGGTACATGCGCTCACCGTGGGACCCTTTCCCGGCGGACAGGCGCTTCCAGGCCTGTGACGCAAGGCCGGCCACGAGGTCGTCGACACGGCGTTCCCCCGCGCCGCGAGTGATGACGTGTCGCTGGTCTTCACACACATCACGTGGCTGATGGCCCGCTGTTCCATCCACGACCGGAGGGATTTCGACTGTCCGTAGGCCTCGTCCGCGGTGACCCACGCGAACGGCACGCCAGCCTGAACGGCCCTCAGGATTATGGCCTTGAAGTGCTCGGTCTTCGTCGCGAACCACCTCGTCCGGGATGCCAGCCTGCCGGCACCGCTCACGGTCGTCCGTCCAGGAGGCAGGCACGTAAAGCTCCCGGTCGATCAGGGCCCGGCCCCTGGCCGAGGTATAGGCGAGAAAGGTGCCGACCTGGCAGTTCTCCGTCCGTCCGGGGGATTGCACTTCAATTACTGCTTGCTGAGGCGGAGTTGACGGAATGGTGGACCATGAGTGTGCGCCCGCCCGTCGCGGTGTTACGAGCCAAGTTCGAACGGATCCTGCCGCATCTCGATGAACGCCGCCGTCGGCTCTACTTGGCCAGTGAGGCCGCAGCCATCGGTCATGGCGGGATCGCCCTGGTGGCTGCCGCTTCCGGAACCAGCACCGCCACCGTCTCCGGCGGTCTGACCGAACTGGCAAAGAACCCGGTGCCGACCAGTCGGGTCCGGGCACAGGGCGCCGGCCGCAAGCCGTTGACCGTCACCGACCCCGGCCTGCTGACGGCTCTGGGGGCGCTGATCGAGCCCCACACCCGAGGTGATCCCGTCTCCCCGCTGCGATGGACCACCTTGTCGCTGCGGGCCCTGGCCTCGACTCTGACGTCACAGGGCCATCCGGTCAGTGCCGCAACGGTCGGGCGCCTGCTGCACGGCCTCGGCTATAGCCTGCAGGGCACCGTCAAGGCCACCGAGGGCGCCAGCCATCCGGACCGCGACGCCCAGTTCGCCCACCTGAACGCCACGGCCACCGCCTTCCTCGACGACGGGCAGCCGGTGATCAGCGTCGACACCAAGGCCAAGGAATGGCTCGGCAACCGAGACCGGCCCGGTCGCACCTGGCGGCCGGGCAAGAACCCGATCAAAGTCGACTGCCACACCTTCACCACCAGCGACCAAGCGGTCGCCATCCCATATGGGATCTACGACATCGCCACCAACACCGGCTGGGTCAACGTCGGGACCGACCACGACACCGCCGAGTTCGCGGTGGAGCCCATACGCCGCTGGTGGCAGCGCCGCGGACAGGTGCACTACCCGGACGCAACCCGGTTGCTGATCACCGCCGACGCCGGCGGCTCGAACGATCCCCGCCGCTGGACCTGGAAGAAACACCTGGCCGCCTTCGCCCTGGAGAGCGGCTTGGAGATCACGGTCTGCCACTTTCCGCCGGGTACGTCGAAATGGAACAAAATCGAACACCGAATGTTCTGTCACATCATCGCGAACTGGCTCGGCCGGCCACTGACCAGCTACCAGGTCGTCATCGAAACTATCGCCGCGACGACCACACGCACCGGGCTGACCATTGGCGCCGAGCTGGACACCGGCAGCTACCGCCTGGGCACCACGGTGACCGCCGCCGAGTTCCAGGCCCTGCCGATCACGCCCGACGCGTTCCACGGCGACTGGAACTACACCCTGGCGCCACTCCCGCCCCGAACGCCACAGACGGCGGCGCCCGCCCGGCGGATCGACCCCGACTTGACCACGAGGCTCAGCAATCCGGCCCTGACCGGCATGCCGCGGTCCGACTTCGAACGCCTGGTGGCAGTCTCCGAGCCGCACTGGGACGCCCTGGCCGAAGCGGCCTTCCAGCGACGCTTCCACCGTCCGCGCAGTTACCTCCGCCCGCAGACCAGCAGCCTGGACCACTACCACCGCCTCCTGGCAGCGCTCTTACGCCGACGCAGGGTGATCACCAGCACCCTCCTGGCCCAGCTGCTGGGCGTTACCCGCACCAACCGCTCTTGGACCTGCATCGCATCGCCGTTACACCGCTGCCTGGGGCGCCCGCCCGGACCCTCGAACAGCTTCGAGTTCGCTTGCCTGACGAGGACCATCCGGAAGATCAATGCTGACAGTTATTCAGAGACAAGCCCCGGCCGTGCCGGAATACTGCCGTTGCACGCCCGCGGAGCGCACACCCTTCTTCAGAAAGCCGGTGTCGTCGCCGATCAGGACCGCCCCTTTATCGCCGATCGACTCGACGACGTAGTCCCGCACATCGTCACGGACCTTGTCCGCGTCCCAGTCCGCCTCGCCCAGCAGACGCTGCATCCCGATCGGCAACCGATCACCGGCCCGCTCCGCCAGCGTCCAGCCGTTCTTCCGCTTCAACCGCGCGATCAGGCCCCGCATATACGCAACAGCCCGCCCCCGCGGCTCCGACCTCACGAAACGCGACGCGAACCGGGCATGCAACCCCGCCAGCACCCCATCCCACTCCTCAACCAGCCCCACCCCGAGCTCAGTCATGCCCCAACTCAACCACACACAACTGTGATTGCCGTACCGGCCGATATTTCTCGACCTGCTCGATCTCGGCAGACGGCAGGCCAGCGCCGATTGGCCCCTTGTAGTCAGCGCACCGCAGTGCGGATCAGCGGTCACCGAGCGTTTCCGCCTCTATGCGGGGCGCCGACGACGTTGTACAGCAATGGGGAGTCGCAGCCGGGCGTGCGACCGTGGGCGGCGTTGGTGGCCAGATCGGCGACAATCTGCGTCGCTCGCTCCACGGGTATTTGCCACGTATAGAGTTGCCGGTCGACCAGCAGGTGTGTGGCGGGCGCACGGGGAACGAGGGGGAGAGAAGCCGGATGACCGTCGATCCGTCGGCCGGGGACATGTCTGCCGAGGAGGCCGCCGAGGAGGCCGCGGTCCCGGCCGCAGGGGAGCGGGGCGACGCGCGCCGGATACCGGGCGGGCGGGGTACTGGGCCTTGGGCTGGGTGTTCCTCGCGCTCGTGCTGTGGGCGGTGGTGTACGTCCTGCTCGTCTCGGACTACGCGCCTGGGACCGAGTCCTACGGCGGCCGGTAGAACCTGTGCCGGGGGCCGCTCGTCGAGGCGTGGCCCCGGGACGAGATCTGCCGCGACGATCGGTGGCGCCAGTGGCCGGCGCTGCTGGGGATCTCCGCCGTCGCGGTCATCGCCTCGGTGGTCGCGGGAAGCGTGGCGGTCCACGCCAAGCTGCTGTCCCGCCCGGGCGGTCCGGCGCGGGAGGCGCCCCGCGTTTGACCTTCGTCACGGCCGGGGTAATGTCTACGGCTCGATTGGCGGTCTGCCTGCCCCATATGGCAGACTGTCCGAGTTGCTCGGTCGAGTGTTGATGCTGCGCGCCTCCCGCCGGGAGGACCGGAAGCGAGTCCCACAGTACTCGTCGCCCTAACTGCCTGATGGCAGCACTGGGGCGGACGTACGGGAATCTTCCGGGAAGCGTGAGTGCAGCACCGGCCAGGCGCCCGGTGGGCCCAAGGTCCCCGGTCCGCGGTTCCGGAAGGGCCGTCGCATTCCCAGGCAGGGATGTTCGAACAAGGGACATCTGTGTCAGCGAAAGCGCGACACGCCCGACCGCGTGGGTCGGAGAGCAGGAGTGGAACACCGGGTTCCAGAGCGTGAGAAGACAAAGGACTACTGAGTAGCCATGGCGGGACAGAAGATCCGCATCCGGCTCAAGGCCTACGACCACGAGGTCATCGACTCCTCGGCGAAGAAGATCGTCGAGACGGTGACCCGCACTGGTGCGTCGGTCGCGGGCCCGGTGCCGCTGCCCACTGAGAAGAACGTGTACTGCGTCATCAAGTCGCCGCACAAGTACAAGGACTCGCGCGAGCACTTCGAGATGCGCACGCACAAGCGCCTGATCGACATTCTCGACCCGACTCCCAAGACCGTTGACTCTCTGATGCGACTCGACCTCCCGGCCGGTGTCGACATCGAGATCAAGCTCTGAGGCTGGTGGGCTGAGAATGGCTAAGCAGATCAAGGGCATCCTGGGCGAGAAGCTCGGCATGACGCAGGTGTGGGACGAGAACAACCGTGTTGTTCCGGTCACCGTCGTCAAGGCCGGCCCCAACGTCGTCACCCAGGTCCGTACGAACGATGTCGACGGCTACGAGTCCGTCCAGATCGCTTTCGGCGAGATCGACCCGCGCAAGGTGAACAAGCCCCTCAAGGGTCACTTCGCCAAGGCCGACGTCACTCCCCGCCGCCACCTCGTCGAGATCCGTACCGCTGACGCCAGCGAGTACACCCTCGGCCAGGAGATCACCGCCGAGGTGTTCGAGGCCGGCATCAAGGTCGACGTGACCGGCAAGAGCAAGGGCAAGGGCTTCGCCGGTGTCATGAAGCGTCACAACTTCAAGGGCCTCGGCGCCGGACACGGCACCCAGCGCAAGCACCGCTCGCCCGGTTCCATCGGTGGCTGCGCCACCCCGGGCCGCGTGTTCAAGGGCCTCCGCATGGCGGGTCGCATGGGCAACGAGCGGGTCACCACCCAGAACCTGACCGTCCACGCCGTTGACGCGGAGAAGGGTCTGCTGCTCATCAAGGGCGCGGTTCCCGGTCCGAACGGCGGCCTCGTCCTGGTCCGCACCGCGGCCAAGGGGGCCTGAGGTAACCGATGAGCACTGTTGACATCCTTTCGCCGGCTGGCGAGAAGGCCGGTTCCGTCGAGCTCCCCGCGGAGATCTTCGACGTGGAGAAGATCAGCATCCCGCTGATCCACCAGGTCGTCGTCGCGCAGCTGGCCGCTGCCCGTCAGGGCACGCACAAGACCAAGACCCGTGGCGAGGTCCGTGGTGGTGGCAAGAAGCCGTACCGCCAGAAGGGCACCGGCCGCGCCCGTCAGGGCTCGACCCGCGCGCCGCAGTTCGCCGGCGGTGGCGTCGTCCACGGCCCGCAGCCGCGTGACTACTCGCAGCGGACCCCGAAGAAGATGAAGGCCGCGGCCCTGCGCCACGCCCTCACCGACCGGGCCCGCCACAACCGCATCCACGTCGTCTCCGGCGTGGTCGAGGGCGCGAACCCCAGCACGAAGGCCGCCAAGTCGCTGTTCGGCAAGATCTCGGAGCGCAAGAACCTGCTCCTGGTCGTCGACCGCGCCGACGAGGCCGCGTGGCTGTCCGCCCGCAACCTGCCCCAGGTCCACATCCTGGAGCCGGGCCAGCTGAACACGTACGACGTTCTCGTCTCGGACGACGTGGTCTTCACCCAGGCCGCTTTCGAGTCCTTCGTGTCTGGCCCCAAGGCCGCTGACACCGAAGGGAGCGAGGCCTGATGGCTACGCGTCACCCGAGCATTGCCTCCAAGGCGGCCAAGGCCGCCAAGGCCGCGCGCGTCGCCAAGGCGCGTCGCCACGCCACCGAGGGCAAGAACACCGTCGAGACCCCGCTGAGCAAGTCGTACACGGACCCCCGTGACGTCCTGCTGAAGCCGGTCGTCTCCGAGAAGAGCTACGCGCTTCTCGACGAGAACAAGTACACGTTCATCGTCGACCCGAACGCCAACAAGACCCAGATCAAGCAGGCCGTCCAGGCGGTCTTCTCGGTCAAGGTCACCGGGGTCAACACGATCAACCGCCAGGGCAAGCGCAAGCGCACGAAGACCGGCTTCGGTCAGCGTGCCGGCAGCAAGCGCGCGATCGTGACCCTCGCCGAGGGCGACCGTATCGACATCTTCGGCGGTCCGACCGCCTAAGGGCGGTCCGGATCGTCCGATATCGGACGAGGACTGAGAAATGGGAATCCGCAAGTACAAGCCGACTACGCCGGGCCGTCGTGGCGCCAGCGTCGCCGACTTCGTCGAGGTCACGCGGTCCACGCCGGAGAAGTCGCTGGTCCGCCCCCTGCACAGCAAGGGCGGCCGTAACAACGCCGGTCGTGTGACCGTTCGCCACCAGGGTGGCGGACACAAGCGCGCCTACCGAGTGATCGACTTCCGTCGTCACGACAAGGACGGCGTGCCGGCGAAGGTCGCGCACATCGAGTACGACCCCAACCGCACCGCGCGCATCGCGCTGCTGCACTACGCCGACGGCGAGAAGCGCTACATCCTCGCCCCGCGCAACCTGCAGCAGGGTGACCGCGTCGAGAACGGTCCCGGGGCCGACATCAAGCCGGGCAACAACCTGGCCCTCCGCAACATCCCGGTCGGTACCACGATCCACGCGATCGAGCTCCGTCCCGGTGGCGGTGCCAAGTTCGCCCGCTCCGCCGGTGCCTCCGTGCAGCTGCTCGCGAAGGAGGGCTCGATGGCCCACCTGCGCATGCCGTCCGGTGAGATCCGCCTGGTCGACGTCCGCTGCCGCGCCACCATCGGTGAGGTCGGCAACGCCGAGCAGAGCAACATCAACTGGGGCAAGGCCGGCCGTAAGCGGTGGCTGGGCGTTCGCCCGACCGTCCGTGGTGTCGTCATGAACCCGGTCGACCACCCGCACGGTGGTGGTGAGGGCCGGACCTCCGGTGGTCGCCACCCTGTGTCCCCGTGGGGCAAGAAGGAAGGCCGTACTCGTTCGCCCAAGAAGGCGTCGAACAAGTACATCGTCCGCCGCCGCAAGACGAACAAGAAGCGCTAAGGACGGGTTGAGATGCCTCGTAGCCTGAAGAAGGGGCCCTTCGTCGACGACCACCTGATCAAGAAGGTGGACGCCCAGAACGAAGCCGGCACCAAGAACGTCATCAAGACCTGGTCCCGTCGCTCCATGATCGTCCCGGCCATGCTGGGCCACACGCTCGCGGTGCACAACGGCAAGACCCACATCCCGGTGTTCGTCACCGAGTCGATGGTCGGCCACAAGCTCGGCGAGTTCTCGCCGACCCGCACCTTCCGGGGCCACGTCAAGGACGACCGGAAGTCGAAGCGCCGCTAGTAGCGGATCGCATTCAGACACGTAAGTAACTGAGAGGGACAACCATGGAAGCCAGGGCCCAGGCGCGGTACATCCGCGTTACGCCCATGAAGGCCCGCCGCGTGGTGGACCTTATCCGTGGCATGGATGCCACGGAGGCTCAGGCTGTTCTGCGATTCGCTCCGCAGGCAGCCTCCGTGCCGGTCGGCAAGGTGCTCGACAGCGCCATCGCCAACGCCGCGCACAACTACGACCACACCGACGCCGACAGCCTCTTCATCTCCGAGGCGTACGTCGACGAGGGCCCGACCCTGAAGCGGTTCCGGCCGCGTGCCCAGGGCCGTGCCTACCGGATCCGCAAGCGGACCAGCCACATCACCGTGGTCGTCAGCAGCAAGGAAGGAACCCGGTAATGGGCCAGAAGGTTAACCCGCATGGGTTCCGGCTCGGTGTCACGACCGACTTCAAGTCGCGTTGGTACGCCGACAAGCTGTACAAGGACTACGTCAAGGAAGACGTCGCCATCCGTCGGATGATGACGTCCGGCATGGAGCGCGCCGGCATCTCGAAGGTCGAGATCGAGCGCACCCGTGACCGCGTGCGTGTGGACATCCACACCGCTCGTCCGGGCATCGTCATCGGCCGCCGTGGCGCCGAGGCCGACCGCATCCGCGGCGACCTCGAGAAGCTCACGGGCAAGCAGGTCCAGCTGAACATCCTCGAGGTCAAGAACCCCGAGACCGACGCTCAGCTGGTTGCCCAGGCCGTTGCCGAGCAGCTCTCCTCCCGCGTCTCCTTCCGCCGCGCCATGCGTAAGAGCATGCAGTCGGCGATGAAGGCCGGCGCCAAGGGCATCAAGATCCAGTGCGGCGGCCGCCTCGGCGGCGCCGAGATGTCCCGCTCGGAGTTCTACCGCGAGGGCCGCGTGCCCCTGCACACGCTCCGCGCGAACGTGGACTACGGCTTCTTCGAGGCCAAGACGACCTTCGGCCGCATCGGCGTGAAGGTCTGGATCTACAAGGGCGACGTCAAGAACATCGCCGAGGTCCGCGCCGAGAACGCTGCGGCCCGTGCGGGTAACCGCCCGGCCCGTGGCGGTGCCGACCGCCCGGCCCGTGGTGGCCGTGGTGGCGAGCGGCGCGGTCGCAAGCCGCAGCAGGCTGCCGGCGCCGAGGCCCCCAAGGCCGAGGCCCCCGCCGCCGCTCCGGCTGAGAGCACCGGAACGGAGGCCTGACCGTCATGCTGATCCCCCGTAGGGTCAAGCACCGCAAGCAGCACCACCCGAAGCGCAACGGTATGTCCAAGGGTGGCACGCAGGTTGCGTTCGGCGAGTACGGCATCCAGGCGCTGACCCCGGCCTACGTCACGAACCGCCAGATCGAGGCGGCTCGTATCGCGATGACCCGTCACATCAAGCGTGGCGGCAAGGTCTGGATCAACATCTACCCGGACCGTCCCCTCACCAAGAAGCCTGCCGAGACCCGCATGGGTTCCGGTAAGGGTTCTCCGGAGTGGTGGATCGCCAACGTCAAGCCCGGACGTGTGATGTTCGAGCTGTCGTACCCCAACGAGAAGATCGCCCGTGAGGCGCTCCTTCGCGCGGCCCACAAGCTGCCGATGAAGTGCCGGATCGTCAAGCGCGAGGCAGGTGAAGCGTGATGTCGGCCGGTACCAAGGCGTCCGAGCTGCGCGAGCTGGGCAACGAGGAGCTTCTGGCGAAGCTCCGCGAGGCCAAGGAAGAGCTGTTCAACCTCCGCTTCCAGGCGGCGACGGGCCAGCTCGAGAACCACGGTCGGCTGAAGGCCGTCCGTAAGGACATCGCGCGGATCTACACCCTGATGCGTGAGCGCGAGCTGGGCATCGAGACGGTGGAGAGCGCCTGATGAGTGAGAGCAACGTGACTGAGCAGACTGCAGAGGCCCGCGGCTTCCGCAAGACCCGCGAGGGTCTCGTCGTCAGCGACAAGATGGACAAGACCGTCGTCGTCGCCGTCGAGGACCGCGTCAAGCACGCGCTGTACGGCAAGGTCATCCGCCGTACCAACAAGCTCAAGGCGCACGACGAGCAGAACGCCGCGGGTGTCGGCGACCGCGTCCTCCTCATGGAGACCCGGCCGCTGTCCGCGACGAAGCGCTGGCGCGTCGTCGAGATCCTCGAGAAGGCCAAGTAATTCATCCTGCGGGGCATCCCTCGCAGGACAGTTCCGCCAGGCTCCGGGAGCCGCTTCGCTGAGCGGCTCCCGGGGAACCGGCAGACAAACAGGAGATAGACGTGATCCAGCAGGAGTCGCGACTGCGCGTCGCCGACAACACTGGTGCGAAGGAGATCCTTTGCATCCGTGTGCTCGGTGGCTCCGGTCGCCGCTACGCGGGCATCGGTGACGTCATCGTCGCCACCGTCAAGGACGCGATCCCCGGCGGCAACGTGAAGAAGGGTGACGTCGTCAAGGCGGTCATCGTTCGCACCGTCAAGGAGCGCCGCCGTCCGGACGGCTCGTACATCCGCTTCGACGAGAACGCCGCCGTCATTCTGAAGAACGACGGCGACCCTCGCGGCACCCGTATCTTCGGCCCGGTCGGCCGTGAGCTGCGCGAGAAGAAGTTCATGAAGATCATCTCGCTCGCGCCGGAGGTGCTGTAAGCATGAAGATCAAGAAGGGCGACCTGGTCCAGGTCATCACCGGTAAGGACAAGGGCAAGCAGGGCAAGGTCATCGCGGCCTACCCCCGCGAGGACCGCGTCCTGGTCGAGGGTGTCAACCGGGTCAAGAAGCACACCAAGGCCGGTCCGACCGCTCGCGGTTCGCAGGCCGGGGGCATCGTCACCACCGAGGCGCCGATCCACGTCTCCAACGTCCAGCTGGTCGTTGAGAAGGACGGCAACAAGGTCGTCACGCGTGTCGGTTACCGCTTCGACGACGAAGGCAACAAGATCCGCGTTGCCAAGCGGACGGGTGAGGACATCTGATGGCTACCACCACCACTCCGCGTCTGAAGCAGAAGTACCGCGAGGAGATCGCGGGCAAGCTGCGTGACGAGTTCAAGTACGAGAACGTCATGCAGGTTCCCGGCCTCGTCAAGATCGTGGTCAACATGGGTGTCGGCGACGCCGCCCGTGACTCGAAGCTGATCGAGGGCGCGATCCGCGACCTGACCACCATCACCGGTCAGAAGCCGGCCGTCACCAAGGCCCGCAAGTCCATCGCGCAGTTCAAGCTGCGTGAGGGCCAGCCGATCGGTGCCCACGTCACGCTTCGTGGCGACCGCATGTGGGAGTTCCTGGACCGCACCCTGTCGCTCGCGCTGCCGCGCATCCGCGACTTCCGCGGCCTGTCCCCCAAGCAGTTCGACGGCCGTGGCAACTACACCTTCGGTCTCACGGAGCAGGTCATGTTCCACGAGATCGACCAGGACAAGATCGACCGTACCCGGGGCATGGACATCACCGTGGTCACCACGGCGACCAACGACGCTGAGGGCCGCGCGCTCCTTCGTCACCTCGGCTTCCCGTTCAAGGAGGCGTGAGCGAGATGGCGAAGAAGGCTCTGATTGCCAAGGCTGCTCGCAAGCCCAAGTTCGGTGTGCGTGGCTACACGCGCTGCCAGCGCTGCGGCCGTCCGCACTCCGTGTACCGCAAGTTCGGCCTCTGCCGCGTGTGCCTTCGTGAGATGGCTCACCGTGGCGAGCTGCCGGGCGTGACCAAGAGCTCCTGGTAATCCCCGTAATCAGGGATTTCCGGAGCTCTCGGTAAGCATCTGGGTCGGCAGGGGCCCTTCTCCACATGCCGTAGGCTTGTGTGGTTGGGCGCCTGCCGCGCCCGTACGACTTACTACGCCGTAGGTCCACCGCGCCGCACCCGCCCCGTCTCGGATCGGGGAGAGGGATGGCGCACCAGGAAACCCCGGCGAGAGAGGCCGAAGGCCAATTCATGACCATGACTGATCCGATCGCAGACATGCTTACGCGTCTGCGGAACGCGAACTCGGCATACCACGACTCCGTGACGATGCCGGCATCGAAGATCAAGTCGCACATCGCGGAGATCCTCCAGCAGGAGGGCTTCATCACGGGCTGGAAGGTCGAGGACGCCGAGGTCGGCAAGAACCTCGTTCTCGAGCTGAAGTTCGGCCCGAACCGTGAGCGCTCCATCGCGGGCATCAAGCGGATCTCCAAGCCCGGTCTCCGGGTGTACGCGAAGTCCACCAACCTGCCGAAGGTGCTGGGCGGCCTCGGCGTGGCGATCATCTCCACGTCGCACGGGCTCCTCACCGACAAGCAGGCCGGCAAGAAGGGCGTGGGTGGGGAAGTCCTCGCCTACGTCTGGTAACGGAAGGGAACGGAGGAAACAGCTATGTCGCGTATTGGCAAGCTCCCCATCACGGTTCCCGCCGGCGTGGACGTCACCATCGACGGCCGTACGGTCTCGGTCAAGGGCCCCAAGGGCACGCTGACCCACACCGTCGTGGCACCGATCGAGATCGTCAAGGGTGAGGACGGCGTCCTGAACGTCACCCGCCCGAACGACGAGCGTCAGAACAAGGCCCTGCACGGCCTGTCCCGCACGCTGGTGGCGAACATGATCACCGGCGTGACCCAGGGTTACGTGAAGAAGCTCGAGATCAGTGGTGTCGGTTACCGCGTGACCGCCAAGGGTTCGAACCTGGAGTTCGCTCTCGGCTACAGCCACCCGATCACCGTCGAGGCCCCCGAGGGCATCACCTTCAAGGTGGAGGCCCCCACCCGGTTCTCGGTCGAGGGCATCGACAAGCAGAAGGTCGGCGAGGTTGCGGCCAACATCCGCAAGCTGCGCAAGCCTGACCCGTACAAGGCCAAGGGCGTCAAGTACGAGGGCGAAGTCATCCGCCGCAAGGTCGGAAAGGCGGGTAAGTAAGCCATGGCATACGGGCAGAAGATCCTCAAGGGCGACGCCTACAAGCGCGCCGCGATCAAGCGCCGTCACATCCGGATCCGCAAGCGGATCGCCGGTACGGCGGAGCGTCCCCGTCTGGTCGTGACCCGCTCCAACCGCCACATCGTGGCGCAGGTGATCGACGACCTCAAGGGCCACACCCTGGCGTCCGCGTCCACTCTGGACGCGTCCGTCCGCGGTGGCGAGGGCGACAAGTCCTCGCAGGCCAAGCAGGTCGGCGCCCTGGTCGCCGAGCGTGCCAAGGCCGCCGGTGTCGAGGCTGTCGTGTTCGACCGTGGTGGCAACCAGTACGCCGGGCGCATCGCCGCCCTGGCGGACGCCGCCCGCGAAGCCGGGCTCAAGTTCTGAGCCTGCCGTAGCTAGCGGAAACAGAGAGAGGTAATTCCAATGGCTGGACCCCAGCGCCGCGGTGGCGGTGCCGGTGGCGGCGAGCGGCGGGACCGGAAGGGCCGTGACGGCGGCGCTGCTGCCGCCGAGAAGACCGCGTACGTCGAGCGCGTCGTCGCGATCAACCGCGTCGCCAAGGTTGTGAAGGGTGGTCGTCGCTTCAGCTTCACCGCGCTGGTCGTGGTGGGCGACGGTGACGGCACCGTGGGTGTCGGTTACGGCAAGGCCAAGGAGGTGCCGGCCGCCATCGCCAAGGGTGTTGAGGAGGCCAAGAAGCACTTCTTCAAGGTCCCCCGGATCCAGGGCACCATCCCGCACCCCATCCAGGGTGAGAAGGCTGCCGGCGTCGTGCTGCTCAAGCCCGCGTCCCCCGGTACCGGTGTTATCGCCGGTGGTCCGGTGCGTGCCGTGCTCGAGTGCGCCGGTATCCACGACGTGCTGTCGAAGTCGCTCGGCTCCGACAACGCGATCAACATCGTGCACGCGACCGTGGAGGCCCTGAAGGGTCTGCAGCGTCCCGAGGAGATCGCGGCCCGCCGTGGTCTGCCGCTCGAGGACGTCGCCCCCGCGGCCCTGCTGCGTGCGCGTGCCGGGGCAGGTGCGTGATGGCTCAGCTCAAGATCACGCAGGTCAAGTCCTACATCGGCAGCAAGCAGAACCACCGCGACACCCTGCGCTCCCTTGGTCTCAAGGGCATCAACACGCAGGTCGTCAAGGAGGACCGCCCCGAGTTCCGCGGCATGGTGCACACCGTCCGCCACCTCGTGACGGTCGAGGAGGTCGACTGATCATGGCGGAGCAGAACCCGCTCAAGATCCACAACCTCCGTCCCGCCCCGGGCGCCAAGACCGCCAAGACCCGTGTGGGTCGTGGTGAGGCGTCGAAGGGTAAGACGGCCGGTCGTGGTACCAAGGGCACCAAGGCCCGCTACCAGGTTCCGGAGCGCTTCGAGGGTGGCCAGATGCCGCTCCACATGCGCCTCCCGAAGCTGAAGGGCTTCAAGAACCCGTTCAAGACCGAGTACCAGGTCGTGAACCTCGACAAGCTGGCCGCGCTCTACCCCGAGGGTGGCGAGGTCACCGTCGAGGGTCTGGTGGCCAAGGGTGCCGTTCGCAAGAACAGCCTCGTCAAGGTCCTCGGCCAGGGCGAGATCTCCGTGGCGCTGCAGGTGACGGTCGACGCCGTCTCCGGCTCCGCCAAGGAGAAGATCGCCGCCGCCGGCGGTACGGTCACCGAGCTCGTCTGAGCCCGGGCGGCACCGCCGCGTACGCAACAGGGCCGGGCAGTTCCCTTCGGGGAGCTGCCCGGCCCTGCCGTATTGGGTGGCGCCGTGAAACTATTCGGACCGTTCGAGCGTTGTCAGAGAAGTTCGGCCGTCTCGGGGGAAGATCCGGCCATCCCGTGAGTGCTGCCGACAGGATGTGCGGGCAAGTAAACTTCACCAGGCTGCGCACGCACTGTTAGAGTCCTTGAGTCCACCTGTGCCCGCGCGTGATACGTCGCACGGCGACGGGGTGGCAGAAGGCATCGTTCGGCCCACTGGGCCATGTTGATACGACTAGTCCCTGTCGCGCGTGGCGCGGGGGTCGCAGGAGGAACCGTGCTCACCGCGTTCGCCCGGGCGTTCAAGACGCCCGACCTGCGCAAGAAGCTGCTCTTCACGCTGGGCATCATCGTGGTCTACCGGGTCGGCACCCACATCCCGATCCCGGGTGTCAGCTACAAGGCCGTCCAGCAGTGCGTGGACGAGGCGTCCGGCAACCAGGGCCTCTTCGGCCTGGTCAACATGTTCAGTGGCGGCGCGCTGCTCCAGATCACGATCTTCGCCCTCGGCATCATGCCGTACATCACGGCGAGCATCATCCTGCAGCTGCTGACGGTGGTGATTCCGCGCCTGGAGGCCCTGAAGAAGGAGGGCCAGGCCGGCACGGCGAAGATCACGCAGTACACCCGGTACCTGACGGTGGCGCTGGCCATCCTGCAGGGCACCGGTCTGGTGGCCACCGCGCGCAGCGGTGCCCTCTTCAGCGGCTGCCCGGTCGCCAACGGGATCGTCCCCGACCAGGGGATCTTCACCACCATCACCATGGTGATCTGCATGACCGCCGGCACCTGTGTCGTGATGTGGCTCGGTGAGCTCATCACCGACCGCGGCATCGGCAACGGCATGTCGATCCTGATGTTCATCTCGATCGCCGCGACCTTCCCGTCCGCGCTCTGGGCCATCAAGAAGCAGGGCACGCTGGCCGGCGGCTGGATCGAGTTCGGCACGGTGATCCTGGTCGGCCTGGTCATGGTCGGGCTCGTCGTCTTCGTCGAGCAGGCCCAGCGCCGCATCCCGGTGCAGTACGCGAAGCGCATGATCGGCCGTCGCTCCTACGGTGGTACGTCCACGTACATCCCGTTGAAGGTGAACCAGGCGGGTGTGATTCCCGTCATCTTCGCCTCCTCGCTGCTCTACATCCCGGCGCTCGTGGCGCAGTTCGCGGGGGGCAAGTCGGGCTGGAAGGACTGGGTCCAGCAGAATCTGACCAAGGGCGACCACCCGATTTACATCGCTTCGTACTTCTTGCTCATCGTTTTCTTCGCGTTCTTCTACGTGGCGATCTCCTTCAACCCCGAGGAAGTCGCCGACAACATGAAGAAGTATGGTGGCTTCATCCCGGGCATCCGGGCTGGCCGACCGACCGCTGAGTACCTCAGCTACGTGCTCAACCGGATCACCTGGCCGGGTTCGCTGTATCTGGGTCTGATCGCTCTCGTACCGACAATGGCGTTGGTGGGCTTCGGGGCAAGCCAGAACTTCCCCTTCGGAGGGACGAGCATCCTCATCATCGTGGGTGTCGGCCTCGAGACGGTGAAGCAGATCGAGAGCCAGCTCCAGCAGCGCAATTACGAAGGGTTCCTCCGCTGATGCGTATCGTCCTCGTCGGGCCGCCGGGTGCCGGTAAGGGAACGCAAGCCGTCCGCCTCGCAGAGAAGCTGGCGGTCCCGCACATCTCCACGGGTGACCTGTTCCGGGCCAACATCAGCCGGCAGACCGAGCTGGGCAAGCTCGCGAAGTCCTACATGGACGCCGGAAACCTCGTCCCGGACGAGGTGACCATCGCGATGGCCAAGGACCGCATGGAGCAGCCGGACGCCGAGAACGGCTTCCTGCTGGACGGCTTCCCGCGGAACGTGTCCCAGGCCGAGGCGCTGGACGAGCTGCTGCGGACCGAGGGCATCACCCTGGACGCGGTCCTGGACCTGGAGGTCCCCGAGGACGAGGTCGTCAAGCGCATCGCCGGCCGCCGCATCTGCCGCAACGACTCGTCGCACGTCTTCCACGTGACGTACAGCCCGCCGAAGAAGGAGGGCGTCTGCGACGTCTGCGGCGGTGAGCTGTACCAGCGCGACGACGACTCCGAGGACACCGTCCGCAAGCGGCTCGAGGTCTACCACACGCAGACCGAGCCGATCATCGACTACTACAAGGCGCAGGGCCTGGTCGTGACGATCTCCTCCCTGGGTCCGGTGGACGAGATCACGCAGCGCGCGCTGGAGGCCCTCAAGCGCGAGAAGGCCGAGAGCTGAACGAGCCCGGCTCATCCGGCCGCGGTGCCCTCCCAGGGCGCCGCGGCCGTACTGTTGTACAGATACCCCAGTCGACGTGAGTGACGGAGAGCGCAGGCCCCCATGGTGCAGATCAAGACGCCGGAGCAGATCGCCAAGATGCGTGCGGCGGGCCTGGTCGTAGCCGCCATCCACGCGGCCACCCGTGAGGCCGCGGTGCCCGGCGCCTCCACCAAGGATCTGGACGAGGTCGCCCGCAAGGTCCTCGCCGAGCACGGCGCCAAGTCGAACTTCCTGGGGTACGGCGGTTTCCCCGCGACCATCTGCACCTCCGTGAACGACGTCGTCGTCCACGGCATCCCCTCCGACGACGTCGTCCTCAAGGACGGCGACATCATCTCCATCGACTGCGGCGCGATCGTCGACGGCTGGCACGGCGACGCCGCCTACACGGCCTTCGTGGGCTCCGGTCACGCCCCGGAGCTGGTCGAGCTCTCCCGGGTGACCGAGGAGTCGATGTGGGCCGGCATCGCGGCGATGAAGCTGGGCAACCGCCTGGTCGACATCTCCCGCGCGGTCGAGACGTACATCCGCCGCCAGCCCAAGCCGGGCGGCGGCAAGTACGGGATCATCGAGGACTACGGCGGCCACGGCATCGGCACCGAGATGCACATGGACCCGCACCTGCTGAACTACGTCGACCGCCGCCGCGGCAAGGGCCCCAAGCTGGTGCCCGGCTTCTGCCTCGCGATCGAGCCGATGGTCTCCCTCGGCACCCCGCGCACCGAGGTCCTGTCGGACGACTGGACCGTCATCACGACGGACGGCACCTGGTCCTCCCACTGGGAGCACTCGGTGGCCCTGACGGCGGAGGGCCCCCTGGTGCTCACCGCCCCCGACGGCGGCAGGGCGAAGCTCGCCGAGTACGGCATCGCCGCCGCCCCCGATCCCCTGGCATAGGGATCACCCTCATGGGGCAGACTTCCTCGATTCGCGTTTCCTGGTGCGCCGACGTAGACTGACTCGTCGGCTCTCGTGTACCCGCATGTCCGCATGCGCCCCGTAAGGGGAGCAGGAGAGTCGATCAAGGTAGTCGATTCGAAGGGCGAAGCGTGGCCAAGAAGCAAGGTGCCATCGAGATCGAGGGCACTGTCGTCGAGTCTCTGCCGAACGCCATGTTCAAGGTCGAGCTCCAGAACGGCCACCAGGTCCTGGCACACATCAGCGGCAAGATGCGTATGCACTACATCCGCATCCTCCCTGACGACCGGGTCGTGGTGGAGCTGTCTCCGTACGACCTGACGCGTGGCCGGATCGTCTACCGGTACAAGTAGATCTTGCCCGCATTCCGTTTCGGCGGGGTGGTGGCACTGACCCGGAGAACCTCAATCCCATGAAGGTCAAGCCGAGCGTCAAGAAGATCTGCGACAAGTGCAGGGTGATCCGCCGTCACGGTCGGGTCATGGTCATCTGCGACAACCCGCGCCACAAGCAGCGCCAGGGCTGACGCACGACCACCCTCTGCACTTCTTTCGCAGAGATTCGCGCGACGCGAGCTGAATTTGTTCATACGCAGGACCCAAGCCGTCGCAAGCGGCTTGACACCCCCGGTCGGAGGCCGGGGACCCGGTTCGTACCTGGTACGGCGGCCGGGAGCCGGTTCTGCGGAAGACCTCCGAAGAATCACCAGGAGCCATTGAATGGCACGCGTTTCCGGTGTTGACATCCCGCGCGAAAAGCGCGTGGAGGTCGCCCTCACCTACGTGTTCGGCATCGGCCGGACCCTCTCGAAGGAGACGCTGGCTGCGACCGGCGTCGACCCGAACACCCGCGTTCGCGACCTCTCCGAGGAGCAGCTCGTCGCGATTCGTGAGTACGTCGACAACAACATCAAGACCGAGGGTGACCTCCGTCGCGAGATCCAGGCCGACATCCGCCGCAAGGTCGAGATCGGCTGCTACCAGGGTCTCCGTCACCGTCGCGGTCTGCCCGTCCGCGGTCAGCGCACCAGCACCAACGCTCGTACCCGCAAGGGCCCGCGTCGCGCCATCGCCGGCAAGAAGAAGCCGGGCAAGAAGTAGTCCGCAGCGGACACCTGTCCACGGTCTTCGCTGTAGGACCGACCACCTCCCGTAGGAGTTAGTAGATGCCCCCCAAGGGTCGTCAGGGCGCTGCCAAGAAGGTGCGCCGCAAGGAAAAGAAGAACGTCGCTCACGGCCACGCGCACATCAAGAGCACGTTCAACAACACGATCGTCTCGATCACGGACCCGTCCGGCAACGTGATCTCCTGGGCCTCCGCCGGCCACGTCGGCTTCAAGGGCTCCCGGAAGTCCACGCCGTTCGCCGCGCAGATGGCCGCCGAGTCGGCTGCCCGCCGCGCCCAGGAGCACGGCATGCGCAAGGTCGACGTGTTCGTCAAGGGCCCGGGCTCCGGTCGTGAGACCGCGATCCGCTCCCTGCAGGCCACGGGCCTCGAGGTCGGCTCCATCCAGGACGTCACCCCGACCCCGCACAACGGCTGCCGCCCGCCGAAGCGCCGCCGCGTCTGACGCACGGCTGCTTCGCGCAGGCTCGGTCTCGGGCGGTACGGCTCTTTCGGGTCGTGCCGCCCGTACCCTTGCAGTACCCGCACGTCTCAGAGGTGCGGTGTCCGTCGGGCGTCAAATAGCGGGCGTCCACGAATGAAGGATCTGATCCACACATGCTGATCGCTCAGCGTCCCTCGTTGACCGAAGAGGTCGTCGACGAGTTCCGCTCCCGGTTCGTGATCGAGCCGCTGGAGCCGGGCTTCGGCTACACCCTCGGCAACTCCCTGCGTCGTACCCTCCTGTCCTCGATCCCCGGCGCTGCTGTCACCAGCATCCGG
>NZ_JBFBBK010000051.1:0-61815 GCF_040682635.1 Streptomyces sp. NPDC051133
CCATGCCCGGCCTGGCCCGGCTCTCCCGCACGGTCGTCAAACTCCGCCCGCGCCGCGGCGAGCCCGGCATCCGGGAGAGCCATGTCGGCGGGCCGCCCCGCTCAGAGCGTTCCTCACCGGCCGGGGTGTCACACCCCGGAGGAGACCTCGGCCTTCTCGCCGCTGCCGTCCCCGGCCGCCGCCAGCGCGCGGTTGCGGCGCACGGAGGACCAGAAGGACAGGGCGATCAGGACGACGCCGACGAGGCCGGTGACGACCTCGTTGATCTCGTACTGGATGGTGACCATGAGGATCACGGCCAGGGCGCCGATGGCGTAGTGGGCGCCGTGCTCCAGGTAGACGTAGTCGTCGAGGGTGCCCTGGCGGACCAGGTAGACGGTCAGCGACCGGACGTACATGGCGCCGATGCCGAGGCCGAGGGCCATCATCACGATGTCGTTGGTGATGGCGAAGGCGCCGATCACCCCGTCGAAGGAGAAGGACGCGTCGAGGACCTCGAGGTAGAGGAACATGAAGAACGCGGCCTGGCCGGCCAGCAGCACCGCCGACTTCTTCTTGCCGGTGCGGGCGGCCTCTTCCTCCTCCTCGTGCTCGCGCTCCTCCTCTTCCTCCAGCCGGTCCTCGAAGTAGCCGGACAGACCGCCGACGATCATGTAGGTGATCAGGCCGGCGATACCGGCGATCAGGACCGTCTGGGCCTTGTCGACGTGGGCGCCGCCGTGCTGGTGGGCCTGGGTGGCGAAGGTGAAGGAGGTGATGAGCAGGACGATCAGCGCGATGCAGACCGCCAGCATGTCGACCTTGCCGAGCTTGGCCAGGGGCCGCTCGATCCAGCGAAGCCACTGGATGTCCCGGTCCTCGAAGATGAAGTCGAGGAAGATCATCAGCAGGAACATGCCGCCGAAGGCGGCGATCGCCGGGTGGGCGTCGGTGACCAGCTGCTGGTAGCGGTCCTTGTCGCTGAAGGCCAGGTGGACGGCCTCGATCGGGCCCATCTTGGCGGTGATCGCGACGATGACGACGGGGAAGACCAGCCGCATGCCGAAGACCGCGATGAGGACGCCGACCGTGAGGAAGATCTTCTGCCAGAAGGCGTTCATCTTCTTCAGGATTCCGGCGTTGACCACCGCGTTGTCGAACGACAGCGAGATCTCGAGGACGGCGAGGATCGCCACGACGCCGAAGGCCTCCCACCCCCCGTAGAAGACCGCGGCGACCAGGCCGAGCGCGGTGATCGCGAACGACCAGCCGAAGGTTTTCAGAAGCACTGGCTACCCAATCGTGTGTGTACGGGGCTCCCCCGCGCCGTACTCGGCTTTGCTAAACGTTGACCACGAGTGTAGAGGGACACCCGGTCGGCGGTACCGCCGAGGGCGGCCCGCACGGGAAAAGCCACAGCACCGGCCCACGGGGAGGTCGCTCGCTACGAGACGTTCACCCCGAAGTCGAGGGCGATGCCGCGCAGACCCGACGCGTACCCCTGGCCGACGGCGCGGAACTTCCACTCGCCCTGGTAGCGGTACAGCTCGCCGAAGATCATGGCGGTCTCGGTGGAGGCGTCCTCGCTGAGGTCGTAGCGGGCGAGCTCCTGGCCGTCCGCCTGGTTGACCACGCGGATGAAGGCGTTCGAGACTTGGCCGAAGGTCTGGCCGCGCTCGTCGGCCATGTGGATGGAGACGGGGAAGACGATCTTCTCGCAGTGGGCGGGCACCTTGGTGAGGTCCACCAGGACGGACTCGTCGTCGCCCTCACCCTCACCGGTCAGGTTGTCCCCGGTGTGCTCGACGGAGCCGTCGGGGCTCTTGAGCTGGTTGTAGAAGACGAACCATTCGTCGCCCAGGACCCGGTTGCCGGCACCGCACAGCAGGGCGCTGGCGTCCAGGTCGAAGGGGGCGCCGGTGGTGGAACGCGCGTCCCAGCCGAGCCCGACCATGACGTTGGTGAGATTCGGTGCGGCCTTGGAGAGGGAGACGTTGCCTCCCTTGGCGAGCGTGACGCCCATGATGGTCCTCCCCTAGTGGTGCTTCCCTGGTTGTCCTGCGCGTCCGGCGCCGCCCGTAAACGGTGCGGCGCCGGATGGTGCAGGTGTCGTGATCCTGCCGGGATCAGACGTTGACGCCGAAGTCCTGGGCGATGCCGCGCAGGCCCGAGGCGTAGCCCTGGCCGATGGCGCGGAACTTCCACTCCGCCCCGTGCCGGTACAGCTCGCCGAAGACCATGGCGGTCTCGGTGGAGGCGTCCTCGCTGAGGTCGTAGCGGGCGATCTCCTGCTCGCCCGCCTGGTTCACGACGCGGATGAACGCGTTGCGGACCTGACCGAAGGACTGCTGGCGGTTCTCGGCGTCGTAGATCGACACCGGGAAGACGATCTTCTCGATGTCGGCCGGGACGCCGGCCAGGTTGATCTTGATCTGTTCGTCGTCGCCCTCGCCCTCACCGGTGATGTTGTCACCCGTGTGCTCGACCGAGCCGTCGGGGCTCTTGAGGTTGTTGAAGAAGACGAAGTGCTGGTCGCTCGCGACCTTGCCGGAGCTGTTCAGCAGCAGCGCGCTGGCGTCGAGGTCGAAGTCGGTGCCGGTCGTGGTGCGTACGTCCCACCCCAGGCCGACGATGACGGCGGTCAGGCCCGGGGCCTCCTTCGTCAGCGATACGTTGCCGCCCTTGCTGAGGCTGACTCCCACGGGTCCTCCATGTGGTGTCCAGGGGCGAGAGCCCCGTCGTGCTACGGATATGGGATCAACGTGCCGATCCTAGTGACGGGTTCCCGCCCCCCGCAGACCCTGGACCCGGAGATTCACAGGTGTCGGCCACGCTCGGCCTACAGGGTGTCGAGCGCCTTCACGTAGTCGTTCAGGTCGCGCGCGTCCGGCAGGCCGTTGACCACGGTCCACCGCACGACGCCCTCCTTGTCGATGACGAACGTGCCCCGGACGGCGCAGCCCTTGTCCTCGTCGAAGACGCCGTAGGCGCGGCTGACGTTGCCGTGCGGCCAGAAGTCGCTCAGCAGCGGGTACTCCAGGCCCTCCTGCTCGGCGAAGACGCGCAGGCTGTGGATGGAGTCGTTGGACACGGCGAGCAGCTGGGTGTCGCGGTCCGCGAACTTCGGCAGGTTGTCGCGCAGCTCGCACAGCTCACCGGTGCACACACCGGTGAAGGCGAAGGGGTAGAAGAGCAGGACGACGTTCTTCTCGCCGCGGAAGTCGGAGAGCTTCACCGTGCGGCCGTGGTTGTCCTTGAGCTCGAAGTCGGGGGCCTTGTCGCCGACCTGGATCGCCATCGTCGTGCATCCCTTTCGGTGGGCTGTTCGGGTGAGGGCACAGCAAACGCTGGGGTCCACCCTACGCAGCGATCACCGGGGACGTCCGGACGGGCCGGGGCCAGGCCCGGCCCGTCCGGCGTTCGCGGTCACTTCTTGGACTTGGCCGCCTTCGGCGTCGCCAGCCGGCTGCCGCTCCAGTCCTTGCCCACGCTGACGCTCTTCGACGCCGTCAGGCCGGCCGTCTTCGCGGCGTCCTGGATGTCGCTGGGCTCCACGTATCCCGGACGGCCGGTCTTCGGCGTGAGGAGCAGGATCGCACCGCCCTCTTCGATGTACGTGGTGGCATCCACCAGCGCATCCGTCAGGTCGCCGTCGTCGTCACGGAACCACAGCACGACGGCGTCGGCCACGTCGTCGTAGTCCTCGTCCATGAGGTCACCCTCGACGACTTCCTCGATGGCCTCGCGGAGCTCCTGGTCGACGTCGTCGTCGTAGCCGATCTCCTGGACCACCTGCCCGGGCTGGAACCCCAGCCTGGCGGCAGGGTTCGTCCGCTCCTCCGCGTGGTCCGCGGTCGCGCTCACGGGTTGCCTCCTGATCATGTTTTGGGGAATAACTCAGCCACGCGCGTGCGCGAAGCATTGGCCGTAGTCCACACGGGCGGGGCGGATCGCGCAAGTACCCGGCCGTCCGGACCGCCGAAACGGTGACGATCCGGGCCGTGTCGCCGCAACTCCTGGCACCGCATCTTCGTACTTCGTGACCCACATCACACCGATGTGCCCGGTTTGCGCCAATCGGAATCATCCGCCGATACGCCCGTCGAACAACTTTGCCGATCACGTCACACCCCGGGCGTATCGTTGCGTTTTGACCGACGGGACACGGATGGGACACCGAGGAGATGACGTACGCCTTCCCGAGGTACACGATGGGGAACGGTGTAGGCACGAGCAGTAAATCCGCCCTCTGACAGGTAAGGAACAGCGTGGCTTCCGGATCCGATCGCAACCCGATCATCATTGGCGGCCTTCCGAGTCAGGTTCCTGACTTCGATCCCGAAGAGACCAAGGAGTGGCTCGACTCCCTCGACGCCGCCGTGGACGAGCGCGGCAGGGAGCGGGCCCGCTATCTCATGCTCCGGCTGATCGAGCGGGCGCGCGAGCGGCGCGTGGCCGTGCCCGAGATGCGCAGCACGGACTACGTCAACACGATCCCCACCAAGGCCGAGCCGTTCTTCCCCGGCAACGAGGAGATCGAGCGCCGGGTCCTGAACGCGACCCGCTGGAACGCGGCCGTGATGGTCTCGCGCGCCCAGCGCCCCGGCATCGGGGTCGGCGGCCACATCGCCACCTTCGCCTCCTCCGCCTCGCTGTACGACGTGGGCTTCAACCACTTCTTCCGCGGCAAGGACGAGGGCGACGGCGGCGACCAGGTCTTCTTCCAGGGTCACGCCTCCCCCGGCATCTACGCGCGCGCCTACCTGCTCGACCGGCTCACCGAGAACCAGCTCGACGGGTTCCGCCAGGAGAAGTCGAAGTACCCCGACGGCCTGTCCAGCTACCCGCACCCGCGCTCCATGCCGGACTTCTGGGAGTTCCCGACGGTCTCCATGGGCCTCGGCCCGCTGGGCGCGATCTTCCAGGCGCGGATGAACCGCTACATGGAGGCGCGCGGCATCGCCGACACCTCCAGGTCGCACGTGTGGGCGTTCCTCGGCGACGGCGAGATGGACGAGCCGGAGTCGCTCGGCCAGCTGTCCATCGCCGCCCGCGAGGGCCTGGACAACCTGACCTTCGTGGTCAACTGCAACCTGCAGCGGCTGGACGGCCCGGTGCGCGGCAACGGAAAGATCATCCAGGAGCTGGAGTCGATCTTCCGGGGCGCCGGCTGGAACGTGATCAAGCTGATCTGGGACCGCACCTGGGACCCGCTGCTCGCGCAGGACCGGGACGGCGTGCTGGTCAACAAGATGAACACCACGCCGGACGGCCAGTTCCAGACGTACGCCACCGAGTCCGGCGCGTACATCCGCGAGCACTTCTTCGGCGACGACGTACGGCTGCGCGCGATGGTCGAGAACATGAGCGACCACCAGATCCTGATGCTGGGCCGCGGCGGTCACGACCACCGGAAGATCTACGCGGCCTACAAGGCGGCCCTGGAGCACAAGGGCCAGCCGACGGTCATCCTGGCCAAGACGGTCAAGGGCTGGACGCTGGGCCCCAACTTCGAGGGCCGCAACGCCACGCACCAGATGAAGAAGCTGACGGTCGACGACCTCAAGCGCTTCCGCGACCGCCTGCACCTGCCGATCTCCGACAAGGAGCTGGAGTCCGGCGCGCCGCCGTACTACCACCCCGGCCCGCAGACGGAGGAGATCCAGTACATGCACGACATGCGCAAGGCGTGCGGCGGGTACGTCCCGACGCGCGTCGTGCGCTCGAAGCCGCTCGCGCTGCCGGACGACAAGACGTACGCGTCGGTGAAGAAGGGCTCGGGTCAGCAGTCCATCGCCACGACGATGGCATTCGTCCGGCTCCTCAAGGACCTCATGCGGGACAAGGAGATCGGCAAGCGGTTCGTGCTGATCGCGCCGGACGAGTACCGCACGTTCGGCATGGACTCCTTCTTCCCGAGTGCGAAGATCTACAACCCGCTCGGCCAGCAGTACGAGGCCGTGGACCGCGACCTGCTGCTGGCCTACAAGGAGTCGCCGACCGGCCAGATGCTGCACGACGGCATCTCCGAGGCGGGCTGCACCGCCTCGCTGATCGCGGCGGGCTCGGCCTACGCCACGCACGGCGAGCCGCTGATCCCGGTGTACGTCTTCTACTCGATGTTCGGTTTCCAGCGCACGGGTGACCAGTTCTGGCAGATGGCCGACCAGCTGGCGCGCGGTTTCGTGCTGGGTGCGACCGCCGGCCGTACCACTCTGACGGGTGAGGGCCTGCAGCACGCGGACGGCCACTCGCAGCTGCTCGCCTCGACCAACCCGGCCTGCGTGGCCTACGACCCGGCGTACGCGTACGAGATCGCGCACATCGTCCAGGACGGCCTGCGCCGGATGTACGGCGGCGACGCCGAGCACCCGCACGGCGAGGACGTCTTCTACTACCTGACCGTCTACAACGAGCCCATCCAGCACCCGGCCGAGCCGGCGAACGTGGACGTCGAGGGCATCCTCAAGGGCGTCCACAAGCTCAGCGAGGGCACGGACGGCTCCGTCCCGGCGCAGATCATGGCGTCGGGCGTGGCGGTGCCGTGGGCGCTGGAGGCACAGCGGCTGCTGGCCGCGGAGTGGAACGTGAAGGCGGACGTGTGGTCCGCGACCTCCTGGAACGAGCTGCGGCGCGAGGCGGTGGAGTGCGAGCGGCACAACCTGCTGCATCCGGAGGAGGAGCAGCGGGTGCCGTACGTGACGCGGAAGCTGAGCGGGGCCGAGGGTCCGTTCGTGGCGGTGTCCGACTGGATGCGGTCGGTTCCGGACCAGATCGCGCGGTGGGTGCCGGGGACGTACCAGTCGCTGGGCGCGGACGGCTTCGGCTTCGCGGACACCCGGGGTGCGGCGCGGCGGTTCTTCCACATCGACGCGCAGTCGATCGTGGTGGCGGTGCTGACCGAGCTGGCGCGCGAGGGCAAGGTCGACCGGTCCGTCCTGAAGCAGGCCGTCGACCGGTACCAGCTGCTGGACGTGTCGGCGGCGGACCCGGGCGCGGCGGGCGGAGACGCGTAGCGCTGCGCTCGGCTTCGGCCGGGTGAGGGGCGGCGCCCGCGGCGCCGCCCCGTTACTTTTTCTTTACTATGCCTGTATGAACGATCTGTCGGCGCAGGCGCGTTGGGAACGCCGTACCCAACGGCCCCTGCTGGCGCTGGCCGTGGCGTTCGCCCTCGCCTACGCCGTGCCGATCGTGGTCAGCCCCGCGAGCCGGTCGCTGACGGTGGTCTGCACCGCCACCGAGTGGCTGGTGTGGGGCGCGTTCGCGGTGGACTACCTGATGCGGCTGGCGCTCACGGCGAGCCGGCGGGAGTTCGTCCGCACGCACTGGATGGACCTGGGCGCGGTGGTGCTGCCGCTCCTGCAGCCGCTGCGGCTGCTGCGGATGGTGTCGACGCTGCTGCTGGTGGGGCGGCGGGCGCGGATGGCCTCGCAGATCCGGCTCACGACGTACGTCGCCGGTGCGGTGGTAGGGCTGCTGATGTTCGGCTCGCTGGCGGTGCTGTCCGTGGAGCGGGACTCGCCCAGGGGGAACATCCGGACGCTGGGTGACGCCGTGTGGTGGTCGTTCACGACGATGACGACCGTGGGGTACGGCGACCACGCGCCGACGACCGGCCTGGGCCGGGTGATCGCCGTCGGCCTGATGCTGTCCGGGATCGCGCTGCTGGGTGTGGTGACCGCGAACATCGCCGCGTGGTTCATCGCGCGGTTCGAGAAGGACGACGTGGAGGAGCGCCGGCAGACGGAGGCGATCGCCGCGCTGGCGGAGGAGGTCCGCCTGCTGCGGGCCGAGGTGGCCCGGCTGGCGGCCGTTGAGGAGCAACGGCACTGAGCCGACGCCCAGTGCCGTCGCGATCCGTCACAGAAGCCCGTGGCCCCAGGTTGCCGCGCCCGCGAGGGCGATGATGGCCAGGAGCGTGTCGATCGCTCCCAGGACCAGGGCCACCAGGCCGGGGATGTTGCGGTCGTTGGACCACTTGCGTCCCAGCGACTGCCATCCGCACAGCATCGCGACCGGGCCGAGGATGACGCCCAGCGCGAAGAAGCCGGCCACCGCACAGATCGTGCCGATGATGCCCAGCGTTGCGCGGTCCGGCCCGGTCCGTTGCCACGTCCGGCCACGTGACCGGGGGTACCCGCGTGTTCCGTGCCCGAAGCCTGCCATCATCAACTCCCTGCAGCTCATGGACAGTTCGGCTTCGGTGTGCGGGTACCCCGGTTCACGGCGGGCAGACATGCCCAGGCCAGCGCGCGCCACCCCCCTCCAGCGGCGCGCGCCACGGCCCGGCGGTCCTCCCATGCCCTGCGGAGGACTTGACCCACTGTGACCTGCGGTGCGTGCCCGGTGCGAGGGATCTTTAGCGGAGTCACCCTGATAGGCGAACCTCGCCGGGAGCAGGCCGGCACGGGCCGGCGCAGGCCGTCAGATGTGGCCGACGCCCGCGCCCGGGTCCGCGTTCTCACCCCGCTTGGTGAGCAGGGCGACGAGGACGGCGACCGCCGCCACGCCCGCCGCCACCAGCGAGGCCAGGCTCATGCCGGTGATGAAGGTGTGGTGCGCGACCTCGGTGATCTTCGCGGCGACCTGGTCCGGCACGCCCTTCGGCACCGGCGCCACGCCGACCTGCACCGCCTCCGAGGCCTTGTCCAGCTGGGCCGGGCTCAGCTGCGGCAGCCCGGCGCCCGTCCAGTTGCCAGGCAGATCGCTGTCGACCTTGGAAGCCATCACAGCACCCAGCACGGCCGTACCGAGGCTGCCGCCGATCTGCATGGCCGCCTGCTGCAGACCACCGGCGACACCGGACAGCTCCATGGGCGCGTTGCCGACGATGACCTCCGTGGCACCGACCATGACCGGGGCGAGACCGAGGCCGAGCAGGGCGAACCAGACGGACATCACGCCGCTGCCGGTGTCGGCCTCGAGCGTCGACATGCCGTACATGGCGATCGCGGTCGCGGCCATGCCGCCGGCGAGCGGGATCCGCGGGCCGAGCTTGGTGATCGCGGCGCCGGCGAGCGGCGAGCCGACGATCATCATGCCGGTGAGCGGCAGCAGGTGCAGGCCGGCGTCGATCGGGCTCATGCCGTGGACGTTCTGCAGGTAGAAGGTCACGAAGAACAGGCCGCCCATGAAGGCGATGGCCATCAGGACCATCAGGACGACGCCCGCCGACAGCGGGACGGAGCGGAACAGGCTCAGCGGGATCAGGGGCTCCCTGACCCGCATCTCCCAGAAGGAGAAGAGGCCGAAGCCCAGCACGGACGCGGCGATGAACGCCCACGTCTTGCCGTCGCCCCAGCCCCAGGCCGGGGCCTTGATGAGCGCCCACACCAGGCAGAACATGGCGCCGGAGAGCAGCGCGATGCCGAGGAGGTCGAAGGAGCGCGGGGCGCCGTCTCCGCTTTCCGGGCTCCGCCCGAGGGCAGCACGGTGGTCGAGCAGGATCAGCACGCCGAGGAGCAGGGCGAGCGCGCCGACCGGCACGTTGATGAAGAACACCGACTGCCAGTCGACGTGCTCGACGAGGACACCGCCGAGGATCGGACCGCCCGCGGTGGACGCGCCGATCACCATGCCCCAGATGCCGATGGCCATGTTGAGCTTCTCGGCCGGGAAGGTGGCCCGCAGCAGGCCGAGCGCGGCCGGCATCAGCAGCGCGCCGAACAGGCCCTGGAAGACGCGGAAGGTGACGACCGCGGCGATGCTGTTCGACAGCCCGATGGCACCGGACGCGGCGGCGAAGCCGGTCACGCCGATGAGGAAGGTCTGGCGGTGGCCGAAGCGGTCACCGAGCTTGCCCGCGGTGATGAGGGAGACCGCGAGGGCGAGGAAGTAGCCGTTGGTGATCCACTGCACCTGGGCGAAGGTGGCGCCCAGGTCCTTCTGGATCGCCGGGTTGGCGATGGCCACGATGGTGCCGTCGAGGGCCACCATCATGACCCCTACGGCGACGGTGATCAGGGTGAGCCAGGGATGCCCGCGCAGCCCCGCGGCCGGGGCCGCCTCCGACGGGGCCGCCGGTGCGCTGTCGCCCGGTCCCGTCGCATCGATGGTGGTCTGACTAGTCATACGTTCGAGGCTAGTGACAGCCACTGACAATTGACAAACGATTTCACAAGTCGGTAACTGACACCTATGGAAACACTGCGCGAACGCAAGAAGCAGCGCACCCGGGAGGCGCTGCTGCGGGCCGCTCTGGAGCTGTTCACCACCCAGGGGTACGAGCACACGACCGTCGACGAGATCACGGACGCGGTCGAGGTCTCGCAGCGCACCTTCTTCCGCTACTTCGCGGGCAAGGAGGACGTGGCCTTCGCGGTGCAGGAGATGACCGAGGCCCACTTCGTCGCGGCGGTGCGCGCGCGCCCGGCGCACGAGGCGCCGATGGAGGCGCTGCGGCAGGCGGTCCTGGAGGGCTGGGACGCGATCCGGGAGACCGTCGAGTCGGCCGTCCCGGTCGAGCTGTATCTGCGGATGTACCGGACGATCGAGTCGACGCCCGCGCTGCTCGCCGCCCATCTGCGCCGCTCGGCGGCGACCGAGGAGACGATCGCGCGGGTGCTGGCCGAACGGGAGGGCGTCGACGTGGACGCGGACCCCCGTCCGCGGCTGGCCGTGGCGGTGTTCGGCGGGGTGATAAGGGTCACCGAGCGGCAGTGGTGCACGGGTGAGGACTTCAGTCTGGTGGCGATCCGTCAACTCACCGCGTCGTACCTCGATCAGGTGGGTTCCGCGCTCACCGGTAACTGGCGTACCACCCGAGATCGTTGAGGAGGCGTTCGAGGATGGCCGAAACGTGATCCCTGTCACTCGGTTACCTCGAGACCCTCTCGTTCTCCTAGTGTGTCCTCCCAGTGACTTCCTTCGACACCTCCCCGCAACTGAACGTCTGGCGCGCACTGCTGGCGCTGGCCGTGGTGTTCGTGATGCTCGCGACCACCGGCTGGACCGCCCTGCGCACCCACCGGGAGTCGACGGCACTGCAGGCCTCGCTCACCAAGTGGGAGCACGGCCGTCTCCACGGCGTCCCCCTGCCGGACCCGGAGGCCGGACCCACGCGGCTCACCCGTTTCTTCGCCTCGCTCACCCCCGAGGAGCAGGCCCGGCTGGCCCACCGCTATCCGCTCGCGGTGGGGAACATGAACGGCGCCCCCGCCGGCCTGCGCTACCGCGCCAACCGGGTCGCGCTGGACCAGGCCCGCAGGGTCGAGCGCGCACGCATGCACGACAGCCGGCTCAGCTCGGCCGGCCAGCAGGACGCGGGCAGCCGTATGCACCGCTACGAGTCGCTGCTGGAGCCCGGCCGGCACATCCTCGCCTTCGACCCCGACGGCTCGGGCCGGATCGCCGAGGTGTTCGGGAACCTCGACAGGGCCCAGCGGATCTCGGTCGTCGTGCCCGGCGTCGACACCGACCTGATGACCTTCCAGAAGAGCTACCGCCAGTACACCGCCCCGGTCGGCATGGCCAAGGCGCTGTACTCGGCGGAGCGCGCGGCGCGCCCCGGCACCCGTACGGCCGTGATCGCCTGGGCCGACTACACCTCGCCGGACGGCCTCGGTGTGGACGCGGCCACCGGGCTGCGCGCCGCGGAGGGCGCCGTCCGGCTGAACGCGCTGCTGAACGCGCTGCCCGGCCGCACCACGGTGGCCATGATCTGCCACAGCTACGGCTCGGTGGTGTGCGGGGTCGCCGCGCACGGGATGCCGCGCCGGGTGACCGACATAGCGGTGGCCGCGAGCCCCGGGATGCGGGCCACGAAGGCCTCCCACCTGGACACCACGGCCCGGGTGTGGGCCATGCGGGACGCCACCGACTGGATCCAGGACGTGCCGTACCTGGAGCTCGGCGGGCTCGGGCACGGCGCCGACCCGGTGTCCTCGGCGTTCGGCGCGCGCGTGCTGTCCGCCCGGGACGCACAGGGGCACGCCGGCTACTTCCAGCCGGGCACGGACAGCCTGCGCAACCTGGCCCAGGTCGGCGTGGGGGCGTACGACGCGGTCACGTGCGCCCGGGAGAACGATGCGTGCCGGTCCGGTCTGCCCGGCACGACGACGGCCGGACGCGCGTAGAAACAGCAGGAAGTGCGGTCTGCGCGGGTGGCGACGGAGGAGCACGTGCCGCATACGATGAGCCGCATGGGTGACGTACTGGCGGGTTTTCATGCCGTCTGGGAGTTCGAGTCCGACTCCGTGCTCATCCGTTACGAACGGGGGATTCGAACACCGAAGCTGTTCCAGGCGCTCGGCGAGCGGCGGATACCGCTGTCCGCGGTGGAGGACGTGACGCTCACACCGGGCCGGCGCGGCACGGTGGTCCTGCGGCTGACGCCCCGCGCGGGCGCCGACCCGCTGATGGAGGCGGCCGACGGGCAGCTGAAGGAGGGCTCCGACCCCTACCGGCTGACCCTGCCGGCCGAGCGGGAGACGCTCGCCGAGTACTACGCGGACGAGCTGAAGCGGCTGCTGACCGAGTCCGGTCCCGCCGAGCGGCACCTGGTGGCGGCGCCCGGGACTCCGCTGCACTTCAAGGCGTACGACGGGAAGGCGTCCTTCGACGGGACGTCCGTGCAGTTCCGCTGGTCGTGGACGGGCGCGTCGTCCGCGAAGTGGAAGGCCGGCGACCAGAGCTTCCCGGTCACCGAACTCGGCGGCATCGAGTGGCGGTCGCCGGAGGTGTTCGAGGGACACCTGCGCCTGCTGCCGCGCTCCGCCGGCCCGGCGGGGTCCGTGCAGCCCGACCAGGACCCGGCCGCCGTCGTGTTCGGGCTGGGGTACGGGCCGGTGCACGAGTCGCTGCCGTTCGCCGCGGCGGTCCTCGCGGCCGTCCGCACCCGCGGGCCGGTACCCGTGGTACCGGCCCCGGTGCGGCGGGATCCCGCCGACATCGCCGAGCGGATCCGGCATCTCGGGGAGCTGCACCGGGCCGGACTGGTCACCGACGAGGAATTCTCCTCCAAGAAGGCGGAGTTGCTGGCGGAGCTCTGAGCTACTCCCGGCCGGCGGACGTGAACGTCATGTCCGCGTACCGGTCGCCCGCCACCTTGCCCGCGATCGGCTCCAGTCGCGCGAGTTCCCCGTCGGTCAGGGTGAGCGCCGTCGCCGCCACGTTCTCCTCCACCCGGCCCGGCTTGCGGGTGCCCGGGATCGGGATCACCGGCAGGCCGCAGACCGTGGCCCGCTGCTGCACCCAGGCCAGGGCGACCTGGCCCGGCGTGGCGCCGTGGGCCTCGGCGATCGCGCGGACCGGCTCCAGGAGGGCCGCGTTGGCCGCCGCGTTGTCACCGGTGAAGCGGGGCTGCTGACGGCGGAAGTCGTCGGCCGTGAGCTGCTGTTCGGCGTTGGTGAAGGAGCCGGTGAGGAAGCCGCGGCCCAGCGGCGAGTACGGCACCAGGGCGACGCCCAGCTCGCGCGCGGCCGGTACGACCTTCGCCTCGATGTCCCGGCTGAACAGCGACCACTCCGACTGCACGGCCGCGATCGGGTGCACGGCGTGCGCGGCGCGCAGTTCGTCGGCGGTGACCTCGCTCAGGCCCAGGTGCTTGACCTTGCCCTCGCGGACCAGCTCCGCCATCGTGCCGACGGTCTCCTCGACGGGGACGTCCGGATCGCGGCGGTGCATGTAGTAGAGGTCGATCTCGTCGACGCCGAGCCGCTTCAGGCTGGCCTCGACGGCCGCGCGGATGTACGGCGCGTCGTTGCGGATGATCCGCTTGGTCGGGTCGTCCTCGGGAATCGACAGGGCGAACTTGGTGGCGATCACCACCTCGTCCCGGTGCGCCGTGAAGAACGGGGACAGGAACCGCTCGTTGTCCCCGTCGCCGTAGGCGTCCGCCGTGTCGAACAGCGTCACGCCCAGCTCCAGCGCCCGGTCCAGCGCCGCGCGGGCCTGACCGGCGTCCGTGGGGCCGTACGCGAAGCTCATGCCCATGCAGCCGAGCCCCTGCACGCCGACCTCCGGCCCGTTCTGTCCGAGCCGTGCCGTCGGAATCCTGGCGGTCATCGAGTGGTCCCCTCCGTTGCGTAAAAGCTGATCTTGCGGTCCAGTACGGCGAGCGTGTCCTGCAGTTCCGCGATCCGGTTCAGGACGTCCCGGCGCGTCGACTCCAGCAGTCCCTGGCGCTCCCGGTAGGTGCTCTCGCCCTCCCTGACCAGTTCTGCGTAGCGCACCATGTCGGCCACCGGCATGCCGGTCAGCCGGAGCTTGGTCACGAAGTCCAGCCAGTCCAGGTCGCGGTTGCTGTAGCGGCGCTGACCGGTGTGCGAGCGGTCGACGTGCGGCATCAGGCCGATCCGCTCGTACCAGCGCAGGGTGTGCGCGGTCAGGCCGGTGAACGCGACGACCTCGCTGATCGTGTAACGGTCCTGGCCGTCGGCGCGCGGGTGGCGCCGGGGCGGGGCGGAGCAGATGTCGGGGGTGGCCCGGTCGGTGGCCGCTGGCGTGGACTGCATCACCGTCATGGCCCCACGCTATGACCTTGGAGTGCACTCGAAGCAAGCGGAACCGGTAAGAAATCGGCAGGACACGGCCGGGGGCGCCTGGCTAGCGTGCGGCCCATGAGTCTTGCACGCCGGGCCCTGCCCGAGGACGCCGCCGAAGTGCTGCGCCTGCGCCAGGTCATGATCGACTCCTTGTGGGGCGAGGGCGGTGCCGGGACGACGCAGTGGCATGCCGAGTCGCTGCCGACGCTGCGGGCCCGGCTCACCGAGACCGACGGGAAATTCGTGGCCTTCGTCGTGGACCGGCCGGAGCGGCCGGGGACGCTGGCCGCGCTGGCGGCCGGGACGCTGGACTACCGGATGGGGCGGGCCGGGAACCCGCACGGGCGGGTCGGGCACGTGTTCAGCGTCGCCACCGACCCGGGGGCCCGGCGGCGCGGGTACGCGCGCGCGTGCATGGAGGAACTGCTGACGTGGTTCCGGCAGCGGGGTGCCGTGCACGTCGATCTCAACGCGTCCGCCGCGGCGGAGCCGCTGTACGCGGCACTGGGATTCGTGCGCAAGCCCGACCCCTCGATGCGGATGACGCTCTGAGCCGCATAGGCTCGCCGGCATGTCGTTGCAGAGCCTGGCCCTGATCGAGAACTGGCCCGTCCCCACCGCCGCGGCGGGTGCCGTACGAGCCGACGGGACCGTCCTCGGGACACACGGACCCGTCGGGCACCGCTTCCCGCTGGCCTCGGTGACCAAGCCGCTGGCCGCCTACGCGGCCCTCGTCGCGTACGAGGAGGGGGCGGTCGAGCTGGACGAACCGGCCGGGCCCCCCGGGTCCACGGTGCGCCACCTGCTCGCGCACACCTCCGGGCTGGCCTTCGACGAGCACCGGGTGACGGCCGCGCCCGGAGAGCGGCGGCTGTACTCCAACGCCGGGTTCGAGCAGCTCGGGGACCACATCGCCAAGGCGACGGACATCCCGTTCGCCGAGTACCTGCGCCAGGCGGTGCTGGAGCCGCTGGGGATGACCGGGACGTCGCTGAACGGGTCACCGGCCAAGGACGGCGTCTCGACGGTCGAGGACCTGCTGCGGTTCGCGGCGGAGGTGCAGGCGCCCCGGCTGCTGGACCCGCGGACGGTCGCGGAGGCGATGACCGTGCAGTTCCCGGGGACGAAGGGCGTGCTGCCGGGGTACGGGCACCAGAACCCGAACGACTGGGGGCTGGGCTTCGAGATCCGGAACTCCAAGTCCCCGCACTGGACCGGCTCTTCCTCCTCCCCGCGCACCTTCGGCCACTTCGGCCAGTCCGGTACGTTCCTGTGGATCGACCCGGTCGCGCAGGTCGCGGCGGTCGCCCTGACGGACCGCGCCTTCGGCCCCTGGGCGGTCGAGGCGTGGCCGCCCTTCACGGACGCCGTGCTCGGCGAGGTCTGAACCGCCGCCCCGGGTCCGACGAAGCCTAGGCCGCCGGGCCGGTCATCTCCCAGATCAGCAGCTCGGCCGGGGTCAGGGCCGTCGCCTCCAGGCTCTCGGCGGCCGTGACGCGGGCCGCGTCGCCCGGGTCCAGCTCGGCGCCGTCCAGCCGCACCCGGCCGCGTACGACGTGCACGTACACGTGCGCCCCGTCCGGCACCGCCGTCCGCTCCCCGGCAGCCAGCCGCCGTGCGTGCAGCATCGCGCCCGCCTCCGGGACGGCGTACGGGGTGGAGTCGGCGATGCCCGGGACGATCTCGTACGACGGCTCGCCGCCCGGCTCCAGCGGGGCCAGCCACATCTGCACGAAGGTCAGGGGCGCCGTGCCGTCGTTGCGCTCGACGTGCCGCACGCCCGCCGCCGAGCTGAGCCGCTGCACGTCGCCGGGCCGCACCCGCGTCTCGCGGCCGGTGGAGTCGCGGTGGGTCAGCTCGCCCTCGACCACCCATGTGACGATCTCGGTGTGGCTGTGCGGGTGTTCGTCGAACCCGGCACCGGGCGCGAGCCGCTCCTCGTTGCAGGCGATCACCGCGCCGAAGCGCAGGTTGTCGGGGTCGTAGTGCGGCCCGAAGGAGAAGGCGTGCCACGACTCGATGCCGGCTTCCGGGTCCCCTCCGCGGTAGCGCTCACCGGCGCGGCGTACGTCCATCACGTGCCCACCGTAGTCCCTCGTCACCGCGGGCAAGCCCGACCCGGCGGCGCATGCCCGCGTCCGGATAAGGCAGTCTTGTCCCCGTGCCCGAACCCGAATCCCGTAGCAGCGATCACGCAGCGCACCACGTCCACCCGCACTCCGCGACCCTGAGGCGCCTGGAGAAGTCCTCCGGGTCTCTCGCCGCGCAGGCCATCGCGCGCATGGACGAGACCCTGCCGTGGTACCGGGCCATGCCGCCGGAGAACCGTTCCTGGATCGGGCTCGTGGCTCAGGCGGGCATCGCCGCGTTCACCGAGTGGTTCCGGCACCCGGACGCACCGCAGGCGATCTCCACGGACGTGTTCGGGACCGCGCCGCGCGAGCTGACCCGGGCCATCACGCTGCGCCAGACCGTGGAGATGGTGCGCACCACCATCGAGGTCATGGAGAGCGCCATCGACGAGGTGGCCGCCCCCGGCGACGAGAGCGTGCTGCGCGAGGCGCTGCTGGTGTACGCCCGCGAGATCGCGTTCGCCACCGCCCAGGTGTACGCCCAGGCCGCCGAGGCACGCGGTGCCTGGGACGCCCGCCTGGAGTCGCTGGTGGTGAACGCGGTGCTCAGCGGCGAGGCCGACGAGGGAGCCGTCAGCCGGGCCGCGGCGCTCGGCTGGAACTCCCCCGAGCACGTGTGTGTCGTCCTCGGCACCGCCCCGGACGGGGACAGCGAGCTGACCGTCGAGGCGATCCGGCGGGCGGCCCGGCACGCCAAGGTGCAGGTGCTCACCGGGGTCCTCGGCGACCGGCTCGTCGTCATCGCCGGCGGCAACCCCAATCCGCTGGCCGTCGCCAAGTCGCTGATCGGCCCGTTCGCCGCCGGACCGGTCGTCGCCGGGCCGATCGTCCCCGACCTGCTGGCCGGCACCCGGTCCGCGCAGGCCGCCGCCGCGGGCCTGAAGGCGTGTTCCGCCTGGCAGGACGCGCCCCGGCCGGTGCTGGCGGACGATCTGCTGCCGGAGCGCGCCATCGCGGGCGATCCGAGCGCCCGCGAGCAGCTGGTGGAGGAGATCTACAGACCGTTGGAGGAGGCCGGCTCGGCGCTCCTGGAAACCCTGAGTGTCTACCTGGAGCAGGCGAGCAGTCTGGAAGGCGCGGCCCGGATGCTCTTCGTTCACCCGAACACCGTGCGCTACCGGCTCCGACGTGTGACTGACGTCACCGGATGGTCGCCCTCCGATGTACGATCCGCGTTCACACTGCGGATCGCCCTGATCCTGGGGCGTCTGGCCGATGGTGAACCTCAGGCATAGGGTTTTGTCGGGGCCCCACAAAAGCCCTTCGTGTTCTTCGTCCCTGTCCTCACGGGCGGCCGTGGCCGTCCCCAAGAGAGAGTGTGAGAGTGCTCGTACTCGTCGCTCCCGGCCAGGGCGCCCAGACGCCCGGCTTCCTGACCCCCTGGCTCGACCTCCCCGGTGCCGCGGACCGCGTCGCCGCGTGGTCGGACGCCATCGGACTGGACCTCGTCCACTACGGCACCCAGGCCGACGCCGACGCCATCCGTGACACCGCGGTGGCCCAGCCGCTGCTGGTGGCCGCCGGAATCCTGTCCGCCGCGGCACTGGGTGACATCGCCCCGGACGCCGTGGCCGGTCACAGTGTCGGTGAGATCACCGCCGCCCACTTCGCCGGTGTCCTGGGCGACACCGCCGCGCTGGGCCTGGTCCGCAAGCGGGGTCTGGCCATGGCCGACGCCGCCGCGATCACCGAGACCGGCATGTCGGCGCTGCTCGGCGGCGACCCGGAGACGTCCGTCGCGCACCTGGAGAAGCTGGGCCTGACCCCGGCGAACATCAACGGCGCGGGCCAGATCGTCGCTGCGGGAACGCTGGAGCAGCTCGCCGCGCTGAACGACGACAAGCCCGAGGGTGTCCGCAAGGTCGTCCCGCTGAAGGTGGCCGGCGCCTTCCACACCCGTCACATGGCCCCCGCCGTCGAGACGCTGGCCAAGGCCGCCGCGGCGCTGGAGCCCGCCGACCCGAAGGTCACCTACGTCTCCAACAAGGACGGCGGGGCCGTCACGTCCGGCGCCGAGGTGCTGGAGCGGCTGGTCGGCCAGGTCGCCAACCCGGTGCGCTGGGACCTGTGCATGGAGACCTTCAAGGAGCTGGGCGTCACCGCGCTCGTCGAGGTGTGCCCGGGCGGCACCCTCACCGGCCTGGCCAAGCGCGCCCTGCCCGGCGTGAAGACGCTGGCGCTGAAGACCCCCGACGACCTCGACGCGGCCCGCGAGCTCATCTCCGAGCACACCGGTGCCTAAGGAGCGGTACATGGCGAAGATCAAGCCCAGCAAGGGCGCCCCGTATGCGCGCATCCTCGGGGTCGGCGGCTACCGGCCGACCCGGGTGGTGCCCAACGAGGTGATCCTCGAGAAGATCGACTCGTCCGACGAGTGGATCCGCTCGCGCTCCGGCATCGAGACCCGGCACTGGGCGGGCCCCGAGGAGACGGTCGCCGCGATGTCGATCGAGGCCTCCGGCAAGGCGATCGCGGACGCGGGCATCGACGCCGAGCAGATCGGTGCCGTGGTCGTCTCGACCGTGTCGCACTTCAGCCAGACCCCGGCCGTCGCCACCGAGATCGCCGACAAGCTCGGCACGAACAAGGCCGCCGCCTTCGACATCTCGGCCGGCTGCGCGGGCTTCGGCTACGGCCTGACCCTCGCCAAGGGCATGGTGGTGGAAGGTTCCGCCGAGTACGTGCTCGTCATCGGCGTGGAGCGGCTCAGCGACCTGACCGACCTGGAGGACCGGGCCACGGCCTTCCTGTTCGGCGACGGCGCCGGCGCGGTCGTGGTCGGCCCCTCCCAGGAGCCGGCGATCGGCCCAACCGTGTGGGGCTCGGAGGGCGACAAGTCCGCGACCATCAAGCAGACCGTCCCCTGGGACCGCTTCCGCATCGGTGACGTGGCCGACCTGCCGCTGGACAGCGACGGCAACGTCAAGTTCCCTGCGATCACGCAGGAGGGCCAGTCGGTGTTCCGCTGGGCCGTGTACGAGATGGCGAAGGTCGCCCAGCAGGCACTGGACGCCGCCGGGATCAGCCCGGAGGAACTGGACGTCTTCATCCCGCACCAGGCCAACGTGCGGATCATCGACTCGATGGTGAAGACCCTCAAACTGCCGGAGCACGTCATGGTCGCCCGTGACATCCGCACCACCGGCAACACCTCGGCCGCCTCGATTCCGCTCGCTATGGAGCGGCTTCTGGCGACCGGGGAGGCGAAGAGCGGCGACACCGCGCTCGTCATCGGATTCGGGGCGGGTCTCGTGTACGCCGCCACGGTCGTTACCCTCCCCTAGGCACTCCGTGCCGGATCATGCGATCCGGCAGGGGGACAACTGCCACAAACCGTCTGCAATATCGAAGAAGGAGCGCCTGACATGGCCGCCACTCAGGAAGAGATCGTCGAGGGTCTCGCGGAAATCGTCAACGAGATCGCCGGCATCCCGGTTGAGGACGTCCAGCTGGACAAGTCTTTCACCGACGACCTGGACGTCGACTCGCTGTCCATGGTCGAGGTCGTCGTCGCCGCCGAGGAGCGCTTCGAGGTGAAGATCCCGGACGAGGACGTCAAGAACCTCAAGACCGTGGGCGACGCCGCCGACTACATCCTCAAGCACCAGGCCTGAGTCACCCCTTAGGGCTGTCAGGCTGCAAGGCCCCGCCACCCGGCGGTGGCGCCGTAGATTCCCGCATCCGTTGGAGAAAGAATTCCCGTGAGCCCGACCAATCGCACCGTGGTCGTCACCGGTATCGGCGCAACCACACCGCTGGGTGGCGACGTAGCTTCCACCTGGGAGGGCCTGATCGCCGGCAAGTCCGGCGTCAAGCCCCTCGAGAAGGACTGGGCGGCCGAGCAGGCCGTCAAGATCGCGGCCCCGGTCGCCGTGGAGCCCACCGAGGTCATCCCCCGGCCGCAGGCCCGCAAGCTGGACCGCTCGGCGCAGTTCGCGCTGATCGCCGCTCAGGAGGCCTGGCAGGACGCGGGCTTCACCGCCAAGGCCGGTGAGGACGCAGCCGTCGACCCCGACCGCCTGGGCGCCGTGATCGCCTCCGGCATCGGCGGTGTGACGACGCTCCTCGACCAGTACGACGTGCTGAAGGAGAAGGGCGTCCGCCGCGTCTCCCCGCACACCGTCCCCATGCTGATGCCGAACAGCCCCTCGGCCAACGTCGGCCTGCTGGTGGGCGCCCGCGCGGGCGTGCACACGCCGGTGTCCGCGTGCGCCTCGGGTGCGGAGGCCATCGGCTACGCCATCGAGATGATCCGCACCGGCCGGGCCGACGTCGTCGTCGCCGGTGGCACGGAGGCGGCCATCCACCCGCTGCCGATCGCCGCGTTCGGCAACATGATGGCGATGTCCAAGAACAACGAGGACCCGCAGGGTGCCTCGCGCCCCTACGACGTGGCCCGCGACGGCTTCGTCCTCGGTGAGGGCGCCGGTGTGCTCGTCCTGGAGTCCGCCGAGCACGCCGCCAAGCGCGGGGCCCGTGTCTACGCGGAGGCCGTCGGGCAGGGCATCTCCGCCGACAGCCACGACATCGTGCAGCCGGAGCCCGAGGGCCGCGGCATCTCGCACGCGCTGCAGAACCTGCTGGACAACACGGACCTGAACCCGGCCGAGATCGTCCACGTCAACGCGCACGCCACGTCGACGCCGGCCGGTGACATCGCCGAGCTGAAGGCGCTGCGCAAGGTGTTCGGCGACGACGCGGACCACATGGCGGTCTCCGCGACCAAGTCGATGACCGGTCACCTGCTCGGTGGCGCCGGTGGCGTGGAGTCGGTGGCGACCGTGCTCGCGCTGTACCACCGCGTGGCACCGCCGACGATCAACGTCGAGAACATCGACCCCGAGGCGGAGGCCAACGCCGACGTCGTGCGGGACGAGGCCCGGAAGCTGCCCGTCGAGGGCCGCATCGCCGCGCTGAACGACTCGTTCGGCTTCGGCGGCCACAACGTGGTGCTGGCGTTCAGGACCGTCTGAGAACGTGCATGAGGAAGGGCCCCCGCTGGTCGGCGGGGGCCCTTCCCCGTGTTCGGTCACGGACCCGGGTCCGGTGGCGCGGACGTCCTCACACCACCTGGTGCAGCCAGCGCACCGGTGCCCCCTCGCCCGCGTAGCGGAACGGCTCCAGCTCGTCGTCCCAGGGCTTGCCCAGCAGCTTGGCGATCTCCGCCTCCAGGTCCGTCTCGCCGCGCTGAGAGCGTGTCAGCGCCGCGCGCAGCCGGTCCTCCGGGATGAGGATGTCGCCGTGGATGCCCGTCACCGCGTGGAAGATGCCCAGGTCGGGGGTGCAGCTGTAGCGCTCGCCCTCGGCGGTGGGGCAGGGCTCGGCGGTCACCTCGAAGCGGAGCAGGTGCCAGCCGCGCAGCGCGGAGGCCAGCTTGGACGCCGTACCGGCCTCGCCCTGCCAGGAGAACTCCGAGCGCCAGGTGCCGGGGGCCGCGGGCTGCCGGATCCAGTCGAGGCTGACGCGCGTGCCGAGCACCCCGGCGACGGCCCACTCGACATGCGGGCACAGCGCGCGCGGCGCGGAGTGCACGTACAGAACTCCACGTGTCGTCACCGGAACCTCCGGGCAGAGCGGGACATCTTGCGGACTGGCTGGGCGGCAGTGACACGACGGCCGCGTTGATGGCGAGGCTACCCTGCGGCGGCGCAAGGAGTGTGACGTACCGTCGGTCCCGGTGCCAGGAAACCCCCGCCATTCACCCAGGGGGACGCTTGTACGGGTCCCGTCCGTTCCAGCGGACCCGGCCGGGAACCCCCGCACGTTGTTATGGGGGAAGCACCGGCGAGCACCGGATTCGACGACGAGGGGATCACCAGGGGATGCGGAAGCGAAGCAGCCGTGGGCGGGCCGCTCTCGCCGTCGTGGCGGCGGCCCTGCTCGGTGTCGCGGGGTGCGACACCGGGGGCGGCGGCTCGCCCGCGCCCGGGACCACCAAGGCCAGGGCCGCCAAGCCCGCCCCTCTCTGGGACCGCAGCCCCTCTTCGATCGCCGCGGTGGGCGACTCCATCACCCGCGGCTTCGACGCGTGCACGGTGCTCTCCGACTGCCCCGAGGTGTCGTGGGCGACGGGCAGCGACGCCAAGGTGGACAGCCTGGCGGTGCGTCTGCTCGGGGTGACGGGCGCGGCGGAGCGCAGCTGGAACTACGCGGTGACCGGCGCCCGCATGGCCGACCTGCCGGACCAGATGGCCCAGGCGGCCACCCGCGCCCCCCAGTTGGTGACGGTGATGGCGGGGGCGAACGACGCCTGCCGTGCCTCGGCGTCGGCGATGACCCCGGTCGCCGACTTCCGCGCGCAGTTCGAGGACGCCCTGCGCATCCTGCGCGCGGCGCTGCCGAAGACGCAGGTGTACGTGGCGAGCGTGCCGGACCTGAAGCGCCTGTGGTCCGAGGGGCGGAGCAACCCGCTGGGCAAGGAGGTGTGGAAGCTCGGCATCTGCCCGTCGATGCTGTCCGGCGCCGACGATCTGACCGGCGCGGCCATGTCGCGCCGGGAGAGGGTGCAGCAGCGGGTGGTGGAGTACAACCGGGTGCTGAAGGAGGTCTGCGCCAAGGACCGCCGCTGCCGCTTCGACGGCAACGCGGTCTACGACTACCGCTTCGGCACGGACCAGCTCAGCCACTGGGACTGGTTCCACCCCAGCAAGGACGGCCAGGCCCGGCTCGCGGCGATCGCGTACCGGACCATCACGGCGCCGGACCCGGCCGCCTAGGAGACCGGTCGCTTACTGTTTTCCACATGAGCGAACTTTTCGGCACACTTTCCGACGGCACCGAGGTTCACCGCTGGACGCTGGAGCGTGCCGGGACGCGGGTGGAGATCCTGACGTACGGCGGGATCGTGCGGTCGCTGGAGGTCCCGGACCGGGCCGGGCGCACGGCGAACGTGGTGCTGGGGTTCGCCGGGCTGGACGGCTATCTCACCCATCCGGGCCCGTACTTCGGTGCCTTGGTCGGCCGGTACGCCAACCGCATCGCGGGCGCCCGCTTCCCGCTGGACGGCCGTCTCCACGCCCTGGAGCCGAACGACGGACCCCACTGCCTGCACGGCGGCCGGCGGGGATTCGACAAGCGGGTGTGGGAGGCGGAGCCCGTCGAGCACGGGGTGCGGCTCGGCCGGGTCGACCCGCACGGCGAGGGGGGCTTCCCGGGCCGCGTCGAGGTGTCGGCGACGTACACGCTGGACGCGTCCGGCGCGCTGCGGATCGCCTACGAGGCGACGACCGACGCGCCGACCGTGCTCAACCTCACCAACCACAGCTACGTCAACCTGGCCGGTCCGGGCGCGGGCCCCGCGGGCGGGCACGAGCTGCGGCTCGCCGCCTCCCGCTACACCCCGGTCGGCGCGGACCTGATCCCGACGGGCGCCCTGGAGGACGTCTCCGGATCCCGCTTCGACTTCCGCGAGGCCCGCGAGGTCGGCTCCGGCTACGACCACAACTTCGTCCTGGACAAGGGCGTGACCGGGCAGCCGGAGGAGGTGGCCGAGCTGCACGACCCGGGCTCCGGGCGGACCCTCACCGTGGCGACGACCGAGCCGGGCCTCCAGCTCTACACCGCCGACCATCTGGCCGCCCCCTTCGCGCCCGGGGACGGCATCGCCCTGGAGACCCAGCACTTCCCGGACTCCCCGAACCGCCCACAGTTCCCGAGCACGGTGCTGCGGCCGGGGCAGGTCTTCCGCTCGGAGACGGTGTACGGCTTCTCGGCGCGCTGAGCGGACGCCGGGCCCTAGACGCTCTCGCCCCGCATGCGCTTGGTCGCCTTGCCCAGCAGGGACATGGCGCCGCCGCAGATGAGCAGGGTGCAGCCGCCGGCCACGACCGGGCCCACCGCCTGCCCCTTGATGCCCTCGCCGGTCACCGTCGTCGCCAGCACGAAGATGACCGAGTACAGGCTCCGGCCGACCCGTGCGCCTGCCGGAATGACCTGGAGCAGCTGCGGGATGGTGGTCGCCGCGGACAGGGCCATGCCGAAGGGCAGGGCGGCGCCGAGCATCAGCGCCCCGAAGCCGAAGGGGTTCCCGTACGCGCCCCAGCCGGCGCCCTTGTAGAGCAGGTAGCCGGTCGCGGCGAGGGACAGCAGCACCAGCAGGCCGTTGAGATAGGCGGCCTGCGTGGCGGCCTTGCGGGCGCCGGGCAGATGGGCGGCCGGGGAGCGCCAGGCGTCGGCCGTGATCAGCCGCAGCCGCCGCTTGAGTCCCTGCATCTGCAGGAGTGAGAAGACACCGAAGGCGAGCAGGCCCAGTCCGGCGAGGGCGGCGGCGAAGCCGACGGGCTGCCGCGTGATGCCGTAGTGGACACCGCCGAAGGTGAGCGGGACGCCGAGCACCATGCCGTAGGCCATGGGCTTGGCCTTCGCCTGGATCTTCAGCGCCAGCTCGCGCTGGTCCGGGGTGAGATTCGGATCCAGCCGCATCCGCCCTTCACCGACGTGCTGGACGGGCGCCGGCTGCTGGGGCGGGTATGGCTGTTGCGGCGCGTACGACTGCTGGGGCGGGTACGGCTGCTGGGGCGGGTACGGCTGTTGCGGCGGGTACGGCTGCTGCTGCGGGTACGGCTGCTGTGCGTACGGCTGCTGAGGCGCGTACGGCTGCTGGTACTGGGGCGGCTGCCCGTACGGACCCGGCGGTTGCTGCTGCCCGTACGGACCCGGCGGTTGCTGCTGGCCTGGATACACGATGTCTCTCCCCCGTGACCGGTGTGTCCGGTGTTCGCGGCCCGGGAGTCTGCCACATGCGCCCGGACGCCATGAGCCCCGGTCCAGGGGTCAGGTCCCGGACCGGGGCTGCTCTTGGGGGACTTGTCCCGGATCAGACGTTAATCGGCGTGGTCAGCCTGCGGTCGGCGATCGAGCGTCCGGCCGTGATCTCGTACGAACCCTTCACAAACGCCCACGACTTCGCCTCCTCGTCCCAGACCTCGAAGGCACGGCGCGGCAGCTCGACGGTCACCTCGACGCTCTCCCCGGGCCCGGCCTCGGCGGAGGCGAAGCCGGCCAGCCGACGGCCCGGGCGCTCGGCGGAGGCGTCGGCGTCGGCGTCGGCCGGGGAGAGGTAGACCTGGACGACCTCCCGGCCGGGCCGTTCGCCCGTGTTGCGGACGCGGACGCGGGCGGTGGTGCCGTCGGCGGTCAGGGACTCGTAGGCCCACTCGGTGTAGCCGAGGCCGTGACCGAAGGGGTAGGCCAGGGTGCGGCCGGCCTTCTCCCAGGCGCGGTAGCCGATGAACAGGTCCTCGGTGTAGGGCAGTTCGCCGTCGGCCGGCACGACCTGGGTGACCGGGGCGTCGGCGAGCGAGCCCCAGGTCGTGGGGAGCCGGCCGCCGGGCTCGTGGGCGCCGGTGAGCACGTCGGCGAGGGCCGTGCCGCCCTCCTGGCCGGGGAACCAGCTGAGCAGCACGGCGGTGACCTCGTCCCTCCAGGGCAGCTCCACCGGGGAGCCGGAGTTGACGACCACGACGGTGTTCGGGTTGGCGGCGGCGACCGCGCGGACCAGGTCGTCCTGGCGGCCGGGGAGCTTCAGGTCCGTACGGTCGAAGCCCTCCGACTCGACGCGGTCGGTGGTGGCGACCATGACGACGGCCGTGTCGGCGTTCCGGGCGGCCTCGACGGCCTCCGCGATCAGCTCGTCGGGGTCGCGCCGCGGGGCGGAGTGGGCGAGGGAGAAGGTGACGACCTTCATGGGGATGCTCTCGGGCAGCTGGACGACGTGGGTGAGGGAGACCTCGACCGGCTCGCCGGCGGTCAGCTCGGCCCGCGCGTGCGGGACGGGGGCGCCGAAGAGGGCCTCGAACGGGTCGTCCTTGGCGGGCCGCTGGACGTCGTCGAAGTACGTCGTCCCGTCGACGGTGAGCGTGAAGGCGCCCATGCCCTTGATGCCGAAGGTGTGCGGGCCGGACTCGCGCGGGGTGAGGGTGCCGGTGAGTTCGACGGTGTGCAGACGGTCGTGGGTGACGCCGTCGGGCAGGTCCGAGCCCATCCACTGGATCTGGCCGCTCGGAGCGGAGCGGGTGCCGATGACCGTGCCGTCCGCGTCGCGGCAGACCGCCCTCAGGGTGAAGCCCTGGTCGGCGACGGTGAGTTCCGTGGCCGGATCGGCGCCGACGGCGTAGCCGAGGGTGCCCTCGGGGAGGGCGGCGGTGAGGCCGTCGAGCGGGGAGACGATCCGGGCCGGGAAGACGGTCGCGGAGCCGCCGCCGAGGACGCGGGCGTCGCGGGCGGCGGCGCCGATCAGCGCCACCGTGCCGGGCCTCAGCGGGAGCGCGCCGCGTTCGTTGCGGACGAGGACGAAGGAGCGGCGGGCGATCTCGCGGGCCAGGGCCTCTCCGTCGACCGGGGCGGGCGGTTCGGGTACGGCGGGTTCGGCGCCGTCCAGGATGCCGACGCGGGCGGCGAGGCGCAGCACGCGGCGCACGCCGGAGTCGACCGTGGCCTCGGTGACCCGGCCGTCCCGCACGGCCTGGGCGAGGGCCTCGCCGTAGACGGTCTCCGGGCCGGGCATGGCGACGTCGAGGCCGCCTTCGACGGCGCCCACGGTGTCCCGGGCGGCCATCCAGTCGGAGACGTTGAACCCGTCGAAGCCCCACTCGCCGCGCAGGACCTCGTTGACCAGGTGGTGGTGCTCCGTCATGGTCGTGCCGTTGACCCTGTTGTAGGCGGTCATGATGCCCCAGGGGCGGGCGTTCTCGACGATCGCCTCGAAGGGGGCCAGGTACAGCTCGCGCAGGGCGCGCGCGGAGACCCGGTTGTCGACCGTGAAGCGGTCGGTCGGCTGCCCAATGGCCTCACCCCCGAACGGACCGCTCCGCTGCTGGTCGCGGTGATGGACGGGCTGCAGTACCAGTGGCTGCTGGACCCGGAGTCGGTGGACATGCCGGGGGCGTTCCGGGACTTCCTGCGGCTGCTGGGCGAGCCGGTCGAGTAGCGTCTACTGGCCCCAGGTCACGGCTAGGCTCTTGCTCACCGCGCACACCACGGCCAGGGCGAGCGCCCATGCGACGGCTCCCGCGGCCCACAGGGCCACCACCCCCGCGCCGAACCACAGCACTTCGAAGGCGACACGGCCTGCGCCCCGCGTCCTGAAGCGGGCCCGCGGGGCGCCGAACAGCGACCACAGGGCGACCATCACGGTGAGGGCGACCACGCTGACCAGCCAGTTGAGCGAGGTGTCCCGGGTCAGGCCCCAGTAGGCGGCGGCCGCGAGCGCGCCGAGTTCGACGAGGAAGAGGACTCCCAGGTTCGCGGCCTTCGCTGTCTTCATGCCGCGCAGTATGGCCGTCCGGCCGGCACCGCCGCCACCACTTCGATCTCGATCCGTGCCTCCGGGCGGAACAGCCGCGGCACCTCGAAGGTCATGCTCGTCGGCGGTGTCCCGGTGAGGAACCGGCGGCGTACGGCGCCGCACTCCTCCAGCTCGGTGAGGTCGACGCGGCCCTGCGGGCGGGGTTCCGGCCGCGCGTGGCGCACGTGGTGGCCGAGTGGACCGCCAAGCAGGGGTACGTGGCCGCGGGTCTCGGGGTGGCACTGGTGCCGGGACTGGCGGCCGGCTCGGTGCGCCCGGACGTCGTCCTGCTTCCGGTGCGGGACGCCGGGGCCCCGGCGCGGGCGGTGTACGCGGCGACCGTGCGCGGGCGGTCGCCTTCGGCGGCGGCACGGGCGTTCCTGGAGGTGCTGCGGGCGCAGGCGGCGGAGACCGTACGGGCCATGCCGTAGGCGGCGCCTACCACGTCCCGGAGGTGACCTCCTGGTCGCCGTCCTCGGTGTCCGGCTCGCCGCTGTCCTCACCCAGCAGGTCGCGGGCGAGGAGCGTGGCGCCCGCGACCGCGCCCGGCATCAGGAAGACCGCGACGAACGGGACCAGGAAGGCCAGGCCGAGGGGCGCGCCGAAGCCCCAGACCAGGGTCTTGCGGGAGCGCAGCAGGCCGAGCCGGGCGCGCAGTTCGACCCCCCGGCGCTGCAGGGCGACGGCGGCCAGTTCCTCGGTGAGGAAGAAGCCGGTGACGAAGAAGCCGAGGACGGGGACGACGGTCTGCCCGACGAACGGCAGGAAGCCGAGGGCGAAGAGCAGCACGCCCCACAGGGCGGCCCGCACCAGGATGCGCAGGCTGTCGCGGGCCGATATCCACAGCTCGCGCCAGAGCGGAAGGTCCGAGCGCGGGGCGGTGCCGTCGGGTGAGACGTCGGCGTCGACCTTCTCCGAGAGGTTCTCGTAGAAGGGCTGGCCGATCAGCAGGGTGACGGCCGTGAACGTCAGCACGGCCAGCAGCAGGCCGAGCGCGAACAGGACGGCCGTGAGAAAGCCGCGGAACAGGCCCTGCCAGGGGCCGGCCCAGTCGTCCGCGAACGGTGTCGCCCAGGTGACGGCGTCCTCGCCCCACACCGCGAGCGCGACGAGCGCGGCCGCGTAGAGGACCAGCGTGATCAGTCCCGGCAGCAGCCCGAAGCCGTACTGGCGGCCGTGCCGCGCCACCCACCGCTGGCCCTTCAGCAGATAACCGAACCCCGCCCCGAGATCACGCATGGCGAAGACTTTACCGGGGCCCCGGACGGCGTCATTCAGGCGTCCAGCATCCGGCGCAGCAGATCCCGCAGGGCCAGCCGCTCCTCGGCGGACAGGCCGACGAGGGGTTCACGGGCGAAGCGCAGGCCGTCGCGCAGCTCCCGGGCCACCCGGCGGCCCTCCTCCGTGGCCACGGCCAGCTTCACCCGGCGGTCGGTCGGGTCCGGGCGGCGCTCCGCCAGGCCCCGGGACTCCAGCCGGTCCACGATCCCCGTGACGTTCGACGGCTCGCACTTCAGCCGCTGCGCCAGCTTCCGCATCGGCAGCGGGGCGAGCGACAGCAGGCCGAGCAGCTTCGCCTGGGCGCCGGTCAGGTTGTGCCCGGCGGCGGCCTCCTCGTAGTCCGCGTGGTACCGGGCCACCACCTCACCGATCAGCTCGACGACCTCCATGGTCAGTTCGTCCGGACGGGTCTTCTCGGGTGTGGCCATGCCCTCAGGATACCCCGCTTACTTGACATCCTGAAATATTCAGGTGCACGGTTGTTTCAGGTACTGAAGTAAATCGAAAGGCCCTGTGATGATCAACCGCGAGTGGCACCTGGTCAGCCGTCCCGTCGGCTGGCCGAAGCCGGAGGACTTCGCCCTGGTCGAGACCGAGGTCCCGGCCCCCGGCGAGGGCCAGGTCCTGGTGCGTAACAAGTACCTCTCCGTGGACCCGTACATGCGCGGCCGGATGAGTGCCGCCAAGTCGTACGCCGCCCCCTTCGAGCTGGGCAAGGTCATGCAGGGCGGGGCGGTCGGCGAGGTCGTCGCCTCGAACGCCGAGGGGATCTCCGTCGGCGACCACGTCCTGCACTTCTTCGGCTGGCGCGAGTACGCGGTGCTGGACGCGCAGCACGCCGTCAAGGTCGACCCCGAGGCCGCGCCGCTGTCGGCGTACCTCGGCGTCCTCGGCATGACCGGCCTCACCGCCTACGCCGGCCTGCTGCGCACCGCCTCCTTCAAGGAGGGCGACGTGGTCTTCGTGTCCGGCGCCGCGGGTGCCGTCGGCAGCCAGGTCGGCCAGCTCGCCAAGCTCATGGGCGCCTCCCGGGTCATCGGCTCGGCCGGCTCCGACGAGAAGGTCAAGCTGCTGGTCGAGGAGTACGGCTTCGACGCGGCCTTCAACTACAAGAACGGCCCCGTCGCCGAGCAGCTGCGCGAAGCGGCCCCGGACGGCATCGACGTGTACTTCGACAACGTGGGCGGGGACCACCTGGAGGCCGCCATCGGCTCGCTCAACCAGGGTGGCCGGATCGCCGTCTGCGGCATGATCTCGGTCTACAACAACACCGAGCCCGCCCCCGGGCCGCGGAACCTCGCCCGTCTGATCCAGACCCGGGGCCGGATGGAGGGCTTCCTGGTCGGCGACCACTACGACCTCCAGCCGCAGTTCGTCCAGCAGGTGGGCCCCTGGGTCGCCTCCGGCGCGCTGAAGTACCGCGAGACGGTCGTCGAGGGCATCGAGAACAACCTGGAGGCGTTCCTCGGGGTGCTGCGCGGCGACAACATCGGAAAGATGGTCGTCAAGCTCTAGCCTTCACTGATTTTCCGGCATGCGGTAACTTCTTTCCGATATCCGCTGGCGATCGTGGGCGCGAGTCGTGGCGGACCGAGGAGGAAGACACCGCATGCCCATTCAGCAGTCCGACGTTCTGTACACCGCCGTGGCCACCGCCGAGAACGGCCGTGACGGCCGGGTCGCCACGGACGACGGCAAGCTCGACGTCGTCGTGAACCCGCCGAAGGAGATGGGCGGCAACGGCGCCGGCACCAACCCGGAGCAGCTGTTCGCCGCGGGCTACAGCGCCTGCTTCCAGGGGGCGCTGGGGGTCGTCGCCCGGCAGGAGGGCGCCGACATCTCCGGTTCCACCGTCACCGCGAAGGTCGGGATCGGCAAGAACGACGACGGGTTCGGGATCATCGTCGAGATCTCGGCGAACATTCCGAACGCCGACGAGGCCACCGCGCGGGCGCTCGTCGAGAAGGCGCACCAGGTGTGCCCCTACTCGAAGGCGACTCGGGGCAACATCACCGTGACGCTGGTCTGAGCACCGTCGTTGCACCATGTGGAGGCCGCACCCCTGGACGTGGGGTGCGGCCTCTTCTTCGGCTCAGCCGGCCAGTACGGCCCGGTGCACCGCTCTCGCCAGCCTGTCGTTCTCCGGGGCCGCGCCGCCCGGGAAGGACATGCGGCGGCGGGTGTAGCCGTAGGCGAGCGCGCTGCGGGGGTCGGCGAAGGCCTGGGAACCGCCCGCGCCGCTGTGGCCGAAGGTGCCCGCGCCCAGGAACGGGTGCCACATGTCCGAGGTCGCCTGGAAGCCGAGCCCGTAGGACTTGTGGGCACGGGCCACCAGGTCGTAGCCGACGGAGTGGATCTGCCCCACCTCGGCGACCGTGTCCGGCTTCAGCAGCGGCGACCGGTCGTCCACCTCGCTGATCGCCGACGCGTACATCTTCGCGAGCCCGCGCGCGGAGGCGACCCCGCCCGCCGAGGCCGGCCCCTTGGCGCGGACCCGCCGGGAGTTGGCGAACTCCGCCAGTGTGCCCGGCTCCGGCACATGTCCGTTGAAGGCGATCGAGGTCAGCGTGTGCGGCCCGGCCGGCTGGGCCGCCAGCAGCGTCTGCTGCTCGGGGGTCGGGAGCATCGGCTGGACCGGGCGGAAGCGGGGCTCCTCCGAGTCGGGCAGCCCCAGGAAGAAGTCCGTGCCGTAGGGCGCGCGCACCCGCTCCTCGTAGACCTCCTGGAGCGTGTGGCCCGTGGCCCGGCGTACCACCTCTCCGGTGAGCGCGCCGATCACCAGCGCGTGGTAGCCGAAGGCCGTCCCCGGCCGCCAGAACGGCTTCTGGTCCGCGAGCCGTTCGGCGATCGCCCGGTCGTCGGCCAGCTCCTCGGCGGAGAACCCGGCGTCGATCCCGATCAGCCCCGCCCGGTGTGCCAGCAGCTCCCGCAGCGTCACCGCGCCCTTGCCCTCGGCGGCGAACTCGGGCCAGTAGTAGGTCACTTTGCGGTCCAGCTCCAGCGTGCCGTCCTGCACCAGCAGGGCGACCACCAGGTGCGCGGCGCCCTTGGTGGAGGAGAACACGCCGTACAGGGAGTCGGCCCGGCAGCCCGCCCACAGGTCGACGACCCGCCTGCCGTGGACGTAGGCGCACAACTGGCCCTCGTAGTCGTCCCGTTCCCCGGCGACGAAGGAGGCGAACTCCTCGCGCACCGCCTCGAAGCCCTCGGCGACCGTACCGTGGACGGTGATCTCCTGCGTCATCCGCACTCCTCGACTGAGCCGCTGCTCGCTGCGCCCTCTCGTGCCAACGCCCGTGGCGGCATCGGGCGCTCCCGGGATCGGTACGGCGAGAGGTACCTGTTCGACTCAACCGCCGTGAGGGCCCGCGGGTGTCACGGATACCCCGGATGGCGGAGGGCGGGGGAGCCGGGGCCGGGCGCCCGGGGGGCGCGAGCGCTCAGGTGCACCACCACAGGAAACGGTTGCACGTCTTGGTGGGCGTCGGGCGCGGGGGCGGGGCGGATGTCGCCGGGGCGCTGCTCGGGGTGGGCGCGGGCGCGGTCGTCGCCGGGGCGGCGGGGGACGTGGGGGTCGCACCGGAGCCCGCCGTGGCCGACTGCGCGGCCTTGTCGGTGGCCTTGGCGGACGGGGACGCGGAGTCCTTGTGCTTCGGGGACGCCGAGGCGGACGCGGAGGCCGAGGCGTCCGGGGAGGCGGAGGCGCCCGCGCCCGGCGCGGTACCGGAGGTGTTGTTCAGCGGGTCCGCGCTGTGACCGGGGGCCGTGGAGGACGATCCGCCGTCGGCCGAGGTGTCGCCGGCCGGGTCCGGATTGCCGCTGGAGAAGGGCGAGAAGGGCGCGTCCGTGCCCAGCTCGGCGAAGCTGAGCCCGCCCGCGGCCAGGACGAAGCCCGCCGCGATCAGCACGGTACGGCGGCGCCGGCGGCGGTGTGCGGCGGCCTTGCGGTCACGCCGGCTGGAGTCGGCCTCGGCGGGGCTGACGGTGACGGTGCCCCGCGTCCGGCGCCGGGCGGCCCGACCACCGGAGCCGGGTTCGGAGTCGGAGTCGGGGTCGTTCTCGGGGTCGGGCCCGGACTCCGCGCGGGGCACGGGCTCCGGTTCCTCCGTCCCGTCCGGACCCTCCGGTTCGTACGCGGGGGTGACAACGTAGTCCTGCGGCGCGTCGTAACCCTGCGGCCCGTCGTAACCCTGCGGCCCGTCGTAATTTTGGGTCCCGTCATACCCCTGGGTCCCGTCATGCCCCTGGGGCGCGGCATGGGCCTGGGGCTGGGCATAGCTCTGGTGTGCGGTGTACGTCTGGTGGGGAACCTGCCCGCCGTATCCTGCCGCACCCGCGTAGGCATGCGTGGCCGGCGCCTCCGCTTCCGCGGTCGCGCGCGCCGGTGTTCCGCACCCGGGGCAGGCCAGGGCGCCGTTGAGGTGCCGTTGGCACGGGTGGCAGTAGTCCATGACGCGGGAAGACTAGAGTCCGCATCGGTCACGTTCCTAGGCGCCGCTGTGAAGGTTTCGTAGAGCAGCGAAAGAATTGTCGAAATCCTTGTCGAAACCGTTACCTGTGCGCCCCATTGACACTCCCACCGCCCCGTCCTTACTGTCACGCCAGCATTTCGAACGTGTGACGAAATCTCGAACAGCTGAGGGGCAACCGCCGTGCGCATCACCGGAATCAGCACACACGTGGTCGGGACGCCGTGGCGCAACCTGACCTACGTCCAGGTGCACACCGACGAGGGGGTCACGGGAGTCGGCGAGACCCGGATGCTCGGTCACACCGATGCGCTGATCGGCTATCTGCGGGAGGCCGAGGCCAACCACATTCTCGGCTCCGACCCCTTCTCCGTCGAGGACCTGGTGCGCCGCATGAAGTACGGCGACTACGGCCGCGCGGGGGAGATCGTGATGTCCGGCATCGCGGTCGTCGAGATGGCGTGCTGGGACATCAAGGGCAAGGCGCTGGGCGTGCCGGTCTGGCAGCTGCTCGGCGGCAAGGTCACCGACAGGGTCAAGGCGTACGCCAACGGGTGGTACACGACCGAGCGAACGCCGGAGGCGTACCACAAGGCGGCCCAGGGGGTGATGGAGCGCGGTTACCGGGCGCTGAAGATCGACCCGTTCGGCACCGGGCACTTCGAGCTGGACCACCGGCAGAGCCTGTACGCCGTGTCGCTCATCGAGGCCGTGCGCGACGCGATCGGCCCGGAGGCCGAGCTGATGCTGGAGATGCACGGCCGCTTCTCCCCCGCCACCGCCGTGCGGCTGGCCAAGGAGATGGCGCCCTTCAAGCCGGCCTGGCTGGAGGAGCCGGTCCCGCCGGAGAACCTGAAGGCGCTGGAGAAGGTGGCCGCCAAGGTGGACATCCCGGTCGCCACCGGTGAGCGCATCCACGACCGCATCGAGTTCCGCGAACTCTTCGACAGCCAGGCCGTGGACGTCATCCAGCCCGACGTCGGCCACATCGGCGGCATCTGGGAGACCCGCAAGCTGGCGGCGACCGCCGAGACGCACTACATGCTGGTCGCCCCGCACAACGTGGGCGGCTCCGTGCTGACGGCCGCCTCGCTCCAGGTCGGCTTCACCTCCCCCAACTTCAAGATCCTCGAACACTTCAACGACTTCGCGGACGCGGAGATCAAGAAGGTGGTCAAGGGCGCGCCCGAGGTCGTCGACGGCTACTTCCACCTCTCCGACGCGCCGGGGCTCGGTGTCGAGCTGGACGTCGACGCCGCCGCCGAGTTCCCGCAGCAGCAGGCCCGGTTCGACCTGTGGGCCGAGGGCTGGGAGCAGCGCAAGCCGAAGGGCACGCAGTGAGCCCGGCCGGCTCCCAGGTCGTCGTCCCCGCGCCCGGCGAGCACCGGGTGGAGGAGCACACACCCCGCGAGCCCGGCCCCGGCGAGGCGCTCGTCGCCGTGCACGCCGTCGGCATCTGCGGCAGCGACCGCGAGGTGTACCAGGGCAACCGGCCCGAAGAGTACGTCCGTTACCCGCTCGTCCCCGGGCACGAGTGGTCCGGGACCGTGCGGGCGGTGGGCGCCGGGGTGCCGTCGTCGCTGCTCGGCCGGAAGGTCGTCGGCGAGGGGTTCCGCAACTGCCAGGTCTGCGACCGCTGTCACGCGGGCGAGACCACGCTGTGCACGGACGGCTACGAGGAGACCGGCTTCACCCAGCCGGGCGCCATGGCCGCCACCCTCACCCTGCCGGCCCGCCTGCTGCACCCCCTGCCGGACGACGCCGACCTCGGTGCCGCCGCCCTGCTGGAGCCGGCCGCCTGTGTCGCGGCCGCCGCGCTGAAGGCGGGCGCCCGGCCGGGCGAGCGGGTCGCGGTGGTCGGCACGGGCACCCTCGGGATGTTCGCCGTGCAGTTCCTGAAGGCGGTCTCACCGGCCGAGCTGCTGGTGGTCGGCACCCGGTACGACCGGGAGGCGCTGTCACGGCGGTTCGGGGCCACCGACTTCCGGCTGGGGGACCAGCGGCTCCCCGACGACCTCGACGTCGTCATCGAGACCGCCGGGTCCGCGTCCGCCGCGCGCACCGCCGCCGCACTGCTGCGGCGCGGCGGCCGGCTGGTCCTCACCGGGATCCCGGCGCCGGGCGCGGACGGGCTCGACCCGACCGGTCTGGTCGTACGTCAGCTGGAGGTGCACACGGTCTTCGGGGCACCGCCGGACGCCTGGGCGCACACCGTGCGCGTTTTCGGCGCCGGACTGCTGGACCCGCTGCCGCTGATCACGCACGAGCTGCCGCTGACCGAGTTCCCGCGGGCCATCGAGCTGGTCGGGGCCGGCGATCCGAAGGTGGGCAAGGTGCTGCTCCGCCCCTGAGACGTACGCCGGCCGGGGCGCGACCTGACGGCGGCCCGACCGGCGTACCACCAGGCCTTTTTCGCGCCCCAAGGCACGAACCTTGTCCGAAATACCGAACACGAAGGACAGCCAGTGACCGACGCTTCCGCCCCGGCAGCCCGCAGGCCCGGCGAGCCGGTGCTCACCGCACTCGGCCTGGACGCGCCCGCCCTCGACCCCGCCGACACCTCCGCCCACTGCTTCCCGGGCGGTGGCCGCTGGCGCACCGAGATCCCCTCGTGCGAGGGTCCCGAGGCGCTGGCGGTCGTCCTGAAGGAGTCCTCCCGCCTCGACGTGCCGATCCACCGGATCAGCCAGGGCAGCGGCGTGTGGATGCTCACCGACGCCGAGATCACCGAGATGGTCGACGCCACCGCGGCACGCGACATCGAGCTCTGCCTGTTCACCGGCCCGCGCGGCACCTGGGACACCGGCGGCTCGGTGCGCTCCGACTCGCGGGGGGCCGGACTGCGCGCCCGCGGCCACGACGCCGTCGCCGGCTGCGTCGAGGACGCCGTCCGGGCGACCGAACTGGGCGTGAAGTGCCTGCTGGTCGCCGACGAGGGCGTGCTGTGGACCCTGCACCGGGCGCGCGAGGCGGGGATCATCCCGGCCGACACGACCCTGAAGGTCTCCGCGCTCATCGGACCGGTCAACCCGGCGTCGTACGCCGTCTACGAGCGGCTCGGCGCCGACTCGGTCAACGTGCCCAGCGACCTGACGCTGGATCACCTCACGGAGATCCGCCGGACGTCGGGCGCCCCGATGGACATGTACATCGAGGCACCCGACGACCTCGGCGGCTACGTCCGGATGTACGAGGTCGCCGAGCTGATCCGGCGCGGCGCCCCGCTCTACCTGAAGTTCGGCCTGTCCAAGGCGCCCGGCATCTACCCGTGGGGCACCCACCTGCGGGACGTGACCCTGGACACCGCCCGGGAGCGGGTGCGGCGCGGCCGGCTCGCCCTGGACCTGCTCGCCCGGCACGGCGCGGACGGCGACATGGCGCCGCTCGGCTCCCGGCTGCCCGGAACCCTGCACCGCTTCCCCACCACCGCGTGACCTCTCCACGACGAGACGACCAAGGACGGATCACCATGCGCAACCGCAGAGCCGCACTCGCCGCCATAGCCGGAGCCGCCTCGCTCGCCCTCACCCTGACCGCCTGCGGCCAGAGCGGCGAGGGCGGCAGCAAGGAGAAGGCGGGCGACAGCAAGGGCGGCACCATCGGCATCGCCATGCCGACCAAGTCCTCCGAGCGCTGGATCGCCGACGGCAACAACGTCGTCAAGGAGCTCCGGGCCAAGGGCTACAAGACCAAGCTGGTCTACGGCGAGGACGACCCGGAGACCCAGGTCTCGCAGATCGAGAACCTCATCACGCAGGGCGTCAAGGGCCTGATCGTCGCGGCCATCGACAACAAGTCCCTCAACAGCGTGCTCCAGGAGGCCGCGGACGCCCACATCCCGGTCATCTCCTACGACCGGCTGATCCTCGGCACCAAGAACGTCGACTACTACGCGTCCTTCGACAACGAGAAGGTCGGCAGGCTCCAGGGCACGTACATCGTGCACAAACTGGGCCTGGACAGCGGCAAGAAGGGCCCGTTCAACATCGAGCTGTTCGCCGGCTCCAACGACGACAACAACACCCGGTACTTCTTCGACGGCGCGATGAGCGTCCTGAAGCCGTACATGGACAAGAAGCAGCTGGTCGTCCGCTCCGGCCAGACCGCCCTGAACCAGGTCGTCACCCTGCGCTGGGACGGCGCGACCGCGCAGCGGCGCATGGACGACATCCTCACCGCGCACTACACGTCGCAGAGGGTCGACGCGGTCCTGTCGCCCTACGACGGCATCTCCATCGGCATCCTGTCCGCGCTCAAGTCGGACGGCTACGGCTCGGGCGGCAAGGCGCTGCCGGTGATCACCGGCCAGGACGCCGAGCTGGCCTCGGTGAAGTCGATCATCGCGGGTGAGCAGACGCAGACGGTCTACAAGGACATCCGCAAGCTCGCCAAGGTCGCCGCGACCATGGTCGACGACGTGCTCAAGGGCAAGAAGCCCGAGATCAACGACACCAAGTCGTACGACAACGGGACCAAGGTCGTGCCCGCCTACCTGCTCCAGCCGGTGAGCGTCGACAAGACCAACTACGAGGACGCGCTGGTCAAGACCGGCTACTACACCGACGCCCAGCTGAAGTAGTCCCCGCCGGACCCCTGTTCGGACCCACTGTCCGGACCCACTGTCCGGCCCCTTTGTTGGCCCCACTGACTGGAAGGCACGACCATGGCGGGACCCGTCCTGGAAATGCGCTCGATCGTCAAGACCTTTCCCGGCGTCAAGGCGCTGTCGGACGTCACCCTGACCGTGCGGCAGGGCGAGGTCCACGCCATCTGCGGGGAGAACGGCGCCGGCAAGTCCACCTTGATGAAGGTGCTCTCCGGCGTCCACCCCTACGGCAGTTACGAGGGGGACATCCTCTTCGAGGGAGAGGTCTGCCGGTTCAAGGACATCCGGGCGAGCGAGCAGCACGGCATCGTCATCATCCACCAGGAGCTGGCGCTGGTGCCGTACCTCTCCATCGCGGAGAACATCTTCCTCGGCAATGAGCACGCCCGGCGCGGGCTCATCAACTGGAACGACACCCTCAGGCACGCCACCGCACTGCTGCGCCGGGTCGGGCTGCACGAGCACCCGGAGACCCGCGTCGCCGACATCGGCGTGGGCAAGCAGCAGCTCGTCGAGATCGCCAAGGCGCTGGCGAAGGAGGTGAAGCTGCTGATCCTGGACGAGCCGACGGCGGCCCTGAACGACGAGGACAGCGGCAAACTCCTCGACCTGATCCTGGAACTGAAGAACCAGGGCATCACCTCGATCATCATCTCCCACAAGCTGAACGAGATCCGCAAGGCCGCCGACTCGGTGACGATCATCCGGGACGGCCGCTCCATCGAGACCCTCGACGTGAAGGCGCCGGAGACCACCGAGGAGCGGATCATCGCCGGCATGGTCGGCCGCGACCTCGACCACCGCTTCCCCGAGCGCACGCCGCACCATCCCGAGGAGGGCGCGGCACCGGCGCTTCAGATCCGCAACTGGACCGTGCACCACCCGATCGACCAGCAGCGCAAGGTCGTGGACGACGTGTCGATCGAAGTCCGCCGCGGGGAGATCGTCGGGATCGCCGGCCTGATGGGCGCCGGCCGCACCGAACTCGCGATGAGCGTCTTCGGCCGCACCTACGGGCGTTACGCGGGCGGCACGGTCCTCAAGGACGGCCGGGAGATCCGTACGAAGTCCGTCGCGGAGGCGGTCGGGCACGGCATCGCCTACGTCACCGAGGACCGCAAGCACTACGGCCTCAACCTCATCGACACCATCAACCGCAACATCTCGCTGACCGCGCTGAGCAAGGTCGCCAAGCGGGGCATCGTCGACGAGCACGAGGAGCGGCAGGTCTCCGAGGGCTTCCGCACCACCATGAACATCAAGGCGCCGACCGTCTTCGAGCCGGTGGGCAAGCTGTCGGGCGGCAACCAGCAGAAGGTCGTCCTCAGCAAGTGGATCTTCACCGGTCCGGACGTGCTGATCCTGGACGAGCCCACGCGCGGCATCGACGTGGGCGCCAAGTACGAGATCTACACGGTCATCGACCGGCTCGCGGCCCAGGGCAAGGCGGTCGTCTTCATCTCCTCCGAGCTGCCCGAACTGCTCGGCATGTGCGACCGCATCTACACGATGGCCGCGGGACGGCTGACCGGAGAGGTGCCCCGGGCCGAGGCCACGCAGGAAGTGCTGATGCGCCACATGACGAAGGACGAGAAGGACAAAGAGGTAACGCGATGAGCACGGATGTGACCGCCAAGAGCCCGGCCCCCGCGCCGCCGGGCGGAAGCGGATCGGCCGCCGAGGGGGGCCTGCTCCGGCTGATGCTGGACGGCCTGCGCCGCAACATGCGCCAGTACGGCATGCTGATCGCGCTCGGCCTGATCGTGGCCCTCTTCGCGATCTGGACCGACGGGGACCTGCTGCTGCCGCACAACGTCTCCAACCTGGTGCTGCAGAACGCCTACGTCCTGATCCTCGCCATCGGCATGATGCTGGTGATCATCGCCGGGCACATCGACCTGTCGGTCGGCTCGCTGACCGCGTTCGTGGGCGCGTTCGCGGCCGTGCTGACGGTGCAGCACAGCGTGGCCTGGCCGCTCGCCGTGGTGCTGTGCCTGCTGGTGGGCGCGGCGGCCGGGGCGGCGCAGGGGTTCTTCATCGCGTACCTCGGCATACCGTCGTTCATCGTCACCCTCGCCGGGATGCTGATCTTCCGCGGGTTCACGGAGATCCTGCTCAAGGGCCAGACCCTCGGCCCGTTCCCCGACGGCCTGCAGAAGACGTTCACCGGCTTCCTGCCCGAAGCCGGCCCGGACACCAACTACCACAACCTCACGCTGCTCCTCGGCCTCGTCCTGATCGCCGCCGTGGTGTGGCAGGAGGTGCGCGACCGGCGCCGGCAGCAGGAGTTCGCCCTGGACGTCCTGCCCGCCCGGCTCTTCCTGCTCAAGCTGGTCGCCCTGGTCGCCGCGGTCCTCACCCTCACGCTGCTGCTCGCCAGCTACAAGGGCGCCCCGATCGTGCTGATCATCCTCGGCGTCCTGGTCGTCGGCTACGGCTACGTGATGCGCAACGCCGTCTTCGGCCGCCACATCTACGCGATCGGCGGCAACCTGCCGGCGGCCAAGCTGTCCGGCATCAAGGACAGGAAGGTCACCTTCTACGTCTTCCTGAACATGGGCGCGCTCGCGGCCCTGGCGGGTCTGGCGATCGCCGCCCGCCTCAACGCGGCCTCGCCGAAGGCGGGCCTGAACTACGAACTCGAGGCGATCGCCTCGTCGTTCATCGGCGGCGCGTCCATGAGCGGCGGTGTCGGCACCGTCCTCGGCGCGATCATCGGCGGTCTCGTCCTCGGCGTGCTGAACAACGGCATGAACCTCCTCAGCGTCGGCACCGACTGGCAGCAGGTCATCAAGGGCTTCGCCCTGCTGCTGGCGGTCGGATTCGACGTGTGGAACAAGCGCAAGTCCGGTTCGTAAGCAAGCGAGTGAGCCGAAGGGGCGGATCCGGCGCCCCGGAGGCGAACCGAGCGCCCAAGAAAAGGGGAGCCGCACATGGAACTGAACAGACGCACCGTCATCGCCGGCGCCGCGGCGGCGGGCCTCGCCGCCACCGCTCTCGGCGGCACGGCCCAGGCCTCCACCGGCGGGAAGCCGGTCAAGGAGCTGTTCGGCACGCTCGCCGACGGCACCAAGGTCCACCGCTGGTCGCTGCAGAACGGCGGCACCCGCCTGAAGGTCCTCTCCTACGGCGGCATCGTCCAGTCCCTGGAGATCCCGGACCGGCACGGCCGCTACGCGAACGTCTCGCTCGGCTACGCCGATCTCGCCGCCTACGTGGCCGGGACCACGTACTTCGGCGCGACCATCGGCCGCTACGGCAACCGCATCGCCAAGGGCCGGTTCACCCTGGACGGCACCACCTACCAGCTGTCCGTCAACGACGGGGTGAACAGCCTGCACGGCGGCGCCAAGGGCTTCAACACCAAGGTGTGGGACGTCGAGCCGTTCACCTCCGGCTCCGACGTCGGCCTGCACCTGTACTACACCAGCGCCGACGGGGAGATGGGCTATCCCGGCACGCTGCGGACCAAGGTCACCTTCACCCTGAACCGGCACGGCGACTGGCGGATCGACTACGAGGCCACCACCGACAGGCCGACGGTCGTCAACCTCACCAACCACACCTACTACAACCTCGCGGGTGAAGGCAGCGGCAGCATCTACGACCACGAACTCTGGCTGGCCGCCGGCCGGTACACCCCCACCGATGCGGGCCTGATCCCGACGGGCGAGCTGGCGAGGACCGCGGGCACCCCGTTCGACTTCACCCGTACCAAGCCGATCGGCCGGGACATCCGCACCGGTCACCCCCAGCTGGTCACCGCCAAGGGGTACGACCACAACTTCGTGCTCGACAAGGGGGTGACCGCACGGCCGGAACACGTGGTGACGCTGCGCGACCCGGGGTCCGGACGCACCCTGAAGATCTTCACCGACCAGCCCGGTGTGCAGTTCTACTCGGGCAACTTCCTCGACGGCACCCTCGTCGGCCGGTCCGGCCGCACGTACCGGCAGGGCGACGGTCTGGCGCTGGAGACCCAGCACTTCCCCGACTCGCCGAACGAGCCGTCGTTCCCCTCGACCGTGCTGCGGCCGGGCCGGACGTACCGGACGACGACGATCCACACCTTCGAGGCGTGAACCGGCTCACACCGCAGGTGAGTTGAACGCCACTGACGCCTCCTCCGTATCCATGGGCGGCCCGTGCTCCCCCGCACGGGCCGCCCTGAACGGAGGTCTCCTTTGACCGGCAACGTCACCTCGTTGTTCGGCGGCACCGCCGCGCACAGCCCCTCGATGGCGGCGTTGACGCGGGAGGGCGGCGACGGGACCGGCCCGGTGGACTTCTGCATCCCCTGCAACCCGTACTTCCCCACCCCGGCGATGTTCGAGGAGATGTCGGTCCGGCTGCGCGAGATCGTCACGTACTACCCCAGCAGTGCCGACACCATCACCAGCGAGCTGTGCGGGCTGCTCCAGCTGCCGCCGCAGTGCGTGGCCATGGGCAACGGCTCGACGGAGCTGATCACCTGGATCGACCACCTGCTGGTCCGTGAGTCCCTCGCCGTCCCGGTCCCCACCTTCGGCCGCTGGACCGACCAGCCGATGGAGACCGGCAAGCGGGTCGACATGTTCCCTCTCCAGGAGGCGAACGACTTCGGCCTGGACCTCGCCCGGTACGCCGAGTTCATCCGCGCCCGGGGCACCCGGGTGGCCGTGCTGTGCAACCCGAACAACCCGGACGGCGGCTATCTGCGCCGGCAGCAGGTGGTGCAGTTCCTGGACGCGATGGCGGACCTGGACCTGGTGGTGGTGGACGAGTCCTTCCTGGAGTTCGCCGACGCGGAGGCCGAGCCGAGCGTGGTGCAGGAGGCGATGCTCCGCCCCAACGTGATCGTCTTGCGCAGCCTCGGCAAGAACTTCGGCCTGCACGGGATCCGCTTCGGCTACCTGGTCGCCAACCCGGCGCTGGCGGGCAAGGTCCGCTCGATGCTGCCCAAGTGGAACCTCAACTCCTTCGCCGAGCACGTGGTGTTCATGCTGCGCGACCACGGCCAGGAGTACGCGCAGAGCCTGCTGCAGGTCCGCCGGGACCGCCTGGAGATGGCCAGCCACCTCTCCGCGCTTCCCGGCCTGACGGTCTACCCCTCCCAGGGCAACTTCCTCTTCGTACGCCTTCCGGTGGGAGCCGAGGGCACCGTGGTCCGGGACCGGATGCTCACCGAGCACCGGATCCTGGTCCGTGAGTGCGGCAACAAGATCGGCTCCTCCAGCCGCTTCCTGAGACTCGTGGTGCGCCCCCAGGTCGACGTGCGTCGCCTGGTGTCCGGCCTGGAGCAGGTGCTCTACGGGTCCAGGAGGGGAGCCGCCGTACCCGAGCTGGGCACCGGGACCAGCTACAGCTCGGGTACGGCGGCGGTGGACCGCCTGGTCAGCGAGACCAACGGCGCCGGGGTGCCGATGCCCGCGCCGCCCCAGCCGATGCCGGCACCGGCCCCGGCCCGGCAACCGACGGCGCCGGCGCCCGTGCCGCAACCGGCACCGCTCCCGGCGGCACCCGCCCCGCTGCCCGCGCCCGCCCCGCTGCCCGTCCCGCTGCCCGCGCAGGTGCCCACGCCCGGCCCGATGCCCGCACCGGTACCGGCGCCGGTGCCCGTACCCGCACCGGTGCCGGTACCCGCGCCCGCGGCAGCCGTGGCGCCCACTCCGCCCGGTGTCCCGGCCCGCGGCGGGCTCACGGCGGCCCAGGTGCGCGGGATGACGGCGCCGGCCGCCACCCCGGCTCCCCCGACGGGCCTGTCACCGGCGCCCGCCACGGGCTGGCCCAACGCGCAGAGCTGGCCCAACGCGGCGGGCGCCTGACCGGCGGGGGCGACGGGTGCGGTGCGCCGACGCACCGCACCCGTCCGCTACTTGGCGGGACACTCCTTCCACGCCAGGTGGTAGACCGTGCTGATGTCGCCGTCCGTCGAGTCCATCGTCATGAAGCTGACCTTGTCGGCGGACGCGCTGCCCGCGCTCACCCGCAGCTCCGTGTTGATGTTGAAGTTGCGCAGCACCCCGCAGGGCGACCACACCAGCTGTGCCCAGTCCGTGCTGTCGGTGGCCTGCCAGTCGTCGTTGTAGGGACCGTTGAAGGGGTGGGTCCTGGGCACCGTCTGCGAGGAGCCCTGGAAGTAGTACGAGGCCTTCTGGGTGGCCGTGGCGCCCTGCTGGAGCGAGAGGAAGCCCCGGTAGTCGGCGCTGGCGACCGCGTAGGTGAAGCCCTGGGGCACGTGCACCACCAGGTTCAGCTGGCAGTTCTTGCGGAACGCCGTGGGGTCGGAGTTGCCGCCGGCCTGGGCGAGGTAGTTGCTGTACGTCACCGTGAAGGCGGTGTTGTCCGGCGAGACGGCGACCGCGGCCGTGCCCGCGGGACAGCCGGAGCCGTTCACCGTGGCCACGTCGATGACGATCTTGTCCGGCGGCGGGTTGTCGAACACGGGGGACGAGGAGCCCTGCGCGGGTAGCGCGGTGGTCAGGAGAGCGGCGACGGCGCCGCTCAGGAGGAATCCACCAGCCATGGTTTCTCCCGGTTGTCGAGTGGGGGGTCACGCCTCCGCTCCGCCCCGTCACCTTTGGAGAATCTGTGCGTCAACCGTGAAGGAGGAAGGGAGGCGTGGGTAGCGTAGGGAGCCCCACGAGCACCCGGCAGAGCCAACTCCGGCCATTCACTTCCGGCTGTTCACTCCCCTCACGGGTTCTCCCAGGCCGCCGGTTCCGCCGCCAGTGCCCGCACCGGCTCGGGCAGCGCGTCCGCCGCGAGGTCGGCGATCGTGACGCCCTCCAGGATCCGGCGGACGTTCGCGCGCAGGGCGATCCACAGCGGCAGCAGGGGCCGCGCGGTGCCCGTGTAGGCGAGGCCCGTGGGACGTTCGCCCCGGACCGAGACGATCGGGCCGTCGACCGCCCGGATGACGTCCGCCACCGTGACCGCGGCCGCGTTCCGCGCCAGCCGGTAGCCGCCACCCCCGCCGCGCCTGCTGTCCACGACCCCGCCGCGGCGCAGGTCGCCCAGGATGCCCTCCAGGAACTTGTGCGGGATGTCCTGTACGGCGGCGATTTCCTCCGCCTTCACCGGGCCGTTACCCTGCCGTACGGCCAGCTCCAGTACCGCCCGTACCGCGTAATCCGCCCGCGCCGAGATCCTCATGGGTCCATTGTGGGCCGTCGCGCCATGGAGAATGGCCTGCACCCGCGCCCCGTAAGACCGCCGGGAGGATCCACCTTGGCGCTCAGCAGACGTACCTTCAGTGCCCTGGCCGGCTCGACCGCGCTCGGGCTCGCCCTGGGCGGCAGCGGCGGCCCCGGGGCCTCCTCGGCGTTCGCGGCGCACAGCGTGCCCACCGGGCCCGCGCCCGCCCCGCCGAGCGCCGACGGCGCGCGCCACACGATCGGGTACGACCGCCACTCGCTGATCGTGGACGGGCGGCGGCTGGTGGTGTGGTCCGGCGAGCTGCACCCCTTCCGGCTGCCGAGCCCGTCCCTGTGGCGGGACGTGCTGCAGAAGATGCGGGCCCACGGGTACAACACCGTCAGCATCTACGTGGCCTGGAACTACCACTCCCCCGCGCCCGGCCGGTACGACTTCACCGGCGTCCGGGACCTCGACCTGTTCCTGCGCACGGCCGCCGAGACGGGCCTGTACGTCATCCTGCGGCCCGGCCCGTACATCAACGCCGAGGTCGACGCGGGCGGCTTCCCCGGGTGGCTGACGGCGACGAAGGGGACGGCCCGGACCGACGACCCGGCCTACCTGTCCCACGTCGACGAGTGGCTCACCCAGGTGAACCGGATCGCCCGCAGGCACCTGTACACACAGGGCGCCGGCACGGTCCTGCTGTACCAGATCGAGAACGAGTACGACGCCCACCCCGGCGACGCGACCGGCCGGGCCTACATGTCCCATCTGTACCGGAAGGTCCGGGCCGACGGGATCGACGTACCTCTGTTCCACAACGACAAGGGGCGCAACGGCTACTGGGTGCCCGGCTCGTTCGGCACCGGCGGGGAGAAGAGCGGCTGGCTGTACGGGTTCGACGGGTATCCGTCGCCGGCACAGACCCCGCCGGACTGGGGGACCTTCGGGCCCGGCGGGGCGAAGGGCGGGGCGAGCGCCTCGCCGTCCACGCCCGGGTTCGTGCCCGAGTTCGGCGGCGGCTGGTTCGACCCGTGGGGCGGCGCCTGGTGCGACGGCAAGGGATACGCCGAGTCGCGGCGCACCCGGGACGCGGCCTACGAGCGCCGCTTCTACCTGACCAACCTCGCCAACGGGCTCACCCTGCACAACGTGTACATGACCTTCGGCGGGACGTCGTGGGGCTGGCTGCCCGCGCCCGTCGTCTACACCTCGTACGACTACGGGGCCGCGATCGACGAGGCCCGCAACGTCACCGCGAAGATCGCGCCGATGCACCAGCTCGGGCATCTGCTGCAGCGCGTGCCCGACTTCGCCAAGCTCGACCGGGCCGCGGACGTCGAGGCCGAGGGGCTGAAGGTCTACCACCTGACCAACCCGGACACCGGCGCCCACGTGTACGTCGCCCGCAACGACGGCGCGGACGCGGTCACCACCGACCTGCCCACCGACGCCGGCGACCTGCGGGTCACCGTGCCCGGCAAGGACGCCACCCTGCTGACCACCGGCCTGAAGCTGGGCGAGCGGACCCTGAAGTACGCCACCGCCGAGCCCCTGCTGTGCCTCACGGCGGGACGGCAGGACGTCGCGCTGTTCACCGGCCGGACCGGCCAGATGGCCGAGCTGGTGCTGAAGTGCCCGGTCGAGCCGTTCGTCCTGCGCCTGGACCCGGAGGGCGCCTGGGTCTACGCCGACGACGAACTCCATGTGAACGTGCCGCTGGGCCAGGGCGGGCTGACCCGGATACTGGTGGAGAAGGGCGAGAGCGACACCCCGCTGCTGCTGCTCTTCGCCGACGACGCCACCGCCGTGCGCCTGTTCCCGTACGACACCCCGTCCGGGACCCTGCTGGTGTACGGTCCGGCGCTGCTGCGGCACGCCGAGGTCCGGGGCTCGGAGGTCCATCTGACCGGTGACGTCACCGGGGAGACCAGCATCGAGGTGTGGGGGCCGCGCGGGATCGGGAGCCTGGTGTGGAACGGGCGGACGCTGCCCACCCGGGTCACCCTGTCCGGCAGCCTGATGACCACCGGGCTGCTGCCCGCCGTGCCCGAGGTGAAGCTGCCCGCGCTGGGCGGCTGGCGGATGCGGACGGAGAACCCGGAGGCCGGGCCCGGCTTCGACGACTCGGACTGGAAGGCCGCGGACGCGAAGACGTCGTTCAGCACCACGCCCGTGCCCGAGGGGCAGCCGGTTCTGTTCGCCGACGACTACGGCTTCCACTACGGGGACGTCTGGTACCGGGGCTCCTTCACCGACTCCACCGGCCTGGACGAGGTCTCCCTCGCCTACGCCACCGGCACCCAGGGGCTGCTGATGGCGTGGCTGGACGGGGAACCGCTGGGCACGCACCGGATGCCGGTGCCGGACAAGGACACGACCGTCCGGCAGGGCAGCTGGACGGCCACGGCCGCCTTCCCGGTGCGGGAGGCGCTGCGCTCGCCCGGCCGGCATGTGCTGTCCGTGCTGGTGCGGCGCATGCAGCACGACCAGGACGGCAAGGGCCTGGACACGCACAAGGCCGCCCGCGGGCTCACCGCCGCCGCCTTCAAGGGGGCCGACCCCGAGGTGAGCTGGCGCATCCAGGGCCAGGCCGCACCCGACCCGGTGCGCGGGCCGATGAACAACGGCGGCCTGTACGGCGAGCGGGAGGGCTGGCACCTGCCCGGCTTCCGCGACCGGGACTGGGAGACGGTGAGCTTCCCGCGGGCCGCGCGGTACCAGGGGGTGACCTGGTACCGGACCACGTTCCGGCTGTCGGTGCCGGCGGACGTCGACGCGTCGATCGGCCTGACCCTCCAGGACGACCCGTACCGGGCCTACCGGGCGCAGATCTTCCTCAACGGCTGGAACATGGGCCAGTACATCAACGACGTCGGCCCGCAGCACACCTTCGTCCTGCCGAACGGCGTCCTGCGCACCCGGGGCACCAACACCCTCGCGCTGGCGGTCCTGTCGGAGTTCACCACGCTGTCGGGCCCCGGGTCGGTGAGCCTGACGCTGCTCGGCCGGGCGAGCGGCGGAGTGCCCGTCACACCAGTCTGATCACGTTCCAGGACAGCGGCTCCAGTACGGCGGTGAGGGTGCCGTCCGCGAGGACGGTGCCCCCGACCGGGTGCGGGGTGACCCGCTCGGGGTCCTGAAGGGTGTTGCGGGCGTCGGGGTCGGCGTCCGCGAGGGCGCTGTGCTCGGCGACGGCCGTCAGGTCGAGCCCGTTCAGGGCGACTTCGAGGGGCAGGGGCCGGGTGCGGTCGCGGTTGACGGCGAAGACCGTGACCGTGCCGTCGGCCGCGCGGACGGCGGTGGCGTGCAGCAGGTCCGTCTCGCCGTACTTCCTCGTCTCGTACGTCGGTGAGTCCACCCGGACGTCGAGGACCTCCCCGCGGCCGGACGCCGAGGCCTGCGCGAACGGGAAGAACGTCGTCTGCCGCCAGGCCGGGCCGCCCGGCTCGGTCATGATCGGGGCGATCACGTTGACCAGCTGGGCGAGGCAGGCCACGGTGACGCGGTCGGCGTGCCGGAGCAGGGCGATGAGCAGCGAGCCGAGGACGACCGCGTCGGTGACGCTGTAGGCGTCCTCCAGCAGGCGGGGCGCCTCGGGCCAGTCGGACCGCTCGACGGTCCTCGCGTGCTCCTCCCACTTCGAGAGGTACCAGACGTTCCACTCGTCGAAGGAGAGGTTGATCCTCTTCTTCGACTTGAGCCCGGCACCCACGTGGTCGGCGGTCGCGGCCACGTTCTCGATGAAGGACTCCATGTCGACGGCCGAGGCGAGGAAGGAGTCCACGTCGCCGTCGGTGGGCTCGTAGTAGGCGTGCAGGGAGATGTGGTCGACGAGGTCGTACGTCTCCCGCAGGACGGTCGCCTCCCACGCGGCGAAGGTGGGCATGGCCCGGCCGGAGGAGCCGCAGGCGACCAGTTCGACGGAGGGGTCGATCCGGCGCATGGCCCGGGCCGTCTCGGCGGCGAGGCGGCCGTACTCCTCGGCGGTCTTGTGGCCGGTCTGCCAGGGGCCGTCCATCTCGTTGCCGAGGCACCACAGCCCGATACCGAAGGGCTCCTTGTCGCCGTGGGACACGCGCAGGTCGGAGAGGGCGGTGCCGGCGGGGTGGTTGGCGTACTCCATGAGTTCGAGGGCCTCGGCGACGCCCCTCGTGCCCAGGTTCACGGCCATCATCGGTTCGGCCCGGGGGCCGATCTTCTTCAGGAACGCGATGTACTCGGAGAGGCCGAAGCGGTTGGTCTCGGTGGAGTGCCAGGCCAGGTCGAGCCGGCGGGGACGGTCCTCGGCCGGGCCGACGGAGTCCTCCCACCGGTGGCCGGAGACGAAGTTGCCGCCGGGGTACCGCACGGTGGTGACGCCCAGTTCGCGGACGAGGTCGAGGACGTCGGTACGGAGGCCTTCGGCGTCGGCCGTGGGGTGGTCCGGCTCGTAGACGCCGGTGTAGACACAACGGCCCAGGTGTTCCACGAAGGAGCCGAACAGACGGGGGTTGACCGGGCCGACCGTGAAAGCCGGGTCGAGCGTGAAGCGTGCGGTGTGCACGGCGCCTTGTCCCATACCTTGCCCCCACCGTCCCGAGGTGTTCGACATGTCGACTGGTGCACGTGACTCCGAACGGACCGTAGGTGCGAAGCGCTTCCGCGTCAATGGTCCCTGCACGAGCTCACAGGTGGTTTCGTCCTGGACGAAGCTCGCCGGGATCCCGTGACGAGGACACGTCCAGACGCGTACGCTCTGAGCGGCAGAAGGGGGACCGATGAGCATCGCGGGGGCGCGTGAGCGAGCCGCACGCCTGGCGGCACGGCTGCGGCCGGCCCGTCCGGGCTCGGCGATGCGCTCCCTGGCCGGCGCCCTCGCCGCCGCCGTCCGCGCCCGCCCCGAACCGCCGCACGGCGTACGGGAGCTGGGCCGGGCGCTGTGCGAGGAGATGGGCGCGCTGCGCGGTGGACGGCCGGTGGAGCTGCGCTTCGAGCGTTTCCCCGACGAGATCGAGGTCACCGGGCTGTGGGTGGAGTTCGCCGACTTCGACCTGGTGATCGTGGAGGAACGGGCCGAGGCCGTGCAGCAACTGGTGATCCTCGGCCATGAGTTGTGGCATCTGCACGCCGGGCACCGGCACCACCACCTGGCCGGGGCCGCGGCGGCCCGTGCCCTCGCCGACGCGCCCGACTGGCGGGACGCGCCGCTGACGGTGGCCGCGCGCAACGGCTCCCGGGAGACCGACGAGGCCGAGGCCGACGACTTCGGGCACCGCCTGGCCACCCTGTTCCGGCCCCGTCTCGACGGCTCCGGATCCGGCGCGCCCCTCGACCCGCTGCAGCGCTCCCTCGGCTACCGCGGACGCGGAGGAGCCGCGCGGTGACCTTGCTGGCGCTGAACACCTCCGGACTCCTCGGCGAGTTCTACATCTCCTTCTGGATCCCCGCGGCCGTCCTGAGCGCCGCCTTGGTGATCAAGCTGCCCACGATCATCCGGCTGTGGCGGGATCCGCTGCTGCGCGCGGTCGGCGGACTGCTGCTGCTCGCCTGCGCGGTGTTCGTGTTCTGCGCGCCCTCCACGATCGCCCGGGTCAACCGGCTGGTCGGGGTGCCCAACGTCTCGGCGCCCTGGTGCTATTCGCTGCTCACCGCGTTCTGCGGCTCGTGTCTGCTGCTGATCATCGCCTGGCGCAACGGCCTGTCCGACCGCTCGGCCGCCACCCGGCGGGCGATGCGCTGGGTGGTCTCCGTGTACTGCGGGGTGATCGCCGCCCTGTGGATCCTGTTCCTGCTCGCCGACGCGCCCGTCGAGCGGCTGCGGGACCTGGACACCTACTACGCCGACACGCCGTTCATGCGCGAGGAGATCCTGCTCTACCTCCTCGCCCATGCCGTGGCCGTCCTCATCACCTCGCGGCTGATCTGGAACTGGGTGCGCACCGAGGGGCTGGACGCCTGGCTGCGCTGGGGCCTGAAGCTGCTGGGCGTCGGCTACGTGCTCAACCTGATCTTCGACGCCTCCAAGCTGACCGCCGTCACCGCCCACTGGTGCGGCCGGGACCTGGACTCGCTGAGCACCGACCTCGCGCCGCCGGTCGCCGCGCTGTCCGCCATCCTGATCGCGGTCGGCTTCATCCTGCCGCACGCCGGCCAGTACCTGCACGACCGCTGGCGGGTCCGGCTCGCGCACCGCGAACTGCGGCCGCTGTACCACCTGATGCGCACCGTGAGCGGAGAGGGCGTGCCGTTCGTGCTGCGCGCCACGCCCGAGCTGCGGCTGACCCGGCGCGAGACGTTCATCCGGGACGTGCTGCTGCCGCTGGCCCGGCACATCGACCTCGAACTGAGCAGACGCGCCCACGGCGCCGCGCTGGCCCTCGGGCATCCCCCCGAGCGCGCCCGGGCCCTCGCCGCCGCGGTGGCCGTCCTGGACGCCGTGGAGGCCAGGGCTCGCACACCGGAGCCGCCCGGGACGGGCGAAGGGCCCGACACCACGCGGCTGCTCCAGGAGATCGGGGCCGTCTCCCGAGCCCTCCGCCGTCCCGACGACATCGAGGCGGTCCGCGCGTGTGCGACCGCCCCAGCAGAGAGCCTTGCCGCCCATGAGTGATCACATGCCCACGGCCGTCGTCCTCGGCGGCTCCCTCGCCGGCCTGCTGGCGGCCCGCTCCCTGGCCGTCGCCGGCGCCCGGGTGACGGTGATCGAGCGCGACGCGCTGCCCGCGGGGCCCGAGCCGCGCAAGGGACTGCCACAGGCCCGGCACGTGCACCAACTGTGGTCGGGGGGCGCGCTGGCGCTGGAGGAGCTGCTGCCCGGGGCCATCGAGCGGCTCGTGGCGGCCGGGGCGCGCCGGGTGCCGATGACCACGGACATGGTCGCGCTGTCCCCGTACGGCTGGTACCGGCGGTGGTCCGAGTCGGCGTTCATGCTGGCCGCCGGCCGGGATCTGCTGGACTCCGTGGTGCGGCGGCTGGTGCTGGCGGACGAGCGGATCGAGCTGGTCGAGCGGGCCGAGGCGGTCGGAGTGGAGGGCACCGGCGCGGCCCTGACGGGGGTCCGCGTCCGCGCCCACGACGACACCGAGCGGACGCTGACGGCGGATCTGATCGTGGACGCCACCGGGCGGGCCTCGCGCGCCGCCGGCTGGCTGACCGGACTCGGGCTGCCCACGCCCGAGCGGCGCGAGGTGCACTCCGGGCTCGTCTACGGCAGCCGGCTGTTCCGGGCGCCGGAGGGGGCCCGGGACGGCTTCCCGGTCGTGAACCTCCAGCCCGATCCGCGGGCCGCGGGCAACGGGTGCGGGGGCGTGCTGATGCCGGTGGAGGACGGCAAGTGGATCGTCACGCTGTACGGCGGCCGGGGTGACGAACCGCCCTCGGACGGCGCGGAGTTCGCCCGGTACGCCCGTGCGGAGCTGCGGCATCCGCTCATCGGGGAGCTGCTGAGCACGGGCGCGGAGCCGCTGAGCGAGGTGACGATCACCCGGACGACGGCGAACCGGCGCTACTTCTACGAGCGGATGCCGAGGTGGCCGGAGAACTTCGTCGTCCTGGGGGACGCGGTGTGCGCGCTGAACCCGGTGTACGGCCACGGGATGGCCGTCGCGGCCCGGTCGGCGCGGGTGCTGCGCGACACGGCGCTGCGGTTCGGCCTCGGGTCGCCGGGCCTGGCCCGGCGGGTGCAGAAGGCGGTCGGGCGGACCGTGCGGGAGGCCTGGGAACTGGCGATCGGGGCGGACGTGTTCTATCCGGGCGCCACCGAGCAGGGACCGACGCTGCGGGACCGGCTGGTGTCCGCGTACGTCGGCCGGCTGCTGTACACCGCGACGGGCAACGGCCGCATCGCCCGCCGGGTGACGGACGTGACGTCACTGGAGCGCGGCGCGGACGTCCTGCTGGCCCCGAGCGTGCTGCTCGCCGCCGCGGTGGGCCCCCTGCGGCCGAGGCTGACGGAACCCCCGCTGACCACGGAGGAACGCAAGGCCGCCGGGGTTCTGTAGGCGCGGGCCGGCCGGCGCGGGCCGTCAGCCCGCGAACGCGGGCTGGGGCAGGCCCTGCCCCGCGTCCGGGATCACCAGGACGGAACCCGACAGGGGGTGGGGCGCGGCCAGGCCCGTGCGGGCCGTGGTGATGTACAGGTCGGTCAGCCCGGCGCCGCCGAACGCGCAGGCCGTCGTCCGCGGGGCCGGCACCTCGATCACCCGGTCCAGCTCGCCGGCGGGCGTGTAGCGGCGGACCGCTCCCCCGTCCCACAGCGCCACCCAGACACAGCCGTCCGCGTCGACCGTCAGCCCGTCCGGGAAGCCGGCCCCTTCCTCGATCTCCAGCAGCGGCCGCCGGCCGCGCACCCGCTCACCGTCGTGGTCGAAGACGTCCACCCGGCGGGTCGGGGTGTCGATGTAGTACATGAGCCGGCCGTCCGGGCTCCAGCCCGTGCCGTTGCTGACGGTGACGTCCGACAGGACCGGCTCCACCGCGCCGGCACCGGTCAGCCGGGTCAGCGTGCCCCCGCCCGCCGCCTCGTCGTACCGCATGGTGCCCGCCCACAGCGAGCCGTCCGGCGCGATCGCCGCGTCGTTCGCCCGGCGGCCCGGCACCGGCTCGTGGTGCAGCCAGCGGAAGGTGCCGTCGGGGTCGAGCAGGCCCACGCCGTCCCGGAGGTTGAGCACCAGGCCCCCGGCCGCCCGGGGCTTGGCCGCGCCGACGTGCTGCTCCGTCGTACGGGCCGAACGGCGGTCCGTCGCCGGGTCGTAGGTGTGGATCCGCATGCCCAGGATGTCCAGCCAGATCAGCCGGCCCGTCTCGGGGTCCCAGGTCGGGCCCTCGCCCAGCGCCGCCTGGGCCCGTACGGCGACCTCGTACCCGCCGCTCACGCCGTCCCCCGGTGCCCGAGCCGCTCCGACAGCTCCGCCGCGCCCTTCGCGGCGAGCTGCTCCAGCTCGCCCCGCCGGCCCTCGCTCCAGCGGATCATCGGCACCGAGATGGACAGGGCGGCCACCACCTGCCCGGCGCGGTCGCGGACCGGTGCCGCCACGCAGGAGACGTCCGGGTTGGACTCGCGGTTCTCCACGGCGAGACCCCGCTGCCGGATCTCCGCCAGGGCCTCGCGCAGCGCGGCCGGGTCCGTGATGCTGTTGGGGGTCATCGCGGCCAGCTCGGCACCGTCCGGTATCCGCGCGGCCAGCTCCTGCTCCGGCAGCGAGGCCAGCAGCATCTTGCCGACCGAGGTGCAGTGGGCCGGGAGGCGGCGGCCGGCGGCCGACACCATGCGCACCGCGTGCGTGGAGTCGACCTTGGCGATGTAGATGACGTCGGTGCCCTCCAGGATGGCCACGTGCACCGTCTCGTCGCAGGTCTCGGCGACCGAGCGGGCCACCTGCTGGCCCTCGGCGGCGAGGTCCAGCTGCTCGGCGTAGCGGCTGCCGAGCTGGTACGGGCGTACGCCGAGCCGGTACCGTCCGGGCTGTCCGGGCAGGGGCACGATGTAGGACCGTGCGGCGAGCGTGGTGACCAGCTCGTGCACGGTGGTGCGCGGCAGCTGCAGCTTGCGCACGATGTCGGGGGCGGTGAGCGTCCCGTCCCCGTCGAGGAACAGCTCAAGAATGTCGAGAGCCCGGGTCACGGCAGGCACGAGGCGTCCCACGTCCGGCCCCCTCCCTTGGGTCTAAGCGCCCGTCCACCACCCCGGTGTTCGAGATATCAACAGGCGATCGGCATGACGAACACAGGCTAGTCATGGACGGGTGGGCGGGCAATGGTCGGGTACGTGCCGGGCACCATGGGTGCCATGTACGTCGACTTCCAGCTGGTGCTGCTGCGTCGCATGGCCGACCACAACCCGGAGCTGGTGGCGGACGCCCGCCGGCAGCTGGGTGCCTCGATCGCGGACATGCGGGAGGCGAACAAGCGCTGGCAGGCGATGGTCCGCTCACCCCGAGCCAGGTCGGCCGCCGCCCGCTACCGCTCCGTCCTCGGCGCGCCGGAGTCCGTCGTCCGGCGCCGGCTCGGCGACGTCGACTGCGAGGCCCGGCGCTGGGCCCTGCCCCTCTGGCCCGACCTGCGCTTCGAGGTGCTGGTCGGCCCGGAGGGCGCGGTGTGGAACGAGTGGCTGGTGCGCGCGCCCGGCGCCCCCGCGCCGAGACTGCGCACCCTGGACGACCTCGCCCCCTGGTCCTGCACGGTGGACGAGGCCGCCCGCGCCTTCGCCCCGGCCCGTCCCCTGGAGGGCACCGCACCCACCCGGTGGGGGCTCGCCTTCGCCGCACCGGACCGGGACGGCGTACGGCACGAGGTGGCCGCCGAGTTCACCTGGGGGCTGCTGCAGCGCACGGCGGTCCTTGACTGAGCGGCCCGCTCAGTCGTCGAATCCCGCTCAGTCGTCGAAGCCCGATCAGTCGTCGAAGCCCGTCGCCCGGGTCCGCTTCTCCCACGTGCTGACGTCCTCGCGGACCTGCTCGGCGTGGGCCAGCACGGCGCTCACCGCGTCCTCGCCGAGCACCAGCCGCAGCGGGGTGCGCTCGGCCTCCAGCGCGGCCAGGATCAGCGCCGCCGCCTTGGCCGGGTCGCCGGGCTGGGCGCCGTCGCCGCCGGACACGAAGCCGCGGGTCTCGTCCACCTTGGCGTACGTCCCGCTGTCCGCGCTGGCGCCCGCCCGCGCGGTGTCGAAGATCGCGGTGCGGAACGCGCCCGGCTCCACGATCAGCACCTTGATGCCGAACTCCGCCACCTCGTCCGCGAGCGCCTCCGAGATGCCCTCCAGGGCGAACTTGGTCGCGCTGTACGCGCCGAAGCCCGCGAGGGACATCTGGCCGCCCATGCTGCTCATCTGCACGATCGCGCCCGAGCGGCGCTCGCGCAGGTGCGGCAGCACCGCCCGCACGAGCGCCGCGGGCCCGAAGACATGGAGGTCGAACAGCGCGCGCAGCTCGGCGTCGGTGGTCTCCTCGACCGCGCCGACGTGCGTCCGGCCCGCGTTGTTGACCAGCACGTCGATCCGCCCGTGCCGGTCCATCACATCCCGTACGGCCGCGTCGATCGCGGCCAGGTCGGTCACGTCCAGGCGCACCGCCTCCACCTGGCCGGGGTGGGCGGCCACCAGGTCGTCCAGGGCCTCCGGGCGTCTGGCCGCGCCGATCACCACGTCACCCGCGGCGACGGCCGCCTCGGTGATCGCCCGCCCGAAACCGCTGCTCGCCCCGGTCACCAGCCACACCTTGTGCACGACGACTCCCCATCGGTATCGCATCCTCGACACGCGCCGGCGTGCCGCCGGACGCCGTTGCCCGTCCACGACGTCCACGCCCGCGATCCACGCTACGTCGTCGCGGTCGCCGGGGAGCCGCACTTCACCCGCACGGCCGAGCGGCTGTACGTCTCGCGGCACGGGCGTGCGGGCGGGTCCGCCGGGAGACGGCCGCCGTCCGGGCTACTCCCCCGCCGCGGTGAGGATCGCCTCGGTGACCCGCTCCAGCGAGCCGGGGTGCAGCCAGAGGAACAGATTGGGCTCCACCAGCTCCAGTTCCATCAGGCGGGGCTCACCGTCCTCCCCGTCCACCAGGTCCACGCGCCCGTACAGCAGGTCCTCGCCCCCGGGCACGGCCGCCAGCGCCTTCTCGGCGACGGCGAGTTCCGCGTCCGTCGGCTGCCAGCGCTCCAGGTCCGGGTGGGCCACCTTGTCGGCGTCGTAGGGGGTGCCGGGGGCGAGGACGGCGCCCTTGCGGCTGGCGTGCAGCAGCCGGCCGCCGAAGAACTGCAGCGCCCGCTCCCCGCTGACGTCGATGCCGCGCACGTACGGCTGCACCATCGCGGTGAAGCCCTCGGCGTGCATCCGCGCGAGCTGTCGTACCGCCGTCTTGTGCTGGTCGGGCGTGTAGCGGGCGGCGAACCGGGCGCCCGCGCCGGAGGTCGGCTTGATCACGTACTCGTGCCCGTCGGGCAGGCCGGCGGGCTCCCCCGGGGCGATGTAGCGCGTGGGCACGGTGGGCACCCCTGCCGCCGCCAGCTGCCCCAGGTACCGCTTGTCGGTGTTCCAGCGCACGATCCCGGCCGGGTTGGCGATGCGGGTCGCCCGCCCGACCCGCTCCACCCAGGCCCCGAACTCCGCGGCGCGCCAGCTGTAGTCCCAGGTCGAGCGGATGACGACCAGGTCGTAACCGCCCCAGTCCGCGTCCGGGTCGTCCCAGAACCGGGCCTCCGCCCGCGCGCCGGCGTCCCCGAGCGCCCGCACCAGCTCCGGCAGATCGCCGTCCTTGCCCGGCTCGGCTCCGGGGTCGTAGGTGGCGAGGGCGATGCGGGGCACGGCGGACTCCCTGTCGTACGGCGGTTCGATCACCGCGAGGCTAACAACCGTCCCGGAACCGGGACAGGGCGATTGACCTTCACCCTCGGTGAAGCCCCAGCATCGAGGCGGACGAGGAGGAGCACGCGATGCGGACCGAGTTCCTGACGATCGGGGCGTTCGCCCGGGCCAGCCGGCTGTCACCGAAGGCGCTGCGGCTCTACGACGAGCTGGAGCTGCTGCGGCCCGCCCGGGTCGACCCGGACACCGGTTACCGGTACTACGCCGTCGCCCAGCTGGAACGGGCGCGGCTGGTGGCCTGGCTGCGGCGCCTCGGGATGCCGCTCGCCGAGATCCGGGCGGTGTGCGCCCTGGATCCGGTGGACGCGGCCCGCGCGGTCCAGGCGTTCTGGGCGCGCGTGGAGGCGGAGACGGCCGCACGGCGGGATCTCGCCGCGCTCCTCGTCGGCCATCTGACCGGAGCGTCGAGATCGGAGTGTTCTCTCATGCTGGAACTGCGTCATGCCGCCCGCACCGACCGCGGGCTGGTCCGCCCGGCCAACCAGGACACCGTCCACGCGGGCCGCCGGCTGCTCGCGGTCGCCGACGGATTCGGCCCGGCCGGGGCGCCCGCGAGCAGCGCCGCCGTGGCGGCGCTGAGGTACCTGGACGAGGCCGGTGAACTCCCCGAAGGCAGCGCGCTGGACGTGCTGGAGGACGCGGTGCGCTCCGCCGCCGAGGCCGTACGGGAGCTCGCGGGGGCCGGCGACGAGGTCGGCACCACGCTGACGGCCCTGCTGTGGACGGGGTCGGGGCTGGCCGTGGCCCACATCGGGGACTCGCGGGCGTATCTGCTGCGGGACGGCGAGCTGGTGCGCATGACCCGGGACCACCGCGTGGGCCAGGGGCTGCTGCTGCTCAGGGCGCTGACCGGCGGACCGGCCGCGACCGCGGACCTGCGTCTGCAGGAGGCCCGGGAGGGAGACCGGTACGTCCTGTGCTCCGACGGCCTGACCGAGGCCCTGCCGGACGCCCGGATCAAGGACCTGCTGACCGGCGGGGCCGGCCCCGAGCGTGCGGTGCGGCTGCTGGTGGAGGCGGCGAACGAGGCCGGCGGCCCCGACAACGTGAGCTGCGTGATCGCCGACGTCGTCGCGGCGGGGCAGCTGGTGTAGGAAGGGGGGCAGTTGCCCCGACAGTAAGGAGTGCGCCGCGTGTCCTCCCTCTTTCCCGCCCTGGCGGACGGCCCGGACGAGCGCAGCGAGACGGGGGTCCCCCCGGACGAGGTCCGGGGGAGGGTCGCCCTGCGGTTCGGTGAGCGGTCGTTGTCGTACGGCGAGCTGGCGGGGGCCGCGGGTGCGGTCGCCGCGCGGGTCCACAAGGCGCGCCGGGTCGCCGTGTGGGCCACCCCGGAGCTGGAGACCGCCGTCGCCGTGACGGGTGTGCTGCTCGCCGGGGCGGCCGCGGTGCCGCTGAACCCGAAGTCGGGCGAGAAGGAGCTGACGCACATCCTGGCCGACAGCGCGCCGGACCTCGTCCTCACCGCGCCCGGGACGGAACTGCCGCCGGTGTTCGGTGCGTTGGAGCGGCTGGACGTCGACGCCTCCGCCACCGGCACCGCCCCCGGGACGCAGGCCCGCGAAGAGGATCCGGCGCTCGTCGTCTACACCTCCGGCACCACCGGCCCGCCGAAGGGCGCGGTGCTGCCGCGCCGGGCCGTCGCCACCACCCTGGACGCGCTCGCCGACGCCTGGCAGTGGACCTCGGGGGACGTGCTGGTGCACGGGCTGCCGCTGTTCCACGTGCACGGGCTGGTGCTGGGCGTCCTCGGCCCGCTGCGGCGCGGTGGCGCGGTACGGCACCTGGGGCGGTTCACCACCGAGGGCGTGGCGCGCGAGCTGAACGCCGGCGCGACCATGCTGTTCGGGGTGCCGACGATGTACCACCGGATCGCCGAGGCCCTGCCGGACGACCCGGAACTGGCCGCGGCGCTGGGGCGGGCCCGGCTGCTGGTGTCGGGCTCGGCCGCGCTGCCCGTGCACGACCACGAGCGGATCGCCGCGGCGACCGGGCGCCGGGTGGTCGAGCGGTACGGCATGACCGAGACGCTGATGAACACCGCCGTGCGGGCCGACGGCCGGGCGCGGGCCGGGACGGTCGGGGTGCCGCTGCCGGGTGTGGAGCTGCGGCTGGTGGAGGAGGACGGGACGGAGATCGCCGTCCTCGACGGGGAGAGCGTCGGCGAGATCCAGGTGCGCGGTGCGAACCTGTTCACCGAGTACCTGAACCGGCCCGACGCCACCGCCGCCGCGTTCACCGCCGACGGCTGGTTCCGCACCGGGGACATGGCGGTGCGGGAGGCCGACGGGTACGTCCGGATCGTCGGGCGCAAGGCCACCGATCTGATCAAGAGCGGCGGTTACAAGATCGGCGCGGGTGAGATCGAGAACGCGCTGCTGGAGCATCCGGGGGTGCGGGAGGCGGCGGTCACCGGGGAGCCGGACCCGGACCTGGGTGAGCGGATCGTGGCCTGGGTCGTCCCGGCGGATCCGCAGCGGCCGCCCTCGGCCGGGGAGCTGGCCGACCATGTGGCCCGGCGGCTGGCCCCGCACAAGCGCCCGCGGGTCGTCCGCTACCGCGAGTCGCTGCCCCGCAACGACATGGGCAAGCTCATGAAGCGGGCGCTGACCGATGCCTGAGCGACTCTCCGCGCGGCGGATACTCTCCCTGGTCTCGGACGCCGGGACCTTCGCCGAACTGCCCGTACCGGCCGGGGAGCGGGCGCCCGACGGCCCCCTCGGCTGGCAGGGCTACGACGCCTCGCGCGCCCGCGCCGCCGAGCGCACCGGCGAGGAGGAGTCGGTCGTCTGCGGCACCGCACGGGTCGAGGGCACCCCGGCCGTGCTGATCGCCTTCGAGTTCGGTTTCCTCGGCGGCTCGCTGGGCGAGCGCACCGGGGACCGGCTGGAGGCGGCGTACACGCACGCCCGGGAACACCGGTTGCCGGTCGTGCCGTTGATCGCCACCGGCGGCAGCCGGATGCAGGAGGGCATGCTCGCGCTGACCCAACTCCAGCGGGTGGCCCGGCAGTCGGCGCTCACCCGGGAGGTGGGGCTGGCGCAGATCGCGGTGCTGCGGGATCCGACGACCGGTGGCGGCTGGGCCACGCTCGGCGCGGGAGCCGATGTGATCCTGGCCCTGCCGGGCGCCCAGGTGGGCTTCGCCGGTTCCCGCGTCCGCCCGCCCGGCGCCGATCCGGCCGCGTACACGGCGGAGGCCCAGGTGGCGGTGGGCGCGGCGGACGCGGTGGTGCCTCCGCGGGAGCTGCGCGGGGTGCTGGGGGCGTGGCTGCGCCTGCTGGCCCGCCCGTCCGGCGCGCCCGACCCCGAGCCCGCGCCCGTCCCCGCCGCGCTCGGCGCCGCCGGGCTCCCCGGCACCGGCTGGGAGGCCGTCGGGCGGGCCCGTTCCGGCGGGCGCCCCCGCGCGGGCGCCTACCTGGACGCCTACTTCACCCACCGGGTCCGGATCAGCGGCGACCGGTGCGGCGGGACCGACCCCGAGGGGATGCTCTGCGGGTTCGGGGAGCACGGCGGCCGTACCGTGGCGTTCGCGGCGCAGACCGGCACGGCGACCCGGCCCGCCGGGTACCGCACCGCGGCCCGGCTGATCCGGCTGGCCGGCCGGCTCGGTGTCCCCGTGCTGACGCTGGTGGACACCCCGGGCGCCGCGAACGACGCGGAGGCCGAGCGGCAGGCCGCCGGCGCGGCGATCGCCGAGGTGTTCGCCGCGGTGGCCGCCGCCCGGGTGCCGGTCACCACCCTCGTCGTCGGCGAGGGCGGTTCCGGCGGGGCGCTCGCCCTGGCCGCGCCCGGCAACACCTGGGCGGCGCCGGACAGTTACTTCTCGGTGATCGCCCCGGAGCTCGCGGCGGCCATCCTCAAGCGCCCGCCCCAGGAGGTGGAGGCGACCGCCGCCCAGCTGCGCATCCGGCCGCAGGACCTGGTGGGGCTGGGGGTGGTCCGGGGCATCGTCCGGCCCGCGGACCACCCCGGGGGCTAGGGGGTTTCGTTCGGATCGGGCCGGGCCCGACCTGATCCGAACGAAACCCCCTAGTAGTGCTTCGTTATGTTCTGGGCTGTCTGCGGATGTTCCGAGGGCTGGGTAGGGGGCGTCCGCAGGTGGTGCAGGTACCGGTCCAGCACC